>NZ_CP014845.1:1228134-1535168 GCF_001598055.1 Cupriavidus nantongensis | reverse complement strand
GCAATATCGCGCTGAACCCCAACTTCGGCGGCGAGGTGATGATCGTCAGCCTGGGCTGCGAGAAGCTGCAGCCGGCGCGCCTGATCGGCGCCGGCACCATCCCGATCCAGAGGGAGGGCGAGCCCGATGTGGTGTGCCTGCAGGCCGAGCAGCACGTGGGCTTCGCCTCGATGATCGATTCGATCATGGCCACCGCGGAAAAGCACCTCGCGCGCCTGAACGCGCGCCGGCGCGAGACCTGTCCGGCGTCGGACCTGGTGGTGGGCGTCCAGTGCGGCGGCAGCGATGCGTTCTCCGGCGTCACCGCCAACCCGGCGGTGGGCTTTGCTACCGACCTGCTGGTGCGCGCCGGCGCCACCGTGATGTTCTCCGAGGTGACCGAGGTGCGCGACGGCATCGACCAGCTCACCGCACGCGCCGCCACGCCCGCGGTGGCCGAGGCGCTGGTGCGGCAGATGGCCTGGTATGACCGCTACCTGGAGCAGGGCCAGGTCGACCGCAGCGCCAACACCACGCCCGGCAACAAGAAGGGCGGCCTGTCCAATATCGTCGAAAAGGCGATGGGCTCGATCGTCAAGTCCGGCACCGGCCCGATCCACGGCGTCAGCGGCCCGGGCGAAAAGGTCACGCAGAAGGGCCTGATCTACGCCGCCACGCCCGCCGGCGACTTTGTCTGCGGCACGTTGCAACTCGCCGCCGGCATGAACCTGCACGTATTCACCACCGGGCGCGGCACCCCGTACGGGCTGGCGGAAGTGCCGGTGATCAAGGTCTCCACCCGCAATGACCTGGCGCGGCGCTGGCACGACCTGATGGACGTCAACGCCGGCCGCATCGCCACCGGCGAGGCCACCATCGAGGAAGTGGGCTGGGAGCTGTTCCACACGCTGCTGGCGGTGGCCAGCGGCAGGAGGTCATGGGCGGAGCATTGGAAGATCCGCAATGCGCTGGTGTTGTTCAATCCGGCGCCGGTGACCTGAGTTTCGGCCCGAGCGGCCGGCACACAGTCAGTCCCGCTATCCGCTGATCGCCTTCAGCCGCGGAATCAGTTCCTGCAGGAACTTGCGCGTAGCCAGCGTCGGCCGGCCAAGCCGGCGCTGGATCAGCGACAGGCGATGCGCATCGGCCGGAATGTCGACGATGGCAATCGTGCGCATGCCCCATTCCTCGGCAATCTTCGCGGCATAGGAGGGGGCGATCAGCACGCTGTCGCCTTGCTTGACCAGCCCTAGCGCCGAGGTCAAGGTGCCGACTTCCACCCCGCTCGGCAGCACTACGCCCTTGTCCGCAACCAGCTGGTCCAGCGTCCTGCGCACGCTGAAGAAGCGCCGCAGGCTGATGTGGTTGAAGCGCGCAAGGTCGGCCAGCCGTATCCGCTCGCGGCTTGCCAGCGGGCTATCCTTGCTCACCACGGCGCGCATGCGTCCCTGGTAGACCACCTCCGAGGCCACGCCCGGCAGCTCGCCCTCGACCGCACCCAGGCCGAAGTCGACCGCGCCGGCGCGCACGCTTGCCACCGTCTCGTCGGTGGAAAGCTCGTGAAGCTCGAAACGCACGCCTGGAAACCGCTTCCTGTACTCGGTAATGGGCGCGGCGAGCAGGCCATAGATCATCAATGGCGACGCGGCAATGCTGACCTTGCCGCGCTTCAGCGCCGCGAGCTCCTCGACGCTGCGTGTCGCCGCCTGCATGGTGGCGATGACGTCGACGGCAAAGGCATGGAACTCGATGGCCGCATCGGTCGGCTCCACCCGCCGCGTGGTGCGGTCGAACAGCGCAAAGCCGAGCTGGGTCTCGAGTTCGGCAATCACCTTGCTCGCCGCGGATTGCGTGATGTTCTGCCTGGCCGCAGCAGCGGTAATGCTTTGCGTTTCAAAGACCGCCAGGAACAGGCGCAACTGCCGCAAGGTTATGTTCATTCCTGCACCGACTGGATTCATGAGAAGAAGTCGATTGTGTCATGAATGCATCTGTCTCTACCATCAGGCCTTGCAGTGATTCGACGCGGGCAAACCGCGCGCCAGATGGAGGAGACACGAAATGTTCCGGACCTTGTCGTTGCGGCGCTGCCTGGCCAGCGTCTGCCTGCTGCTGTTTTCGTCAGGCGCACTGGCGGGCGGCGATTATCCGCAGAAGCCGGTGACGCTGGTGGTTCCATTCGTCGCCGGCGGCATGACCGACGTGCTGGCCCGACAACTGGCCGCAACGATGCAGAAGGCCACGGGCCAGCCGGTGCTGGTGGAAAACCGCCCCGGCGCGGGCGGCATCATCGGCGCGGAGAAGGTCGCCCGTGCGCAGCCTGACGGCTATACCCTGCTTGTCACCACCACGGCCCATGTGGTGAATCCGGCGATCACCAGGCGCCTGCCTTATGACACGGAGCGAGACTTCGCACCGATTGCGCTGCTGGCTAGCACGCCGAGTGTGCTGGTGGTCAATCCGTCGGTTCCCGCGCGCAATCTGCAGGAATTGCTCGCGTTCGCACGCCGCTCCGGCAGCGTCAGTTACGGGTCGGCGGGAACCGGCGGCACTACGCACCTGTCGGGCGCCTTGCTCGCCAGCCGCACCGGTGCGCCGCTGCTGCACGTGCCGTACAAAGGCACGGCCGCGGCCGTCAATGACTTGCTGGGCGGACAGATACAGGCTTCGTTCGTCGATGCACTGACTGCGCTCAAGTACATCCAGGCCGGCAAGCTCACGCCGGTGGCCGTCACGACGAAGACTCGCGCGGCGGTCCTGCCCGATGTGCCGACGGTCGCGGAGCAGGGCGTGCCGGGCTACGAAACCGAGATCTGGATCGGATTCTACGGCCCCGCAAGGCTGCCGCCCGCGATCCAGGCGCGGCTGAACGAGCTCGCGCGCAGCGCGATGAACGAGCCGTCATTCCGGGAAATGCTGCGGCAGCAAGGCACGACGCCGGGCCGCATGCCGGTCGCCGATTTCCAGCACTTCGTGAGCCAGGAAATCCGCAAGTGGGGCGACATCGTCGAGCGCAGCGGCGTCGAACCGCAATAGCAGGCATCGCGAGCACGGTCGCGGCCGCGTCATAACACCAGGAGACTCCATTGAAATCCGCACTTCCCTTTGCCATCGCGGCGTTCGCCACCGTTGCGCACGCCGGCGAAACCTACCCCGCCAAGCCCGTCACACTGGTGGTGGCCTACGCCGCCGGCGGCATGACCGACATCCTCGCGCGTCGGGTTGCGGCCGATCTGCAGGCGCAGACCGGGCAGCCATTCGTGGTGGACAACAAGCCCGGCGCGACCGGACAGATCGCCACCGATTATGTGGCGCGGCGGCCCGCGGACGGATACACCATCCTGGTCGGCGCGACCAGCCACGTCATCAATCCCGCGTTGAAGAAGGCGCTTCCGTACGATGCCAGGAAGGCATTCGACCCGGTCGCGCTGCTGGCCATCAGCCCCAACTTCGTGCTGGTGAACGCGAACCTGAACCTGAAGACGTTCGCCGACCTGAAAACCTATGCGCGCACGCATCCGTCGATTCCGTATGGCACCGCCGGGATCGGCGGCGCCCCACATGTGGTTGGCGAGCTGTTGCGTGTCCAGAGCGGCCTGCCGCTGGTGCATGTCGCGTACAAGGGCGCAGGCCCTGCGATGGGCGATCTGGTGTCGGGGCAGGTGCCTTTCGGCGTCGCGGAGTCGGTCACGGCCAATGCTTACCTCAAATCCGGAAAGATCGTGCCGCTCGCGGTGGCCTCGGCGCGCCGCAGCGAGCAGTACCCGGCGGTGCCGACGCTGAACGAGCTCGGCTACAAGGGCTTCGACCTGACCACCTGGGTCGGCGTCTACGCGCCAGCCGGCACGCCGCCGCAGGTCCTGGCCACGCTCAACCAGGGCTTTCGCAAGGCCATCGCCAGCCAGGCGACTTCCGACTACATCCGCTCGACCGGATCAGAGCCCGGCAACATGGACCTGCCCACCTACAAGGCGTTCGTGCAGTCGGAGATGGACAAGTGGAAGGCTGTGATCCAGCAGGCGGGGGTCAAGGATGAGTAATCGCGACTACGCATCCGTGCGCAGTGTGGAGTCGCCCGAACTGGCGTTCTTCGCGGCGCTTCGCTCGGGCACGCCGAAGGTGCAGTGCTGCCAGCGATGCGGCAAGCGCTTCTTTATCCCGCGTACGCATTGCCCGGTGTGCCGCAGCACGGACTACCAGTGGGTGCCGATGACGACCGCCGGCACGCTTTACTCCTACTCCGAGATTCCGCCGCAGGGCGCCAGCCCGGGCAGGAATGTCGTGCTGGTCGACATGGCCGACGGCTTCCGCATGATGTCGACGGTTCCGGCCGCCGGCCCCGGCGAGCTGGTAATCGGCATGGGCTTGATTGCCCGCGTCGACGCGAGCACGGAACCGCCGCGCATTGTCTTTGAGGAGGGCGGCAAATGATCGATTGGGAGCAATCGTTGCGCGGCAGCATCGCCATCGCCGGCAGTGCCACTGCGGGCATTGGCGATGCCGGCGGACAGACCGACCTGGAGATTACCTCGCGCGCCGTGCACGCCGCCGTCGCAGACGCCGGACTGGCGATGACAGAGATCGATGGATTGATGAGTGCCAGCCTGGCTTCGTCGATGTGGGTGGTGAAGCTGGCCGAGTACCTCGACCTCAGGCCGGCGTTTTCGGACAGCACGCAGATTGGCGGCGCGTCTTTCGTCGGCCATCTGCTGACGGCGGCCGCGGCGATTCGCGCGGGCCTGTGTCGCAACATCGTGATTGCGTACGGCGCGACGCCGCGCGGTGGGAACAGCGTCTCGGCAACGTCGCCCGCACGCGCCAGGCTGGACCCCTATCCGTTCGAAGACCCGTTCCAGCCCTTCAATCCACCGACCAGCTATGCGCTGGCCGCGATGCGGCATATGCATATGTACGGCACCACGCGCGAGCAGCTCGCGGAGGTCGCGGTGTCGGCGCGCAAATGGGCGCAACTGAACCCGGAAGCGTTCCGGCGCGAGCCGCTGACGATCGACGAGGTGCTCGGTGCCAAGCCGGTGTCGTCGCCGTTCACGGTACGCGACTGCTGCCTGGTGACGGATGGCGCGGGCGCCATCGTGGTGACGAGTGCGGATCGCGCCAGCAGCCTGAGACGCCAGCCGGTCTACGTACTGGGGACGGCCACCTCGCATCACCATCGCCAGATCTCGTGCATGGACGACCTGACCGTGACCGGCGCGCGCATCACCGGCGCCCAGGCCCTGAAGCGGGCCGGGGCGAGCCTGGACCAGATCGACGTGGTGCAGCTCTACGACGCGTTCACGATCAATCCGATTCTTTTCCTCGAAGACCTTGGGTTCTGCGAGAAGGGCGAAGGCGGCCGCTTTGTCGAGGACGGGCGGATCGCCCCGGGCGGCGCGCTGCCGGTGAATACCAATGGCGGCGGCCTGTCCTGCGTCCACCCCGGCATGTACAGCATGTTTGGCCTGGTCGAGGCCGTGCGCCAGTTGCGTGGCGAGTGCGGCGAGCGCCAGGTGCGCAACGCCAGGACCTGCCTGGTCCATGGCAACGGCGGCGTGCTGAGCGCACAAGCCACAACCATCCTTTCAACTGAGAGATAAAGCAATGCTGAACGGTAAAGTCGTCTTGGTAACGGGCGCGGGCAACGGCATCGGCCGTGCCGCGGCCATCGAACTGGCGCGGCAGGGCGCGGCGGTGGTGGTCAACGACCTCAGCGTCTCGCTGGACGGCCAGCAGGCCGGCGCAGACGCCGCGGCGAGCGTGGTCGACGAGATCGTGCGGGCTGGCGGCAAGGCCGTCGCAAACGGCGACTCGGTGGCCGACTATGCCGGCGCGCAGCGCATGATCGAGGCGGCGGTGAAGAATTTCGGACACATCGACGCCGTGGTCAACAACGCGGGCATCGTGCGCGACAAGATGTTCCACAAGCTGACGCCGGAGGATTTCGATGCGGTCGTGAAGGTGCATTTGTACGGCACCTTCAACGTGAGCCACGCCGCGGCACAGCACTTCAAGGACCAGTCGGGCGGCAGCCTGATCCACATGACGTCGAATTCCGCGGTCATCGGCAACCGCGGCCAGGCCAACTACTGCGCCGCCAAGCTCGGCATCGTCGGCCTGTCCAAGGCGATCGCGCTGGACATGCAGCGCTTCAACGTACGCTCGAACTGCATCGCGCCGCTTGCCTGGAGCCGGATGACCGAAACGATTCCGGCCAAGACCGCCGAGCAGGCGCGCCATATCGAGAAGATCCGGCGCATGGGGCCGGAAACCATTGCGCCGTTGATCGCGTATCTGGCGTCCGACGAATCGGCCAGCGTGTCGGGCCAGGTCTTTGCGATCCGCCTCAATGAGATCTTCCTGATGAGCCAGTCGCGCCCGGCCAAATCGGTCCACCGTTCCGACGGCTGGACCCCGCAGGCGATTGCCAGCCACGGCATGCCGGCGCTGCGCCAGTCGTTCATGCCGCTCGATACCTCCGCGGAAGTGTTCGCGTGGGACCCGGTGTGAGCGCACCATGGCGATCGATTACCACCGGCTCAAGTCAGCCGCGTTCGCACCGCTGCGCCACGCCTACGGCCCGGATGACTGCATTCTTTATGCGCTGGGCGTTGGCGCCGGGCTGAGCGATGATCCCGCGATCGGCGATGAGGTCGAGTACCTGTATGAGGAAAGGCTGAAGATGCTGCCATCGATGGTCGCGGTCCTCGCGTATCCCGGCTTCTGGATGCGCGACGCGGTACACGGCATCGACTGGCGCCGGGTCGTGAACGGCGAGATGCGGATGACGCTGCTGCGCCGGCTTGCGACTTCCGGCGAAGTCGTCAGCCGCAGCCGCGTGACGCGGATCACGGACAAGGGCGCGCGCGGAGGCGCGCTGGTCGTGACCGAACGGTCCCTGTTCGACGCGCAGACCGGGCAACCGGTCGCGCGCGTGGACCAGGTCAACGTGTGCCGCGGCGACGGCGCCTATTCGGCGGGAGACGCCTCGCAGTCGGACGATGCCTTGCCGCCGATCCCGCGCCCCCCGGAGCGCAAGCCCGACGATCGCCTGGTGCTTCCCGTCAGCAGGAACCAGGCCGCCATCTACCGGCTCACCGGAGACAGGAATCCGCTGCATATCGATCCCGACAGCGCGAAGCTGGCCGGCCTGGATGCGCCGATCCTGCATGGCGCGTCGATGGCGGGCCTGGCGGCCAGGGCGGTGATGACGACGCCGCCGTGCGCGGACGCCTTCGTCTGCCGGCTCGACATCCGCTTTAGCGGGATGGCGTATCCGGGGCGCGCCGTTGCGGTCGAGCTCTGGCGGTCGCCCGAAGCGACGCGCTTCCGTTGCAGCGAGGCCGATAGCGGCAGGGAACTGGCGTTCGGCGTTGCCGCGTGGCAATCATCGGCTTCCGTGGAGGCATGACCATGCAGGACAAAGTGATCGCATCCGCGGCAGAGGCGGTTGCTGACATCCGCTCTGGCGCGTCGATATTCGTGGGGGGATTCGGTGGCTCCGGCATCCCGACGCAGCTGCTCGCGGCATTGCTCGCGCGCACCAGCGTGACCGACCTGACCCTCGTCAACAACAACGCCGGCGCGGGCGACGCCAGTTTCGTGGCGCTGGTGCGCGCCGGGCGCGTGCGGCGCATTGTCTGCTCGTATCCGCGCATGCCGGGCTCTGAAGTCCTGCGCGAACTCGTGCTGGCCGGAAAGCTGCAGGTGGACGTGATGCCGCAGGGAACGCTGGTCGAACGCATCCGCGCCGCCGGAGCAGGACTGGGCCCGTTTTTTACGCCGACCGGATACGGCACGCCGTTCGCATCGGGCAAGGAGTCGCGGGTCATCAACGGACGGGGGTACATCCTGGAGCAACCGCTGCATGCCGACTACGCCTTCATCAACGCCTGGCGTGCCGACCGGCTCGGCAACCTGGAATACCGGTACGCCCAGCGCAATTTCGGGCCGGTCATGTGTACGGCGGCGAAGACCACCATCGTCGAGGCCGACACCATCGTGGCAACCGGCGCCCTCGACCCCTGCCACATCGTGACGGCCAGTGTCTTTGTCAGCCGTGTTGTCCGGAGGGAATCATGCGCTACCTGACCCGAGACGAGATCGCCCGCATGGTGGCGGAAGATTTCCCGCGGTATGCCGTTGTAAATCTAGGGATCGGCATGCCGACGCTGGTGACTGAGCATATTGCGCCGGGCCTCGGCATTCACCTGCATAGCGAGAACGGCATTCTCGGCATGGCGCAACGCGATCCGCAAGTCCCGCCGGACCCCGACCTGATCAACGCCAGCAAGGAGCACGTGGCGCTCCAGCCTGGCGCTTCGATTTGCGATCACGCCTTGTCCTTCACCATGATGCGGGGTGGGCACCTCGACATCACCGTGCTGGGCGCATTCGAAGTCGCGGCCAACGGTGACATCGCCAACTGGGCGCTGGGCGAGGGCGATCCGCTGCCTTCCGTTGGCGGTGCCATGGACCTTGCGGTCGGCACGCCAACGGTGTGGGTGATGATGGAGACGCTGACGCGTTGCGCGGCTTCGCGCCTGGTTTCCCGCTGTTCGCTGCCGCTGACTGCGCAGGGCGTGGTCAGCCGGGTGTATTCGGAGATCGGCGTCTTCGACGTGGAAGACGACCACTTCGTGCCCCGGCGCCTGATTGCGGGGGTGGGGCCTGAATCGTTGTCCCGGTGGGTATCCGGACCGGTCGCGTGGCCGGTCGACAGGCCAGCCGTGATCGCGTTGCCACCGGACGGGCGAGGCGGCTGACATGGAGCGTAATGACATGAAGCAAGACATCGTCGCGGAAGCCACGGCATGGCTGGAGCAGGCCCTGGCAGTGCTGCGCGAGGAATTTCCGGCGCATGCCAATCCTGGCCAGCCGTGCCGCATCCGATGGAATGCACTGCTCTGCGACGCCGACTTGGTCGCGCTGACCTGGCCGCAAGCGCTGGGCGGCCGCGGCTTGCCGACGTCGGACCTGATTGCCTTTCACGCGCTGTGCGCCAGGTTCGGCGCACCGCAACCGATCAACAGCATTGCGCATTCGATTCTCGCGCCGACGCTGCTGCAGTTCGGCACGGACGCGCAGAAGGCGAAGTTTCTTCCCGGCATTCGCGCGGGTACGGAGATCTGGTGCCAGGGATACTCCGAGCCGGGCTCCGGCTCCGACCTGGCCTCGGTCCGCACGCGGGCAGCCAGGACGGACGGCGGCTGGGTCGTCAATGGCCACAAGATCTGGACCACCCAGGCGCACCTGGCGCGATGGTGCTTCGCCCTGGTCCGTACCGAAGCCGGAAGCGTTGGACACCGGGGCCTGAGCTTCATGCTGGTGGACATGCGGTCGCCCGGGGTGCGCGTCGAGCCGATCCGCCAGCTGACCGGTGAGGCCGATTACAACGAGGTTTTCTTCGAGGACGTGCGGGTACCGGACGGGCACATCGTTGGCGAGGTTGGTGACGGCTGGCGCATTGCGATGGCGGCTGCCGAATTCGAGCGCGGCATCTATTTCCTGCCCCGGGTGGTGCAGCTCGAGCACGAACTGGATCGGGCCAGAACGCTGCTGGAGCAGGCGCAGCTTGACGACGCGGATACCGGCGCTTATCGCCATCGGCTGCTCGAGGTCAGCGACAGCTGCCAGGTCATTCGCTGGCGTGTCGAACAGGTGGTAAGCCAGGTCGCGGCAGGAAAGACGCCTGGCACGGATGGCGCGATTCTCAAGCTGCTATGGAGCGAAACGCGCCAGAAGGTGATCGAGCTGCAGCTGGACCTGCTGGGCGAGCGCGGCATGGTCGGGCCTGACGCTGCCGGTGCGTACTGCGAAGACGCCGCGGTCGTCAGGGAGTTCTTGTGGTCTCGGGCCGAGACAATCGTGGCCGGCACCTCCGAGATCCAGCGAAACATCATTGCGGAGCGCATCCTGGGGCTTCCGAAGGACAAACATGCCAATCCAAGCTGAAGCGGAAGACATGCTGCTCGCGTCGTTCGACCGGCTCATGCGCGAGCAGCACCCGGTCGCCTATGCACGCAGCGGCCCTACGCTGGATGAGCCGGGGCACTATGCAAAGTGGGCGCTCCTCGACGAGGGCGGCTGGCTTGAACTCGCAGACTGCGAGACCGAACCGCAGGCGTATTACCCGCTTGCCCTGGGTGAAATGATGGGGCGGTCCTTGCTCAACCTGCCGCTGGCCTTTTCCGCCTACGTGCTGCATCCGCTGTGCCAGCAGGTTCCGGAACTGCTCGGTGCCGGCACCGTATTGCCATGGCGCCAGCATCCCGGCGTCGGCCGCGTGGACCCGGCAGGGCAGGATGGCGCGAGCGGGCGCTTCATCGATTTCCATGGGCGGCGCGCGTGCTACTACAGGCTAGCGCGCGCCGATGGTCGCGACGATGCCTGGCACATCCGGCGTTATGACGGCGCCGAGGTCGAGGTGGTCACAGGCCTGGACGTGTGCGGAGCGCTCGCAAGCCTTCCGGCTGGCAATCCGGCGGCGCAAGCCGGCTTTCACCTGCCATTGGGCAGCATGCAGGCGCTGTTGCGCAGGTATCTGGCAGTGGAACTGGCGCAGACCCTTGGCACGGCGGCTGCCGCGCTGGATATGGCTGTCGCGTACGCAACAGAACGCCGCCAGTTTGGCAAGCCGATCGGCCAGTACCAGGCCATCAAGCATCCGCTGGCCAATGCCTGGGTCGCGCTGGACAACGGGCGCTATGCCATCCGTGCCCTGTTGGACGACGGCGCGGCGCCGGGCGTGGCGGGCATCGCGGCGCGCCTTGTGGTGGCGGCCGCCACGCAGGCGACCAGGCTGACGATCCAGGTCCATGGCGGCATTGGCTTTGCCTGGGAGCATGACGCGCATCTGTTCCTGAAGCGCGTTTATCACAAGCGAACGCAGGTTCAGCGGCTGGCGAGCGTACTGTGAACATATTCCAGATCTCGATAATTGTATGAACACAATTCGCTTGTTGGCATGAGTGTTCCGGGCCGAACATGGCGGCTGTCAGACAAGGAGACATGGATGAAGGCCCTGATTGCCGCCCTGGTTGCCCCGATGACCGCAATGGTCATCGCCCCCACTGCCTTCGCGCAAGGCGATTCCTACCCCAGCCGTCCCGTCAAGCTGGTGGTGCCGTTTACCGCCGGGAGCGCCTCGGATACCGCGGCCCGCATCGTTGCCGAAGAAGTGCGCAATTCGCTGGGTACCGTTGTCGTCGACAACCGGCCCGGTGCCAACGGCATCATCGGCGCGACCTATGTGGCGAAGTCGCCGGCGGACGGCTACACGCTGCTGCTGACCAGCAGTTCCACCCATTCCGGCATCGAGGCGCTGTACAAGCGGCCCGGCTACGATCCGATCAAGGACTTCGTCCACATCTCCCGCATCGCCACCATTCCGATGGTGCTGGTGACGCGCCCCGATGCGCCCTACAAGTCGGCGCGGGACATGGCCTCTCACGCGCAGAAGAGCCGCCTGCGCTATGGCTATGGCAGCGGATCGGCGCAAATCGCCGCAGCGACCTTCTCGCAACTGGCCAACGTGCCTGCCGATGCGATTCCCTACAAGAGCCAGCCTCCGGCAGTGACGGATCTGCTCGGCAGCCAGATCGACTTCATGGTCGCCGACACCTCGGTGGTGATGAGTTTCCTGAACGGCGGGAAACTGAATGGCCTGGCGATTACCAGCCCGAAGCGCCTGCCCGAGCTGCCGAACGTGCCGACCATGGCCGAAGCCGGCTACAAGCAGTTCGACCTGGTGGTGTGGGTCGGCCTGGCGGCGCCGGCCGGAACGCCCGCGGCGATCGTGGAGCGATGGAACCAGGCGGTGAACCAGGCGGTTACCCGCCCGGCCGTCGTGGAGAAGCTGGCGCGACTCGGCATGGTCGCCGCGCCGGCGACTACGCGCGAGTTCGCGGCATTCACCGTCGCGCAACGCGGCATCTGGACATCCCGTGCTGCCAAGGCCGGCGTGGAGCAGCAATGACGAACGAAGCAGCGCAGAATGCCGGACCGCTGGCCGGCGTGCGCGTGCTGGACCTGACCTCGGTCATCATGGGACCGGTCTGCACGCAGATCCTGGCCGACTACGGCGCCACCGTGGTCAAGGTCGAGCCGCCGGAAGGCGACGTGATGCGCCACGCCGGCAACAAGCGCGCGCCCGGATTGGGCGCGATGTTCCTGCACGCCAACCAGGGCAAGCAGTCGCTCATCCTCGACCTCAAGCGCGAGGCGGATATCGCCACGCTCAGGGAGATGCTGCCGACGTTCGACGTGCTGGTGCACAACGTCCGGCCGCAGGCCATGCGCAGGCTCGGCCTGGACCACGAGGCGGTGCGCAGGCTGAACCCCGGCCTGGTATATGTCGAACTGTCGGGCTATGCCGGGGGCGGCCCGATGCGCGGACGCGCCGCCTATGACGACGTGATCCAGGCCCAGGCCGGGCTGGCGGATTTGTTCGCCCGGCAGACCGGCGGCCCGCCCCAGTATGTGCCGACGCTGATTGCCGACCGCGTGACCGGTCTGACCGCCGCGCACGCCACCATCGCAGCGCTCTACAGCCGGCAGCGCAGCGGACGCGGCGATACCATCCGCGTCTCCATGTTCGAGACCATGGCCGCGTTCGTGCTGGGCGACCACCTGGGCGGCGCTTCCTTCGAACCCGCAGCCGGCGCCATGGGCTACAGCCGCCTGCTCACGCCGCACCGCAAGCCCTACCAGACCAAAGACGGGTACATCGCCGCGGTGGTCTACAACGACAAGCACTGGCGCTCGTTCTTCGAGGCCATCGGCGAGGTCCCGAGGTTCGAGGCCGACCCGAGATTCCAGACGGCCGCTGCGCGCGCCGACAATTACGACACCATCTACGGCTACCTGGCCGAAGTCATGGCAACACGCACCACGCAAGAGTGGATGGAGTTGCTGGAAGGCGCGGATATTCCCCACGCCCGCGTCAATCGTGTCGAGGACCTGGTGGATGACGCCCAGCTCCGGGCCGTCGGGTTCTTCGACGAACGCGACTTCGGCGATGCCGGGCAACGGCGCATCGTTGCGCGCTTCCGCTCACCGGCAGCCACGAACGACTTTCCCGCACCCGCCCCGACGCTGGGCGGCGGCACAACGAACCCTGGACACTGACGATGGAAAACCTGAAACACCTGGCGCTGCAGGTCTCGGATCAAGGCGTGGCGACGCTGCGGATTGCCAACGGCACCAGCCTCAATATCCTGGACTCCGACACGATCGTCGAATTCACCGGCACGCTGCGCCGGCTGGCAAGGCGCCAGGACGTGCGCGTGCTGGTGTTGCGCGGCACCGGCGACAAAGCGTTCATTGGTGGCGCGAACATCAAGGAGCTGGCGAAGCTCGACCCCGAGACAGCGGTGGCCTTCATCACGCGCCTGCACGATCTGTGCGAAGCGGTGCGCGACTTTCCCGTGCCGACGATTGCGCGCCTGTCCGGCTGGTGCATGGGCGGCGGGATGGAGTTTGCCGCGGCATGCGACATCCGTATCGCGGATGACCAGGCCAACTTTGCCATGCCGGAAGTGCGGATCGGGATCCCTTCCGTCATTCATGCCAACATCCTGCCGCGGCTGATCGGCGAGGGCAACACGCGCTGGCTGCTGTTGACGGGTGCGTCGGTTGACGCGGCGCGGGCGCAGGCGTGGGGCTTCCTGCACCAGGTCGTGCCGAACAGCGGACTGGATGATGCCGTTGCGCATACGGTTGCCGAAATCCTCGAATGCGGTCCCGCAGCGGTGCGCGCGCAGAAGGCCTTGCTGCGCGCCTGGGAAGACCCCGTTATCGAGCGCGGGCTGAAGCACAGCATCGAAGTGTTCGGGCAATGCTACGCCGGCCCCGAGCCGGACGCCTACATGACCCGCTTCTTCGAGCGCAAGCGGCAACGATGAAAGGCGCGGGGCCGTCGGGTATGATCAACGGCTCTGCCAAGCCTGTGCTGCCCATGAACTTCACGCTCCGGGAGTTTCGCGTCTTTCGCGTCGTCTACGAACTCCGCAGTTTCAGCGGCGCTTCGCAGACGCTCCACATGACGCAGTCCGCGGTCAGCAAGGTATGCCAGGAGATGGAGTCGAAGGTCGGTCAGCGGCTGTTCGAGCGCTCGACGCGCAAGGTGGTACCGACGCTCCTTGCCGACCAGCTGTACCGGCATGTCTGCGAGGTGCTCGGGACCATGGATGCCGCCGAACGCAGCATGCGCAGCCTGCTCAACATGGAAGCCGGCGAGGTGAGCGTCGCTGCTTCGCCGATGCTTTGCGTGGGGCTGCTGCGCAAGGCGGTCACCGCGTTCCACCACGCTTATCCCGCGATTCGCATCGGCCTGCATGAATTGTCCACCGATGAAACCATCGACTATGTCGTCAACGGCAAGGCGGACTTCGGCCTGGCATCGATCGAGGGCGCGCACCCGAAGCTGACCATCGAGCACGTCTTCAACGAAACGATGTTTGTCGTCTGCGCCGCGGATCACGCGTTGGCGCGCAAGCGCTCGGTAAGCTGGGAGCAGCTGGCGGCCTGGCCGCAGATTTCATTGCATCCGACCTTCAGTACGCGGCGCACCGTGGACCGGGTCTTCGCGTCCCGGCGCCTGGCTTATGCCACCGCGATCGAGGTCGGCACGGTGCTGTCGGCCATCAGCTTTGCCAAGGCGGGTGTCGGCGTGGCGGTGCTGCCGGGCTATGTCACCGAGCTGGTAGGCGAGTTCGGCATGGTGGCGAAGGCCTTGCCGGCCGAAGGCGTCGAGCATCCGATCGCCATCATCACCCGGCACAACGCCATGTTGTCGGCGCCGGCAGCGCGTTTGCTGGACGACGTAAGGCAGTCGCTGGAACAAGGACCGCGCGCCACGTCATAGTGGGGGACGCTTGTCGGCGTCAGCCAGTGCCAGTCCCCCGCAACGGCTTCAGCAAATACCCCAGCCCGTTGTGATCCAGTTCATGCATCAGCGCCAGCAGTGCACCGATCTGTCCCGGCGGAAAGCCTTCGCGCGCGAACCAGTTCAGGTAGTTGCCCGGCAGGTCGGCGATCAGCGTGCCCTTGTGCTTGCCAAAGGGCATGGTGACGGTGACCAGGCGTTTCAGGGCGTCGGCGTCGAAATCGGTCATGGGAGCAAGCAAAGCGGAAAGCGCCACGCTACCACAGTGGCGCTGGCGATAACGGAACTCAGATAGCGCGTGGGCGCGCGTGGGCAGAGGCGGCGGTTGCCTCTGCCACGGCGGCGCGCACGCATTCGGCCAGCAACTCCGCGGCACGTGAACGCGTGGCGCGCGCCGCGCGCGCGATCACCAGCGGCTGGCGCACGGTGTCTTCGCGGATCGGTTTCTCGACCACGGCGGTGATCTGCGACGATGCGGGCGCCTGCGTGATCAGCAGCGCTACGCCCAGGCCGTTGGCGACCATGCCGCGCGCCAGTTCCAGCGAGGTGGCGCGGTAGCGCACCTCGGGCTGCAGCCCGTATTGCCAGAACGGCGCCATCAGGAATTCGCGGCTGTGCGGCAGGTCGATCAGGATCAGCGGCTCCTGCGCCAGCTCGTGCAGCGAAACGCCGCCACGGCGCCGTGCCAGCCGCGAGCCGGCGGGCACCAGGCCGTAGGGCCGCAGCTCGGCCAGCAATTCGCGCTCGAGGTCGTCGGGCATGCCGACGTCGTAGCTCAGCGCCAGCTCGATCTGGCCGCCATGCAGCCAGTCTTCCAGCTGGGCCAGGTCACCCTCGACAAAACGCACCGCCAGGTTCGGATAGCGCTCGCGCGCCAGGCGCAGCAGCACCGGCAGGTAGACCGGCGCCAGCGTGCGGAACACCCCGATCTGCACTTCGCCGGCCGCGCCGTCGCCGCTCTTGTCGACTTCGAACGCCGTGGCCGCGCCCAGGATGTGGCGGGCTTCGGCCAGCTTGCGCACGCCGAAGCGGGTCAGGGTCATGCGCGCGCCGGCGTCGCGGGCAAACAGCGCTTCCTCGAACAGCGTCTCCAGCTCGCGGATGGCGACGGAGATCGACGGCTGCGACACGTTGAGCAGCCGCGCCGCCGCCGTGGTGCTGCCGGTTTCCGCGGTCGCGGCGAAGTAGCGCAATAGCCGCAGCGAGATACGCGAGACAGGCATCAGGAAATCCTATAGGTGCTAGTCGAATTCCATATTTTACTTGATAGCTTGCGCTGCGCAGAATCGGGCTACTGAAACGCAAGCCATGCGCTTGCAAGCCATCGAGGAGCAAGCCTTGGATCCTTCCAGCGATTCCACGCATTCCAGCCATTCCGACCTGCCGCTGGCCGGCATCCGCGTGATCGATTTTTCGCGGGTGCTGGCGGGCCCTTATTGCACGGCGCTGCTGGGCGACCTGGGCGCCGAGGTGATCAAGGTCGAGCCGCCCGGCGGCGACGACTACCGCGCTGTCGGGCCTTTCGTCGACGGCAGGAGCGGGCTGTTCGCGGCGATGAACCGCAACAAGCAGAGCATCGTCATCGATCTGAAGACGGCGGCAGGGCTGGAGCTGGCCCGCGCGCTGTGCGCGCGCGCCGACGTGGTGGTGGAGAACTTCCGCCCGGGCGTGGCGGACAAGCTCGGCATCGGCTACGAGGCGTTGCGGGCGCTGAATCCGTCCCTCGTCTATGCGAGCGTGTCGGGCTTCGGCCAGACCGGGCCGGAATCGCACCGGCCGGCCTACGACATCATCCTGCAGGCGATGTGCGGGCTGATGGATGCCACCGGCGCGCCCGACGGTGCGCCGACCATGCTCGGCGAGGCGGTCTCCGATGCGGTCAGCGGGCTTTTTGCCTCCTGGGGCGTGCTGGCGGCGCTGCTGGCGCGCGAGAAGAACGGGCGCGGCACGCATGTCGATGTGTCGATGTTCGACGCCACGCTGAGCCTGAGCGCGACGCTGGTCGCGCGCTATGCCGCCACCGGGCGCGCGCCGCAGCGGGTCGGCAACCGCCATCCGTCGTCCGCGCCGTTCGGCGTGTACCGCGCCGCGGACGGGTTCTACGTGGTGGCGGTGCTCAACAACAAGCTGTTCCACACGCTCGTCGAGACCATCGGCTGCCCGGAGATGGCGCACGACCCGCGCTTTGCCGATGACGAATCGCGCTGCCGCTTCGAGCCCGCGCTGCGCGCCGGGCTGGAGGCGTGGTCGTCAGGCCTGACCGTCGCCGAGGTGAACCGCCTGCTGGGCGCGGCCGGCATTCCGGTGGCGCCGATCCGCAATGTCAGGCAGGCGCTGGAAAGCGAACAGGCTGTCCATCGCGGCCTGCTGACCGAAGTGGCCGGGCCGGACGGAAGCACGCTGCGGCTGCCGTCGCAGCCGGTGAAGTTCTCGGGGTATGGCCCCAACCGAGTCACGCCCGCGCCTGAACTGGGGCAGCACACCGGGGCCATCCTGGCCGCGCACGATTTCAGCAAGGAGACACAACATGCTTAACAGGCTCAAGCGACTTGGGGTCGAGCCGGCCGACCTGGAAATTGCCGATGCCGTCGGCCGCTTCGCGCAGAGCGAACTGGCGCCGAAGGCGGCCGAAGTGGACCGCGCGGAAACGTCGACCACGCGCTATGTGCCGCAGCTGGCGGAACTCGGCCTGATGGGGATGAACCTGCCGGAACGCTGGGGCGGCACGGAGACTTCGCCGGTGGCGCTGATCCTGTCGCTGGTGGAGGTCGCCAAAGCCTGCGCTTCGACATCATCGATGCTCGGCGCACACTACCTGGCCACCGATTCCATCCTGATCGGCGGCGACGACAGCCAGCGTGGGCGCTATCTGCCCGACGCGGCGGCCGGCACCCGGCTGGGCGCGTTTGCACTGACCGAGCCGCGCGCCGGTTCCAACCCGGCCGACATGGCCACACGCGCCACGCCCGAAGGCGATGGCTACCGGCTGCGCGGGGTCAAGCACTTCATCTCCAACGCCGAGGCGGCGGACTTTATCGTGGTCTATGCCAAGACCGACCCGGCCGCGGGCACGCGCGGCATCAGCGCCTTCGTGGTCGACCGCCGCAGCGACGGCGTACAGGTGGCGCCGGCCGAGAAACTGATGGGCATCCATGGCGCGCCGGCCCATGAGGTGGCGCTCGACTGCTTCGTGCCCGCCGCCAACCGGCTCGGGCCGGAGGGCACGGGATTCCGCACCGCGATGAAGGTGCTCGACAACAGCCGGCTCGACGTGGCCGCCACCAGCCTGGGCATCGCCGAGGCGGCGCTGGCCTGCGCGGTGGACTGGGCCCGGCAGCGCCAGGTGGGCGGCGAGCCGCTGGCGCGCAAGCAGGGCCTGCAATGGATGTTCGCGGACATGCGCACGCGGCTGGAGGCGGCGTGGCTGCTGACGCTGCAGGCCGCGGCGCGGCGCCGCGACGGCGAGCCCTTTACCGAGCAGGCGTCGATGGCCAAGCTCTATGCGTCGGAGATGGTGGGCTTCGTTACCGATGCCGCGCTGCAGATCCACGGCGGCTACGGCTTTACGCGCGAAATGCCGCTGGAGCGGCTGGTGCGCGATGCGCGCATCCTCCGCATCTACGAGGGCTCGTCGGAAATCCAGCGGACGGTGATCGCGCGCGCGGTGCTGGGGTAGGCGCCGCCGGAAGGCGGGCGGCTAGGGTCAGGGCGTTTCCGGGGTATCAGGTGCGGAGGGCGTCGCCGGTGCCTGTGCTTCGGCAGGCGCCTGCGCTGGCTCAGCCGCGGCCGCAGCGGCGGGCGCGGCAGTGGCCGCAGGCGCGGCAGCCTTGGCCTTCTGGCGTGCGGCGCCGGCGCGGCGCGCCTTCAGTTGCTGGGCGCGCTTGGCGTCCGCCAGCGTGACCACGCCGGCCTCGTTGCCGTCCAGGTCCAGCCGCTTGGCGCCTTCCACCATGCATGACCAGTAGCGCGTGCCGCTGCACCAGGTGCGGATCGCCTCGCGCAGCTCGGCCTCGTCCAGGCCCAGCTTTGCCGCATGCTGGGTCAGGTCTTCGAAAGTGCCGATCTTCAGCGGCACCTTGGGCGCCGGGTTCTTTGGGAAGGCCTTGGGAAAGTGTTTCTGCAGCCGGGCAATGGAATGCACCACCGGATCGACCTGCTTTCCCGGCGCGGCGGCAGGCGCCGCACCGCGGCCCTTGGCGCCCGCGGCAGCGCCCGCACCCGCGCCGCCGGTACGCTCGCCGTCCCGGGGGCGCTTCGGCGCGTCCTTGGATGCGCCCTTGGACTTGCCCTTCGATGCGTCGCCGGTCGCGCCTTGGCGCGGGCCCTTGCGCTCGCCCTTCCTCGATTCGGCGGCCGCCTTCTTGGCGAGTTGGTCCCTGAGTGCTGCCAGTTGTTCGAAGCCCATGATGTCTGCCGTTGTGTGAACCGGGATTGTATCAAGGCCGGGCAACGGGGCGGCAACGGCAGGTGAGTCGCCGGCGTCAGGCAGGCTGGTCCACGCGCGCGACCTGGCGGGATACCCGGCAACTGGCTGCATGCGGCCCCGCGTAGACCACGGCCGCGCCGGGGTAGCGCGCGGTATGGGCCTCCACGCTGGCGAAGGAATCAAAACCGGTCACGCCGCCTCTGGACCCGTCGGCAAAGACCGGGGTCGCATACCAGCGGCCGCATAACGGCCCTTGCAGGATGAATTTGACGATATTGGGCACATCCGCTCCCGATTGAGGCGCCCGGGGCCGATACATTGAGGAAACACCATGCCTGGGTTGCGGCCGGGCGGATTCCGGAACGGCGGGCAAGGCCGCCCGCCGGCTTCTTCAGTTGGTGCGCTTGCCGGTCTTGCGCTGCGCGCCGCGAATGTCGGTATAGCCAAGCTCGCGCATGTCGATCCACACCTTGCCCCAGGCAATGCCTTCCGCCATGGCGCGTTCCAGGGTGCGGTGGCTGCCGAGCGGACCCGACAGGATCACGGTCTGGCCGTCGCGCTCGACCGATACGGAAGCTTCGAACAAGGCATCGGCCAGCGGGCGGGCGTTGCCGCGCACGACGTAGCCAAAATAGTTTTGTGTGGCCATCGCTGCTCTCCTTGTCTACCCATCGTCTGTGCGGCGTCGCGTCGTGGGCATGCTTTTGCATCGAGTGCCGGGGCGTGGGACGCCTGCATCTCCTTGCCATGCTAGCGAACTCGGCACGCTGTCGGAGCATGCCGGGCATGTACGGAATCTTGCCTTTCGTACCGGGAGGGGCACTCGGCCACGGGAGGGCGATAGCGGTTGGCGCGACCACCGCCACCGCCACCGCCACCGCGCTTGCTGATGTACATTGCCTTCATTCGCTGCGGTCGTGCGCCAGGCACGATCGGCGGCCATGTGCCTGCATCGGAGTTCCTGCCCCCGTCCCCGTACCGGACCCGCCATGCCGTCGACCTTTATTTATTCAAACCGAGCCCGCAACCCGGAGGCTATGGAGGCCGAACTGCAGCTGGCCGATCGCGCCGGATATATCGTGGATCTGAGCCGGGCCTTCTGGGAACACCAGCCGGCGTCGGTGCTGATCGCGGATCGGCCCAGGCTGCAGGCGATGCTGCGGCAAGTCCGGCACGGCGACACGGTGGTGGTGATGTCGTTGCGCTGCCTGGGCTCGACCGTGGCGGAAACGCTCGACACCATCGGCCGGATGCGGCTGCTTGGCGCTGCGCTGTATTGCATGCAGCTCGGGCAGGTCAATCTGGCCAGCGCCACGCCGCCGCAAGCCGTGAAGGTGCTGCGCGCCGCGGCCTCGCTGGAAGGCTCCAGGCGCAGCGCGCGCATACGTGAAAGCCTGGCCGCGGCCAAGGCGGTTGGCCACTCCGTCGGCCGTCCGCCGAAACACACGCCCGAACAGCGCGATGCCATCCTGCAGGCGTTGCAAGCCGGGGAATCGGTCAGCGCCACCGCGAGGCGCTTCCATACCACGCGCCAGACCGTGATGCGCATCCGCGCCGGCAGCGGTGCCCCCGCGCCCGAGGCCGCCAAGGCCTGAAGCGAAGTTCGTCGACTCCCGGCGCCGCCGGATGGACATTGCGTTTGGAACGATACTTGCGTGAATCCGGTATTTCCACGCGAAGTAGCGAGGCTCCCATGATGCGCGACACCGTTGTGGTCGGTACCTCAACCGGAGGGGTAGATGCCTTGCGGCAGCTTGCCGCGGGCCTGCCGGCCCGCTTCGATGCCGCGATACTGGTGGTGCTGCACATCGGCGCCAACCCGAGCATGCTGCCGCAGATGTTGATGCAGGCGGGGCCGCTGCCGGCGCATCACGCACGCGATGACGAAGCCGTGCTGCCCGGCGTGATCTATGTCGCGCCGCCCGACCACCACCTGATGATCGACGGCGAGCGCACCATGCTGCGGCGCGGGCCGAAGGAGAACTTTGCGCGCCCGGCCATCGACCCGTTGTTCCGCAGCGCGGCGATCAGCCGGCGCAACCGGGTCATCGGGGCCATCCTGACCGGGCAGCTCGACGACGGCTCCGCCGGCCTGCATGCGGTGCACGAGTGCGGCGGCATCACCATCGTCCAGGACCCCGACAGCGCCTATGCCCCCGACATGCCGCGCAACGCGCTGCGCGCCGTCACCCCGCATTACGTGCTGCCGCTTGATGGCATTGCGTCAGAGCTGGCAAGGCTCGCGGGCAGCCCGGCGCATGCCACGCCCGTGCCCCCCGCGCCGCTGGTGATGGAACATGCACTGTCGACCGGTCCCTCGTCCATCGATGCAGTCCAGCAGATTGCGTTGCCTTCGGCCCTTACTTGCCCCGAATGCGGCGGTGCGCTCTGGGAGATACGCGACGCAGTGCCGCCGCGCTTCCGCTGCCATACCGGCCACACCTTCGGGCTGCTGACCCTGCGCCACGCTTGCAATAACGCACTCGAGCACATGCTTTACGATGCGCTGCGGGCGCTGCACGAGCAGAATGAACTTTATACACGTATTGCGGCGTATCATATGCAAATTGGGGACACTGACGTGGCACGTCAGTACACCGAGGCAGCTGGCCGCGCGGCAGCGTCCGCGAAGCGTATCGAAGGTTGGCTTCGCGAGAGCTAGCGCCCGGACCGGCCGGCGCATTCCTATCTTTCCGTGCAGCAATGGCCAAACACCGCGAACGTTCTTTGCCGAGCCAGCTCGCCTTCCCCGTGGTGGGGATCGGCGCGTCGGCCGGAGGCATCGAAGCCCTGATCCAGATTTTTGAAGGGATGCCCAGCACCACCGGGGCAGCCTTTGTCCTGGTCATTCACCTTTCCCCCGACCATGCCAGCCACCTCGCCGACGTGCTGCAGGCGCGCACCGGCATGCGGGTGCAGCAGGTCACCGCTTCGGTGCCGATCGAGGCGAATCACGTTTATGTCATCGCGCCGAACCACAACCTGACCATGGTGGACGGCTATCTTCGCGTAGCTCGGCAGGAACTCGGCGCAAAACGCAGCACGGCGAACATCGATTTGTTCTTCCGCTCGCTTGCCGAGGCACACCGGGAACGCGCGGTGTCGGTGGTGTTGTCGGGCGCCGGCTCGGACGGCTCGGTGGGCCTGACCCGCGTGAAAGAACTGGGTGGCATCGCCATCGCCCAGGAGCCGGAGGATGCCGAATACTCGAGCATGCCGCGTTCGGCCATCCGCACCGGCCTGGTCGACTTCGTCGTACGCGCCAGCGACATTCCGCAGCGCCTGATGGACCTGTGGAGCGCCGCCAGCCATATCCGGTTGCCACAGGCGATCGATGACGCGGAACCCGCGGCGCCCCCGACGCCGCAGTCGGAAAGCAGCGAGCGCGCGCTGCGCGAGATCATGGTGATCCTGCGCACCCGCACCTCGCACGATTTCCGGCATTACAAGCGCGCTACCGTACTGCGCCGCATCGAACGCCGGCTGCAGGTCAACGGGCTGACCGACTTGCAGCAATACCGCGACTACCTGCACCTGCACCCGGAAGAAACCCCGGCGCTGCTGCAGGACATGCTGATCAGCGTCACCAACTTCTTCCGCGACAAGGAGGCGTTCGACGCGCTGCGTGCGCAAGTGCTGCCGCAGCTGTTCGAGAACCGTGCCGAAGGGGAAGTGATTCGCGCCTGGACCCCCGGCTGTGCCACCGGCGAAGAAGCGTATTCGCTCGCCATGCTGCTGCAGGAAGCGTCGGCACAGACTCCGGAGCAGGTGCGCTTCCAGGTCTTCGCCACCGATATCGACGAGCGCGCCGTGGCCATTGCGCGCAACGGCCTGTATCCGGAGCCGATCGCGGCAGACATCGACCCGGCCCGGATCCGGCAGTTCTTTACGAAGGAAGCCTCGCACCTGCGCGTGCGCAAGGAACTGCGCGAGCGGGTATTGTTCGCGCTGCACAACGTGTTGAGCGATCCGCCGTTTTCGCGCCTGGACCTGATCTGCTGCCGCAACCTGCTGATCTACCTGGACCGCGATGCGCAGGCCGATATCCTGCGTACCTTCCATTTCGCGCTGCGGCCCGGCGGCTACCTGTTCCTCGGCAACTCCGAAGCGGCCGACAGCGTAACCAACCTGTTTGCTGTGGTCGACAAGAAGGCGCGCATCTACCGTGCCAATGTCGCGGTGCGCTCCGATACGCCCATGCCGCTCGCCATCGCCGGCGCCGCCGCGACGCGTGCGCCGATATCGGTGCTGCAGCCGCCGGGCAAGCGCAAGTTTTCCTTTGGCGACCTGCACCAGCGGCTGATCGAGCAGCATGCGCCGCCCAGCGTGCTGGTCAGCCGCGAGTCCGAGATCGTGCACCTGTCGGACCGCGCCGGGCGCTTCCTGCAGTACGTCGATGGCGAGCCCTCGCATAACATCATCGCGGTGGTACGGCCCGAGTTGCGGCTGGAGCTGCGCACCGCGATCTACCAGGCCCTGCAGACCAACCACAGTGTCGAGGCCAGGCGCGTGCAGCTGGAACGCGACGGCAAGCACTTCTTCGTCAACATGACGGCACGGCCGGTGCACGACGCCGAGGCCAATGGCGACTTCGTGCTGGTGCTGTTCGACGAGGTCGAAGACAGCATGAGCGCCGCGCCGACCGGCCAGCCGGGCGAGGAGCGCGATCCGATGATCGCGCAGCTGGAGCGCGAACTGCAGCGCACCAAGGAACAGCTGCAAGCCACGATCGAGCAGTCCGAGACCTCGACCGAAGAGCTGAAGGCCTCCAACGAAGAGCTGCAGGCGATCAACGAAGAGCTGCGCTCGGCCACCGAGGAGCTCGAGACCAGCAAGGAAGAGCTGCAATCGATCAACGAGGAACTCACCACCGTCAATGCCGAGCTCAAGTCCAAGGTCGAGGAGACCGGCAAGATCAACGACGACCTGCAGAACCTGATCACGGCCAACGACATCGGTACCGTGTTCGTCGACCGCAGCATGTGCATCAAGCGCTTTACCCCGCGCGCGACCGATGTCTTCAGCATCATCCCGTCCGACATTGGCCGTTCGCTGCTCGACATCACGCACCGGCTCGAGTACGACAAGCTCGCCGACGACGCCGCCGAGGCCTTCGATTCCTTGCGCCTGATCGAACGCGAAGTGCGCAGCAACGACGGCCGCTGGTACCTGGCGCGCTTCCTGCCCTATCGCACCACCGAAGACCGCATCGACGGAGCGGTGCTTTCCTTCATCGACATCACCTCGCGGCGTGCCGCCGAGGAGCGCCTGCGCGAAGGCGAAAAGCGCATGAACATCGTCGCCGAGAGCACGCGCGACTACGCCATCATCACCTTCGACGACCAGGGCCGCGTCAACAGCTGGAACACCGGGGCCGAGCGCATCTTCGGGGTCGGCGAAGCCGACATGCTGGGCGCGCCGGCGGACGTGCTGTACACGCCGGAAGACCGCGCCGCGGGCGTGCCGCAGGAAGAGATGGCGCAGGCGCGCATGTACGGCCGGGTCGAGGAAGATCGCTGGCACGTACGCAAGGACGGCAGCCGCTTCCGTACCACCGGCGTGCTGTCGCGCCTGGACAAGGGCGGGGTGAGCGGCTTTGCCAAGATCATGCGTGATCTCGACGAGCTGGCCCTGACCCGCATCGCCACCCGGGCCAGCCGTCCTGGCGAGGCTGCCAGCGAGCCGGCCAACGAATCGCTGGAGGGGCGCGCCGAACGGCTGCGTGACGAGTTCCTTGCGGTGGTGTCGCATGAGCTGAAGCATCCGCTCAACCTGATCAGCGCCAGCGCGGAACTGATCAGCCGTTCTCCCGATGCGCGCGGCAGCGACGTGATCCAGCGTGCCGCCGCCACCATCCGGCGCACGGTAATGGGCCAGGCGCATATCATCGACGACCTGCTCGACATGTCACGTCTGCGTACCGGCAAGCTGTCGATCGCGCATGCGCCGCTGGACTGGAACGAGGTGGTCGCCCGCGTCTGCAGCGCCATCGAAGAAGAGGTGGCGCGCAAGCAGATTGTGCTGGAGCGCTCGCTGCCGGCGCGGCCGGTGATGATCGACGCGGACCTGACGCGCATCGAGCAGATCGTGTGGAACCTGGTCAGCAACGCCATCAAGTACACCAGTGCCGGCGGCACCATCCAGGTGTCGCTGACGCAGGCGAACGGCAAGGGCGTGCTGGAGGTGCGCGACACCGGTGTCGGCATCGATGCGCAGACCCTGCCGCACATCTTCGACATGTTCCGCCAGGGCGCAGCCCCCACCGCGCGCAAGGGCGGGCTCGGCATCGGCCTGTCGCTGGTGCGTGAGCTGGTCACCGTGCAGGGCGGGACCGTGCGGGCCGAATCGGAAGGCCAGGGCAAGGGGGCGTTGTTTACCGTGTCGTTCCCGATCTGCACCAGCGTGCCGCTGGAGGCCAGCACCAGCCAGACGCCGACGCGGCCGCTGGAAAACACCACCATCCTGCTGGTCGACGATGATCCGGGCACGGTCGAGACCTTCAAGCTGCTGCTGGAAATGGAGGGCGCGCAGGTTGAGGTCGCCACCAGCGCGCACGACGCCATGCGCCAGCTCGAGACGCTGCATCCCGACCTGCTTCTGTCGGACATCGGCATGCCTGACATGGACGGCCTGGAGTTCATCCGGGCCATCCGGAACAACCAGCAGCTGAACAAGGTGACCGCATTCGCGCTCAGCGGCTACGGTCGGCCCGACGATATCCGGCGCTCGATGCACGCGGGCTTCGACGCCCACCTGACCAAGCCGGTATCGCTCGATGCGCTGATCAACGCCATCGACGAACTGCGCGCCAGCTAACGCGCAGTCCAGCGCGGCAGCGCATCCGCTGCCGCGCGGCTTACATCCGCCCCTTCCAGGGCACCAGCCACTTGGCCAGCTTGCGCATCAGCAGGTCGAACACATAGGCGATCAGCCCGATCAGCACGATGCCCATGATCACCACGTCGGTGCGCAGGAAGTTGGATGCGTTCAGCACCATCTGGCCCAGCCCGGCCGTGGCCGCGACCATCTCGGCGGCGACCAGCGTGGTCCAGCCGAAGCCGATGGCGATGCGCATGCCGGTCAGGATATCGGGCAGCGCCGCGGGGATCACCACATGGCGCACCACCTGCCACGGGCTTGCCCCCATCGAGTACGCCGCGTTGATCTGCTCGATCGTGACCGAGCGCACGCCCGCCTGCGCCGACATCGCCAGCGGGGCGAAGCAGGCCAGGAAGATCAGCAGCACCTTCGAGGTCTCGTCGATGCCGAACCAGATTACGATCAGCGGCAGGTAGGCCAGCGGTGGCAGCGGGCGGTAGAACTCGATCGGCGGATCGAAGATGCCGCGGGCGATGCGCGACACGCCCATCATCACGCCGATCGGCACCGCGGTGGCGACTGCCAGCGCGAATGCGCCGAACACGCGCAGCATGCTCGCCGCGAAATGCTCGGTCAGCGGCTGGCCGCCCTGCAGGTTGCCCTGCCAGGCATCGATAAAGGCGGTGAAGATCGACTCGGGCGTGGGCAGGAACAGCGGCGGCAGCCAGCGCAGGTGGCTGGCCAGCCACCACAGCGCCAGCAGCAGCACCACGGTGATGGTGGAAATGCGCGAGCTGGACCCTTCGCCCGGCAGGCGGTAGCCCGACACGGTCTTCATGGGTCGGCTTGGTGTGGCCGCAGAGGCCGCGGCGGCATGCGGCGGCGGCTCGATGCGTTGGACGGTGGCGGACATCTGCTTCTCCTCAGGCGGTGGCATGGATCAGGTCGACGATCTCTTCGCGGTAGCGGATGAATTCCGGGTCGGACTTGACCGCGCGGGCGTCGCCGCATTCGATGAAGCGGCGCGCGAACGGCAGTTCATAGGTGTGGGCGATGCGTCCGGGCGAGGGCGTCATCACGATCAGCCGCGTGGCCAGGAACAGCGCCTCTTCCACGCTGTGCGTGATGAAGAAGACGATCTTCTGCTCGCGCGCCCACAGCTTCAGGATCAGCGCCTGGATCGACTCGCGCGTGAGCGCGTCGAGCGCGCCCAGCGGTTCGTCCATCAGCATCACCGCCGGATCGCAGGCGAGCGCGCGGGCAATCCCCACGCGCTGCTGCATGCCACCCGAGAGCTGGTAGACCGGCTTGGCGGCGACGCTTTCCAGCCCGACCGCGGCCAATTTTTCATGGGCGATGCGCAGCCGCTCGGCACGGTTGACGCCGCGCAGGCGCAGGCCCAGCGCAACGTTGTCCTCGACACTGAGCCACGGCATCAGCGCATGCTTCTGGAACACCACGCCGCGCTCGGCGCCGGGGCCGTGCACGGGCTTGCCGCTCAGCCGGATCTCGCCCTCCGACGGCTCCATGAAGCCTGCAATGCATGACAGCAGGGTGGTCTTGCCGCAGCCCGAGGCACCCAGCGCGACCACGAAATCGCCGCGCTCCATGGTGAGGTTGACCTGCGACAGTGCCAGCGTCTTCGCGCCGCCGGCCGTGCCGTAGTTGACACTGACATTATCGATTTCGAGTTGGTACATGATGGGCTTCCGCAACAGGATCTCCGGGACCGCCGCATGAAAGCAGGGGAGCGGCGGCCAGCATCAGCAACTGGGGTGCGTGGTCAGCGCAGCGCCCGCTTTGCCCATTCCGCGTTGACGCCGGGACCGTAGTCCGGCAGCACGGTCTGGATGGTGCCCTGCTCCTTGAGGAACTGCGCCGCCGACTGCAGCGCGCGCGCGGCGCCGCCGCCGAGCCAGCGCTCGGAGACCTGCTCCTGCAGCGTGGGGAAGCTGTACAGCGCCATGCTGGCGGGAACGGTCTCGGGCTTGGCGCCGGAGACCTTGGCCACGGCCTTCACCATGGGCGAATCCGCGGTCCACGACGCCTTGTTCTTGCGGTAGTTCTCATCCGCCGCAGCCAGCACGCGTACCAGCTTGACCATGAACTCGGGGTTCTCGCGCGCGAACTTCTTGTTGGCGATCATCCCGTCGAAGGTGGCCTTGCCGGTGTCGGCGGCGATCTGTCCCGAGGTGGTCAGCACCGTGCCGGACTGCTTGAGCTTGGCCAGCACCGGATCCCAGATAAAGGTGGCGTCGATATCGCCGCGCTCCCATGCGGCGGCCACTTCGGGCGGGCGCATGTTGACGATGCGCACGTCCTTCGGATTGATCTTCGCCCGCTCCAGTGCGACCAGCGTGTGGTAATGCGTGGTCGACACGAACGGCACGCCGATGCGCTTGCCCTTCAGGTCGGCGACGCTGGCGATCTTGCTGCCGTTGCGCGCGACCATGGCCTCGGCCGCGTTGATATCGTCCAGGATCCAGAACAGCTCGACATCGAGCCCTTGCGACAGCGCCGACGCGATCGGCGAGGTGCCGGCCTCGCCGATGGCAATCTGGCCCGACGCCATGGCGCGGATCACATCGCCGCCGCCGCCGAACTGCCGGAACGAGACCGTGTAGCCGGTCTGCTTTTCCAGCTCCTTCATGTCCTGCGCATAGCGCCAGGGCACGACCATGTCCTGGTAAGCAATCACTACATTCTTGCCTTGCGCATGCACGGTCTGTGCGGCCGGCACCAGCGCCGCCGCCAGGGCGAAATACACTGCGATCTGCTTGATCCACCGCATGGTTGTACTCCTCGGATGAGAAATGGGTTTGGGGGTCACGGCTTTATAGGTGAGCCCGATTCCGGGCCTATAGGACCAGTTGCCGGAATTCGGTGGGGCCAGAATGGCCGCGCGCGCGCAGGCCGCGCCGGGCCGCGGGGAGCGGTGGCGCGGGGCTGCGTCAATCATGGAATTCCTGTACCGGCCGCGGCGGGCGCCGGGGTCGCGCCAGCGTCGCTTGCGCCGTCAACGCGCCGGGCTCGCGCGCTCAGGCGCTCAGGGAGAACCCGGAGTCGAAGGTCTGCCGCACATCGAGCCGCTGCCTGAGTAGCCCGGCCTTCAGGTAGAAATCGGCGGTGCGCTGCTGCTCGGCGATCAGCGCCGCGTCGATGTTGCGCCACTGCGTGCGGCGCCGCTCGAACTGCAGCCGCGCCGCCTGCGGCGAGATGCCGATGATGCGGGCCAGTGTTGCCGAGAACTCCGGCACATGCTGATAGGACCACTGCTGCGCGCGCACCACGCGGTGCAGGAAGTCCTGCAGCACCGCGCGCTTGCTTGCCAGCGCGGCGTCGGTCGCGGCCAGGTAGCTCAGGCCGGACCACAGCCCGCGGCCGCTGACCAGCACGCGCGCGTGCTGGCTCGTTTCCGCCATCGCCGTATAGGGTTCCCACGTGGCCCAGGCATCGATCGAGCCGCTGCTCAGCGCCAGCTTGGCATCCGCTGGTGGCAGGAAGCGCAGGTTGGCGTCGTCCGGTTTCAGCCCGGCCGATTCCAGCGCCTTGAGCGCGATCAGATGCCCGATCGAGCCGCGGTTGGTGCCGATGCTCTTGCCTTTCAGGTCTGCCGCCTGCCGCAGTGGCGAGTCGGGACGCACCAGCACCGCGGTGCCGTAGGGGTCCGAGCGGTTGGCGCCGATCAGCCGGATGCGCGTGCCGGCGGCCAGCGCGAAGATGGCCGGCGCATCGCCGATCGGGCCGCTGTCGACCGCGCCCGCGTTGAGCGCCTCGGCCAGCGGTGCCGCGGCCGGGAATTCGGTCCACTGGATGTCATAGGCCAGGCCCTCCAGCGCGTTGGCGGATTCGAGCAATGCGCGCAGGCCACCCTTCTGGTCGCCGGCCTTCAGCACCGGGCGGCCCTGTGCCTGCGCATCGCCGGCGGCGAAGGTGGTGAAGGTGAGGAGGGGGCCGGAGGCGAGCGCGGCCGTGGCGGCGGCGCCGCTGCGCAGGAACTGGCGTCGGGAAGCGGTCATGGCGTTTCGGGGAGTTCAATATCGGAACTCCCGAACGTACGCGGAACGCGCCCCCGAACCAACGAATAAATCCGCGCTTCGATATGCGCGGCAGGCGGCGGTCATGGCCGCCGCCTGCCGCGCATTCAGTCGGGTCCGGCGGACTCGGCGGGATCCCGTTGCGAACGGATGTCTTCCGGACTCAGCAGGATATAGCCCAGCGACTTGAGCAGCTGCACGGCCTCCAGTTCGGCGTCGAGATACACCGTGCGTTCCGGGGCGCGCGCGCGCTGCGCTGGCAGCGGCCACGGGGCGCTGCCATGCGCGGCCGATGGCGTCAGTGGCGCCAGCGGCGCCGTGTCCTGCAGCCAGCGCGCGGTCAGGATGCGGCAGTGCTCCAGGTTGGGTTTCCACGACACGTCGACGGCCGCATTGAACCGGCCGGTGCAAAGGCGCAGCCGCTTGAGCGCTTTGAGCCAGCCGACGAAGGCTTCGGGCTCGGCCGGCTGGTAGCCGCGCAGCAGGGTCGCGAGATCGTCCTGCGCCGTGCCGCTGTCGAGCGCCGGGTCGTCGTCGAGCAAGGTGATTTCAAGCGCCACGTGCTTGCGGCCATCGTGGTCGTAGATGGTGCATTCGCTGTCGACCACGCCTTCGCGCAGCAGCTCGCACAAGAGCGCCCAGGCCCTGGGGTTCTTGTCGAGCCGGCTTTCCAGCGTGGGGTCGATGCGCGCAAGCAGTTCCGGCATGGTGCGCGCCTCGCCGGACTGGGCCGCCGCGGCGAACGCCATCGCGTTGGCCGAGGGCTTGTCCCCATGTGCAATCCGTTGCAGCGAGGCATCCTTGAGCTCGCCGATCTCCGCGGCGGTGTCCACCGCGTGCATCCACGCATAGTCTTCCAGGCTGGCGCACAGCTTGCGCGCGGCCCGCGCCAGCTGGCCCGCCAGCGACTGGACAAAGCCGGTGCACAGCGCGCACCGGCATTCGAGCCGGCCCGCGTGCAGGAAGCCGGCATAGAGCCGCTCCCGGTGTCCGCAATGCGCGCATTCGAGCGAAAAGCCGCCCTGGCGCACCGGCCGCTGCGATGCCAGCAAGCCATCGACCTGATACTGCGCCCGGCCGCCGCAACATGGGCAGAGCCACTGCAGCCTGTGCGCGCCGTCGCGCGCGGCGGCGGCGCGCTCGAACTGGCGCGCGATGGCGCTGCGCGGGATGCCCTGGGCGCGCCCGACCACATCGGCGCAATAGCACCAGTAGCAGTACGAGTGGGCCAGCGCGGCCTGTTCCGCGGACAGCCGCCGCAGTGCCGGCAGCACGGCGGCGCTGCGGCGGATCTCGGGCGCGAGCGCGTCGATCAGTTCCGGCCCGCCCGGCATCGCGGCCTCGAGGGCGGCGCGGCTTTGCTCGACGAAGTCAGGCACGTAGACCCGACGGATGAAATCCTCGTTCTCCAGCCAGAACAGGTGGCCGGGAAGTGTTTCCAGTGCCTCGATGCCGTCCCTGACTTCCGTCATGCCGGCGCAGGCGAGAAACGTGAACGGCTTGCTGAACAGGAATTGGTCTGTCATGTTGTCGTCAACGGCGTATCGCGCCCACGGGCCCCACATGCTCGTGTGCGATCGACTCACCCCGTGACCAGGCCAATGCAATGCGCGGAACGCGCCAGCCGGCAGCGCTTCCCGCTGTGGGGGACTTGCCCCTTCTTGTTGTTCAGTGCATGCGAATGCTGCGCCGGATTTTTATCCGTCGCACTGGAAAGCATAGGCGACGCGGCGGCTTCGATACAGGGGAATCGAGAAGCATTGCGCAATGGCCCGTGCTACGGGTGCCGCGCTTGCAGTGATGATCTCGGCGCCCCGAGACCGCTGTGACACGGCCCGGCAAGTCCGCGTCGCCGCAATCCCGCTTACAGCGGCGCAGGCTGGGGCGCTGCCGCGGGCTTCTTGCCGCCGCCGCTGTAGGAGAAGTACTTGGCCTTGGCGCCCCTGGCCCAGTAAGCCACGGTGAAGTGCTTGCTGTCGCGCCCGTAGAGCAGCTCCAGGCTGCCATTGGCGGCGCTCCATTCGGCATAGCCGTTCTCGGCCGCGCCTTCGGTCTTGCGCACGGCGGCATAGCGCTCGTCCAGCTTCCTGCGCACGTCTTCCATTGCCGGGCGCTCGAAGGTCATGGTGATCAACGCCACCGCATCCTGCGCATCGCAGTTCAGCACCACCCGCGACAGGCCGGGCAGATGGAAGCGCTCCAGGTGCTTCAGCTCCACCGTATCGCCGCCGGCCCATTCGGAGGTGCCGGTCCTGGCATGGTTCTGCGGCGGCGACAGGCGCGAGCATTTGGCCTTGCCCAGCTCCAGGCCCAGCGGCGCCGCGGTATTGCCGGCCGGCTCGGGCTGGGCCGCGGTGGTGGCGGCGTGGACGGAAACGGTGGCCAGCAGTGCGGCGCAGAGCAGGGAGAGCTGCTTCATGTTGAGGCGGGTAAGGACTTTCACGGGATCGAACCAGGTTGGATGCGAGATTCTAAAGCCTTATTGCGCGGATTTTCCCCTGCTTGCGCGCAGCTTTGGCCTGAACGGATGAGGCGGCGCTATGGCGTGGCCTGCGCCGGCATCCAGTGCCGTGTGCCGGCCCAGAACAACAGCGCCAGCAAGCTGACTCCCGCACCGAGCATGCACACGCCGCGCCAGCCGGCAGCATCGTAGGTCGCCGTGGTGGCAAGCGCGCCCAGGCCGCTGCCGGTCGCATAGAACAGCATGTAGGCACCGACCAGCCGGCTGTGCGCGGTGGCATCGGCGCGGAAGATCATGCTCTGGTTGGTGACGTGGATGGCCTGGCCGCCCAGGTCGAGCAGCACGATGCCGAGCGCGAGCGGCCACAGCGAAGTGCCCAGCCATGACAGCGGCAGCCATGCGACCACCAGCAGCACCAGGGCCGCGAACGTGGTGCGCTGACCGAGGCCCTGGTCGGCCCAGCGCCCCGCGCGCGCAGCGGCCAGCGCACCGGCCGCGCCGACCAGCCCGAAGGCGCCGATGGCGGTGTGCGACAGCTGGTAGGGCGGGGCGCTGAGCGGCAGCACCAGCGCGCTCCAGAAGATATTGAACGCGGCGAACATCAGCAGCGCGATCATGCCGCGGATCTGCAGGACCCGGTCGCGGCACAGCAGCGCGAACAGCGACCACACCAGGCTGGCATAGCGCATCCGCTGCGCGGGGCCGGGCAGCACCGGCAGCGAGCGCCACAGCAGCAGCGCCAGCACCAGCATGACCGCGGCGGCGCAGACATAGACGCTGCGCCATCCGGCCAGGTCGCTGACGCCGCCGGCCACCACGCGCGCCAGCAGCAAGCCGGCAAACACGCCGCCCTGCGCGGTGCCGACCACGTGCCCGCGTTCGCGCGGGGCTGCCGCGGCGGCCGCGTAGGCGATCAGTCCCTGCGTCATGGCGGTGCCGAGCAGGCCGGTCAGCAGCATCCCCGCCAGCAGCATCGTCACCGATGGCGCCAGCGCCACCACCGCCAGCGCGCCGGCCAGCGCCAGCACCTGCGCCAGCATCAGGCGGCGGCGCGGCAGCAGGTCGCCCAGCGGCACCAGCAACAGCAGCGCCAGCGCGCAGCCGGCCTGGGTGGCGGTGACGACGCCGCCGATGGCGGCGGCACCGATGCCGAAGTCCGCCATCAGCGCGTCCAGCAGCGGCTGCGCGTAATAGACGTTGGCCACGCTGAGCCCGCTGGCGCAGGCGAACAACAGCACCGCACTGCGCGGCAGTGGCGTGGCCGCGGGGCGGGGTGGGGGCGATGCCGTGTCCGGCGCGCGCGTGCAGGTTTCCATATCGCTTCGAAGTGGTTGCAAATCAAAACCGGTTGAAGCGTAAGCCGGCTAGTTTTAAAATGCAACCACTTTGACAGCGGGCGATGCGCCCAAGGCTAGCCAGACATGGTCACCCGCAAGGACCCGAGCGAAGATACCTGCCCCGTGGCGCGCGCGCTGGCGCTGGTCGGCGACCGCTGGTCGCTGATGATCGTGCGCGATGCCTTCGACGGCATGCACCGCTTCAGCGACTTCCAGCGCAGCCTGGCGGTGGCGCGCAATATCTTGTCCGACCGCCTGCGCCGTCTGGTGGAAGCCGGCATCCTGTCGACGCGACCCGCTTCGGACGGCAGTGCCTACCAGGAGTACGTGCTGACGGAAATGGGGGAGAGCCTGTTCCCCATCGTGGTGGCGTTGCGCCAGTGGGGGGAACACCACCTGTTCGCGCGCGGCGAGCGGCGCTCACAACTGGTGGAAAAGCGCACCGGCAAGCCGGTGCCGCCGATGATGCCGCGCTCGGGTGACGGCAAGGTGCTGTCGCCAGATGAGGCGGAGGTGCGCAAGCCGCGATAGCGGCGAGGCGAGGTGGCCCTTGAATAAGGTTCTTCGAGGAATTCTTGGGGATGAGGTGGTGCGCAGCAGTTGATGCTGTTGACTTCGTGGATGCGCCGGCCCTCTCCCCCGCCCCTCTCCCGCAAGCGGGAGAGGGGAGAAAACAAGCGGGCAATAAAAGCCAGGGGATCGCCAGCGACAACGTGTGCGAGCGCAGCGACGCACTCCGTGCCAGAGCCCAAGACCTGAGATAGGGCGTGCGCGCAGCGCAGCCGAAGGCGTCCCACCGACAACGCAGTTAGAAGGCGGCCACCGACCTAAAGTCGGGTTCGTCCATCCGACCTCGAACGCCAGGCACATCCAGGTAGCGTCAGCAGGGTGGAACCACCACCAGCACGACCGAAAGTCACCACCGCCCGAACTACCAACGCCGCCTTAGCCAGCCGCTTAGGCGACGCGTTTCTTGCCTACTTCTTGGCGCTCGGCCAAGAAGTAGGTCGCCGGCTGCGCCGGCGAAACAGCCACGCCCGCCAAGCACGACACCCCATCAAAACACCAATCAAAATTTCAACTCCCCCGATACGTGCCAAAACTCCACGGCGAACACAGCAGCGGCACATGGTAGTGCTGCGCCGCATCCGCGATGGTAAAGCGCACCGGCACGATGTCGGCGAACACGTCCGGGGTGCGGAAGTAGTCCGCCACCCAGAAGCGCAGCTCGAACTCGCCGGTGCGCGCCTGCGCCGGCGGCAGCATCGGCGCATCGGTGCGGCCGTCGTGGTTGGTGCGGGTGCGTGCCAGCAGCCGGGGCGGCTGCACCGCGACGTCGAACAGCTCGACCTGCATGCCGGCCACCGGGCGGCCCAGCGATACGTCGAGCACATGGGTGCTGATACCTGCCATGATGCGATCTCTCCGGATAGGGCCGCGCGCTCAGCTGCCGCGGTAGTAGTTGTAGCTCCACGGCCCGAACAGCACGGGCAAGTGGATGCGCTGCCCGGCGTCGGTGACACGCACGCGCAGCGGGATCTTCGACAGGAACGACGGCTGCGGCAGGCTGGCCTTGCGCGCGGCGAAGTACTCGTCGGCGTGCAGGATCAGTTCGTAGGTGCCGGTGCGGTAGCTGTCGCCGATCAGCAGCGGCGGCTCGCTGCGGCCGTTGGCGGCCAGCGTGACGGTCTGCAGCGGCGTGCGTTGCCCATTGTCGATGCGGAACATCTCCACGCGCATGCCGGCCGCGGGCGTGCCGTGGTAGGTGTCGAGTGCATGCAGCGTCAGGCGCGGGCTCAGGCCGCCTTGCTGTACCGGCGCGGCGGTCTGGTTGGGCGCGTCCGGCGTGGCGCCCCAGCTGGCGCCGGCCAGCAGCGCGCCGCCACCCAGCGTCATCGATTGCAGCGCGAAGCGCCGGCGCGCGGGATCAAAGCTATGGTCGTCCATCTCAGGCTCCTTAACGTACAGGCGCAGGGGCAGGCTTGCTGCGCAGCTGGCGGATGCCCACCAGAACCAGCACCGCGGCCAGCACTTCGATCACTGCCACCAGGTACAGCCCGGAGGTGAGCTTGCCGGTGGCGTTCTTGACCAGCCCCATCACGTACGGGGCGCCGAAGCCGGCCAGGTTGGCCACCGAGTTGATCAGCGCCACGCCCACCGCGGCGGCGCTGCCGGCCAGGTAGCGGTTGGGCAGCTGCCAGAACACCGGGATCGCGCTCATGGTGCCGACCAGCGCGGCGGTCATCGCCAGCAGCGCGATCACCGGCGACAGCACCTGCGCGCCCAGCAGCACCGCCAGTACGGCCATGGCACCGCCGCCGACCAGCGCGGCGCCGCTGAAGTGCCAGCGCACTTCATTGCGGCGGTCGGAATGCGCGCCGTTGAGGATCATGCCGGCGGCGCCGCACAGGTAGGCCACCGCGGCGATCCAGCCCACCGCCATCGGCGTGGTGAAGCCCACGTCCTTGATGATGGTCGGGATCCAGAAGGTCAGCGTCGAGTTGGCGCACAGCAGGCAGAAGAAGATCGCGATCAGCAGCCAGACCTTGGGGTTGGTGAAGAGCGTGCGCCAGTCGTGGCCGCGCTCGCCCATGGCGGCGTGGTCGCGCCTGAGCGCGTCCTGCACCACGCGCTTCTCGGCGTCGGACAGCCAGTGCGCCTGCTCGGGCTTGTCGGTCATGTAGAACCAGGCAAAGATGCCGGCCAGCACCGACGGGATGCCCTCCAGGATGAACAGCCACTGCCAGCCGTGCATGCCGCTGACACCCGCCATGCCGGTCATGATCCAGCCCGCCAGCGGCCCGCCCAGCACGCCGGCAATGGCCGATGCCGACATGAAGGTGCCGAACGCGCGTGCGCGGCGCTGCGACGGATACCAGTAGGTCAGGTACAGGATCACGCCGGGGTAGAAGCCGGCCTCGAACGCGCCCAGCAGGAAGCGCAGGATGTAGAACTGCGTGGGCGTGGTGACGTAGCTCTGCAGCATGCAGATCACGCCCCAGCAGATGGTAATGCGCATGATGGTCTTCTTGGCGCCGATCTTCTGCAGCAGCATGTTCGACGGCACTTCGAAGAAGAAGTAACCCAGGAAGAAGATGCCCGCGCCCAGCCCGTACACGGCCTCGCTGAAGCGCAGCGCGTCCAGCATCTGCAGCTTGGCGAAGCCGATGTTGACGCGGTCCAGCCACGCCAGCACCCACAGCACCCCGAGGAAGGGCAGCAGGCGCCAGGTTACCTTGCGGTAGACGCTGTCCTCGGCGTCTTCGGCGGTGCCGGCGAAGACCGGTACGCCTTGTTTCGTGATCGACATGATGTCTCCTGTCTTGTGGTGTTCTGCCAGGCCGGGCCTGGTGGCGGTGCATGCGGTCCGCCGGGTTGGGAGCAAGTATATGAATGGCCCGCCGATGCGAAACGAGGGGGCTGGTATAGGCCCCATAGCAGCGTCGATATGGGCCGCTATCCCTTGCCTGGCGCGGGTTTGCGGGCCTCCGCGGCGGCCGCCGGCCGACCTATGGATTACCCTGATCGGCCCGCCGCGGCGATGGCGCGTGCGCGGCTCGGCGGCGCCGGTCCGGGTTCCACCGGTTGCCGTGCGGTGCGCGACACGCTACAAAGTCGCCATGGCCTGGCATGCCGGCACTGTCGCGAGCGGCGGCAGCCGCACCCGCCATGCCTTCTTTGTTCCCCTGCCTTTGTTCCCCTGCCACGGACCCAACATGATTCGCGCCGACGACCCGTTCGACACCTACCTGCTGCGCGTGCTGTGCATCCTGATCGCCGAGCAGAGCGTGTCGCGCACGGCGATCCGCCTGAACCAGTCGCAGCCGGCCATCAGCGCCGCGCTCAAGCGCCTGCGCGCGATCTTCAACGACCCGTTGCTGACGCGCGAGAAGAACGTGATGGTGCCGACCGAGCGCGCGCTGCAGCTGGCGCGCAACGCGCAGGCCGCGCTCAGCGCGCTCGACAACCTGCTGGTGTCGGACGACCGCTTCGACCCGGCCACCACCGAGCAGAGCTTCGTGGTGGCGATGCCGGACTACCTGGCGCCGCCGTTCTTTGCGCATGTGGTGCGCGCCGTGCGCCGCGCCGCGCCGCATGCGCGGCTGTCGGCGCTGCCGCTGGGGACCAGCTTCGATTATGAGCAGGCGCTGTCGGCGGGCGCGGTCGATATCGTCATCGGCAACTGGCCCAATCCGCCCGAGCACCTGCACCTGTCGGTGCTGCTGGAGGACGAGGTGGTGTGCGTGGTGGCGCAGGACAGCGTGCATGCGCAGCCCGGCAAGTTCACCGCGCAGGCTTACCTGGGCGCATCGCATATCGTGCCGACGCCGTATTCGCGCGACCAGCGCGGACTGGTCGATGCAGGCCTGAGCACGCTGCGCGTGCACCGCGACAACCGGGTCAGCTGTCCGTACTTCAACCTCGCGCCCAGCCTGATCCCCGGCACCGACCTGATCCTGACCACCGCGCGCCATTTCGCCAACTACCATGCGCAGCATGTGCCGCTGGCGGTGCTGGAGCCGCCGATCGAGTTCCCGTTCATGCGCTTCTACCAGTTGTGGCACCCGTCGCGCCACCGCTCGGCCGCCCATGTCTGGCTGCGCGGCATGCTGAGCGCGGCCTCGCAGGAACTGCGCGACCTGCGCGACATGCATCGCTAGCGGTATCGGTTTCTGTTATGCGATCTATAGGACGCGGGCTCTCGCCGCTGCGGCGGGGCGTTCCTATACTCGGCCCCGTATCCAACGATCCGCCTTGCGCGGGATCCCTACGGGAGAAGCCTCCATGTCTCACCCCCTCGACCTGGCGTCGGTCAACGCCCTGGACGAAGCGGCCTTTGCCGAGGCCTTCGGCAGCGTGTTCGAACACTTTCCGCAGGCCGCGGCAGGCGCCTGGGCGCAGCGGCCGTTCGCCTCGGTGGCGGCGCTGCATGGCGCGATGATGGACGTGGTGCGCAAGCTCGACGCGCCGCGCCAGTGCGATTTCCTGAACCTGCACCCGCAGCTGTCGGCGCGCAATATCCGCGCGGGCACCATGACGGCGGATTCCAACGCCGAGCAGAAGAGCGCCGGACTGGATGCGATGTCGGTGCAGCAGGAGGCCGCGCTGGACCAGCTCAACGCCGATTACCAGGCGCGCCACGGCTTCCCCTTCATCATCTGCGTGCGCCACTACACCCGCGAAGGCATCTTTGCCGCGTTCGAGCGCCGCATCGGCCGCAGCACGCAGCAGGAGCTGGACGAGGCGCTGGCGCAGATCGCGGCCATCACGCGCGGACGGCTGGCGGCGCGGCTGGCCGGCTGAGCCTGGCGCCTAGCCAAAGGCTTCAAGCCCCAGCGCCAGCATCCCCACCAGCATCAGGCTGAGGGCCCAGACCGCCTCCAGGTTGAACCAGCTGCGCGAGACGAACTGCAGCCCCAGGTAGCGGTAGACCAGCCACGCCATGCCGCCGCCCATGGCAAACATGGCCAGCGTATGCAGCAGCGCGACCGCTAGCGCCATGCCCAGGTTGGCACCGGCAAGCGTGGCGGCCGCCTGGTGCCCCGGCTCGCTATTGGTGCGGCACAGGCCAAGATAGATCGGCACCAGCATCAGCCCGGCGCCATGCGCGATCGCCACCGCGAACGACCACAGCGCCAGGCGCGATGGCGCGATGCGCACCAGTGCGCGCGGATGGCCGCGCCTGAGCAGCAGTGCGATGCCGCCGGCGATCAGCAGCAGGCTGGCGCCGATGCGGATCTGCGCCTGCCAGGCGACCAGCGCGGACAGCATGCCGAACGGCAGCGTCACCGCCAGCACCGCCAGCGCGTGCCCGGCCGCCAGATACCCCAGCGCCGCAAGCAGGGCGCGGCCGCTGTGCGCCAGCAGACCGTTCGATACCGCCAGCGGCCATCCCATCGCCGGGTTGACGCCGTGATAGAGCCCGCTGGCCAGCACCGCCGACCACAGGCCCAGCTGTTCCCAGTCGTGCCCGCTCAAGCCCTGGCCGAGGGATAGCAGAACGAATCGGTCGAGCAGTCGCCGCCTTCCAGACGGATCTGGTGCGCGCGGTAGCCTTCGGGAAACTCGACCCAGTAGTCGTCGGCCAGCACCAGGCCGCCGTCCGCTCCGGCGCGGGCCATGACCTGCGCGCCTGGAATGCCGTCGGGATAGAACTGCTGGTCCCAGGTGGAATACAGCGAGTTGGTCCAGTAGACGCGCTCGCCGTCGCGACTGATCTCCACCATCTGCGGGCCGCCGGCGAAGGGCTTGCCGTTGGGGTGCGGAGTGCGGCGGACCATGCCGCCGAGATGGACCGAGCCGGCGAGCCGGGGCTTGCGCGGATCGGTGACGTCGTACTGGCGCATCTCGCCCGTGCCCCAGCACGACACGTAGAGGAACCTGTCGTCCAGCGACAGGTCGATATCGGTCACCAGCGGCGGCACCGCGCCGAAGCCTTGCAGCAGCGGCGGCAACTGGCTGGCGTCGGCGGGCTCGGCCGGGATCGTCGCAGTTTTCTCGGCGTGGAACTTGCCATCCTCGCGCCACCAGGTCCAGATCGAGCCTTCCAGGTTGGTGGTGTCGACCACCACGCCGACGAAGCCGTACTCGCGCACCGGATCATGCGCGGGCCGGACTTCCAGCGCCATCTGGTGATTGGCGCCCAGGTCGATGGTCTGCACGTTGCGCCGTGCGCGCAGGTCCCAGAAATGCAGCTTGTGGCCGTAGCGGTTGCCGAGCAAATCCTCGGGCACCAGCCCGTTCTCGAACTGCGGCGGCAGGGCCCATTCGCTCGACACCATGTAGTCGCGCGGCAGGTTCCACCAGAAGTCGTAGTGCTTCTGCTGCTCGCCGCGGTCGATCTCCCAGCGGCCCAGCACCTCGAAGGTCTCGCAGTCCATGATGAAGATGCCGGGCGGGCCATCGGTGCCATCCGGCCCGCTGCCGCCCAGCGTGCTGACATAGATGCCCTCCGGGCCGCAATGCACGGTATGCGGCCGCGAATAGCCGGTCTTGCGGAAGATCTCGTCGGGCTCGACGATCTTGTGGATGCGCGCCTGGGTCGGGTGCGGTTTAGTGTCGACGATATACAGGCGCGACGAGCGCATCCCCGGAATGATCAGGTAGCGCCGCTCCAGGAACGCATGGCCGGTCAGCGGCGACAGCGCCGACGAACAGGCGTTCCAGCCGAAGTGATGCAGTTCATCGCCCTTGTGCGTCATCGGCACGGTATGCACCACCTGGCTGTAGGTCGGCGATCCGGGCTTGACGTCGATCACCGCGAGCGCGTCGAGCTGCGCGCCGTCGGGGCTGAGCAGCACGGTATAGGCAAAGGATTCCGCTGGCGCGTGGATCGCAAGCTCCGGCGAGGCGTGAAACGTCGGATCTGGCCGCATGTTCATGGTGAGCCCCTCCCTGGTCCTGGCGGACCGTGCGACATCGCCGCTACGTCACCTGGCGCGTGGCCGAGTGCGCGGTAAGCCTACCTAGCCTAGGTCGTTCTGCATGCCGAGTCAAAGCCGCGCGTGCCGCGGCGCATGCGTGGATTCATGCGGGCGGAAGGTCCGGTTCGCGAAATACAGATTGTCGGAAACACGCGGATCGCGCACAAAGGAGGCTTGATCAGGCAAAGGAACATCCGGGCGATGGACGCGGCAATCGTGGAAGACAAGGACGAGGCATACAGCCTCGACAATCCGGCACTGGAAAGCATCGGGGTCAGGATTACCGATTGGCGCGACGACTACGTCGAGCTGGAACTGCCGCTCGCGCCGAATATGCTGAACCGCAGCCGCGTCGTGCATGGCGGCACGATCTGCACCTTGCTCGATGCCGCCACGGGCTATGCCGGCCTCTACTCCGCGCCGGGCGAGGCCCCGCGGCACGCGGTCACGCTGTCGCTGACGTCGAACTTCCTCAGCAACGGGACCGGCAAGCTGCTGACGGCGAAAGGCATGGTTGATCGCCGCGGGCGTTCGATCTTCTTTTCGCGGGCCGAGGTGTGGCTCGATGGGGAAGTGCTGGTGGCAACCGGTGTGGCGACGCTGAAATACCTGAAGTAGTGGCCTATGCGGGTGGAGCCCCTGCGCGGGCTCGCGGCGGCAACCACAAGACTTGTTCCCACGCGCGCGGTCATGCCTCGCGCCGCGCGAACGCCAGGAACGTGCCCAGCCCCACCATCGTGACTCCCGAGGCACGGGTCATCAGCCGCGCGCGTGCCGCGCTCGCGGCTTCGGACCTGAGCAGGCGGTGCGCGGCAAAGACCACGACCACATCGACCAGCGTGTTGAGCGCGACGCAGATGCTGCCCAGCAGCGCGAGTTGCGACACTGCCGCTGCACCCGGCGCGACGAACTGCGGCAGGAACGCAAGGAAGAACAGCGCGGTCTTGACGTTCAGCACCTCGACCACCACGCCCTCGACCAGCGCGCGGCGTGCCCCGCGCGATGGCACGGCCGCGACGGTGGCGGGCTGCTCCTTGCGCAGCAGCATGCGCAGCCCCAGGTACACCAGGTAGGCCGCCCCCAGGTACTTGAGCACGCTGAACGCGACCGCAGACTGGGCGATGAGCAACGACAGGCCCGCCGCCGCGGCCAGCACGTGCAGCAATCCACCGAGGCCGGTGCCCAGGCATGAAGCCAGGCCCTCCGACCGTCCGCCGGCGACCGTTCGGGCGACGACATAGGCGATGGCCGGGCCGGGGGTGATGGCAAGCACGACCGCGGCGATCAGGAAGGGAATCAGCGACATGGTTCGGGGTTCCTTGTTGATGAGGCAGAGTTGCGGCTGCGCGCGCGTGGATTGCGGCGATGCCAGATCAGACCGCGTCGCGCATCGACTGCGCCAGTTCCGGGCAGCCGCGCGCCTCGAGCGCGTCGACCACGCCAAGACGGTCGCGCGTGTCCTTGTTCTGGCTGAGCTTGCGCTTGCCCACCAGCGACGTCACGGCGATCTCGAGGCCGACGATGCCGCGCAGCATGGCGTCGAGGTAGTCGGGCGGGGCGTCGCCCATCTTCCACGGCCGGGCCTCGGCGGCCTCATGCCGGCGCGTCAGGCGCGCGACCAGGCCGCGCACGAAGCGCTCTTCGTCGCGCACGGTGAGCGTGCCGTGCGCGTGCACCACCTCGTAGTTCCAGGTCGGCACCTGCCGGTGCGTCTCATGCTTGCCCGGGTACCAGTTCGGCGAGACGTAGGCCTCGGCGCCGCGGAACACCACCATCACCGGCGTGCCGGTCGGGCACCGCTGCCACACCGGGTTGGCTCGCGCCACGTGCGCAGTGAGCACGCCGTGGAAGCCGGCGCCCGGGTCGAATTCGAAGGGAAGATGGTCGGCATCCAGGCCGTGCTGGCTGTGCGTGACCAGCATGCCCAGCGGGTGCGCATGGATGATGCGGGCAAGGGCGTCGGGGCGGGTCTCGGCGAAATGGTCGGGGAGGTACATCGTGGGGCTCGGGGCGATCGGATGCTCGATACTGTCGCCGACAACTGGCACAATCGGAAGGTCCAGTTTCCGGGAATTTGAATGGGCCAGTTCGATCAGTCTGCCGGCAGGCATTCCGGCGCCAGGGGCGCCACGGGTGCGGGACGCCGCATCTATGACCTGCTGCGCGCGCAGATCGCCGACGGCACACTGCCGCCGGGCGCGCCGGCGCCGTCCACGCGCGGCCTGGCGGCCGAGCTGGGGGTATCGCGCACCACCGTGACCGCCGCCTATGAACAGCTGGCGGCCGAGGGCTTCCTGGTCACGGCGAGGGGACGGGCGGCCCGCATTGCAAGCCCGCTGGCGGCTTCCCCGCCCGCCCGGCCGCATGCCGCGCGGCGCGCCAGGGTACCCGCGCTGTCGCAGTTCGGCCGCCGCGTGGCGGCACTGAGTCTGCCGGAACCGCCGCCGGCCGAGCCGGTGCGCTTCGATTTCCTGTACGGCGCGGTGGCGTGGCGCGACTTCCCGGCGCTGGCGTGGCGGCGCGCCTGGCAGGCCGAGCTGCTGCGCCAGCACGACAGCCTGTCCTATGCCGCCCCCGAAGGCGAGGCATCGCTGCGGCGCGCGCTGCAAGGCTACCTGCGCCGCGCGCGCGGGCTGGCCTGCGACGCCGGGCAGATCGTGGTGGTGCATGGCTCGCAGCAGGCCATCGACCTGTGCGCGCGGCTGCTGCTGGACCACGGCGATACCTTCGCCTTCGAAGACCCCGGCTACCTGATGGCCAGGCGCTGCTTCGAGGCCACCGGCGCGACTTGCCTGCCAGTCCCGGTGGACGGGCATGGCATGGACACCGCCAGCCTGCCCACGGCGGACCGGGTCCGGCTGGCCTACGTGACGCCGTCGCACCAGTTCCCGCTGGGCGGCGTGCTGCCGATCGGGCGCCGCCAGGCCTTGCTGCAATGGGCCCGACGCCATGATGCGTGGATCGTCGAGGACGACTACGACGGCGAATTCCGCTACGGCCAGCGCCCGATCGACACCCTGCGCGCGATCGACAACGATGGCCGCGTGATCTATGTCGGCACCTTCTCCAAGGCGCTGTCGCCGCAACTGCGGCTCGGCTACCTGGTGCTGCCGCCGGAACTGGTGCCGGTGTTCCGGCAGGCCAAGCGGCTGGCCGACCGCCACGCGCCCGTGCTGGAGCAGCGCGTGCTGGCCGCGCTGATCGACAGCGGCGCCTACGAGCGCCACGTGCGCCGCATGCGCCGCGAGAACGAGCGCCGCCGCGCGGCCCTGCTCGATGGCATTGCGCACCACCTGCCCGCCGATGCCGAGGTCAGCGGCACCGCGGCCGGTCTGCACGTGGTGCTGTGGCTGCCGTCGCTGCGGCCGCGGGACGAGCCGGCACTGGTGGCCGCCGCGCGCGGCGCCGGCGTGGGCGTCTACCCGGTCTCGGCGCTGTATGCCCGGCCGCACGGGGCAGGCCGGCCACGCGCGGCCGGCCTGGTGCTGGGCTATGCCAGCCTGACCACCGCGCAGATAGAGCAGGGCGTGCGCGTGCTGGGCGCAGTGGTTGCGACGATGGCGGCGTGAAGCGGCCGGCTCCGCATCCCGGGCGTTTCTGCCAATGACATTGAACAGAACGGCAATTGGCCCGCCTGGCGCAACGCTCTAACGTCTGTCGAAAACGACCGCGGCCGGCACGCCGGGCGGCAACACCAGAACGACAACCAGGAGACAGCGCATGGCTATCACAAGGCGTGGAATGGGAGGGCGTTTGCTATCGGTCGTGGCCAGGGCCGTGGCGGCAGCGGCGATCTGCGCGGCGGCAGCGCCGGCCGCGACGGCGGCGGGCGATTTCCCGGCCAAGCCCATCGAGTTCTGGATTCCGTTTCCGCCCGGCGGTCCCACCGACGGCTCGCTGCGCACGCTGCTGGCAGCCGCCGGCAAGGAGCTGGACCAGCGCGTGGTGCCGATCAACAAGCCCGGTGCGGGCGCCACGCTGGCGGCGCAGGTGATGTCCCAGACCGCGGCGCCGAACGGCTACACGCTGTCGATGGTCGCGGCCAATATCTTCCGCATGCCGCACCTGCAAAAGACGCCATACGACCCGCTCAGGGACTTTACCTACATCATCGGTCTGACCAACTACCGCTATGGCCTGGTGGTCCGCGCCGACGCGCGCTGGAAGACGCTGGAAGAATTCCTTGCCTACGCCAGGGCGAACCCGGGCAAAGTGACCTACGGTGCGGTCGGCATCGGCAGCTCGGGGCATATCTCGATGGAAAAGCTCGGCCGTGCCGCCGGCGCGAAGTTCACCTTCGTGCCCTACAAGGGCGGCGCCGAGGAAATGATGGCGCTGATGGGCGGCGACATCGACGCGGTGCTGGACCCGGGCTGGGGGCAGTTCGCCGTCGCCGGCAAGGTGCGGCCGCTGGCCATCGTCGGCGACACGCGCTTTGCGCGCTTCAAGGATGTGCCGACGCTGAAGGAGCGGGGCTACGACATCACCGCCAGCTCGCTGGTGGGCATCGTCGGCCCGCGCGGCATGGACCCGGCGGTGGTCAGGAAGCTGCACGACGCGTTCTTCCGCGCGGCGCAGGATCCGGCCTACCTGCGCTCGCTCGAGGCCATCGACCTGGAGCCGGTCCACCTCAACAGCGCGGACTACACCAGGTTCGCGGCCGAACAGTTCGAGCGCGAGAAGCGCGTGGTGCAGCAGCTCGATATCAGCCTGCAGTGATCGGCGTGCGATCATCGCGCGGCCGGCTGCACTGTCTTAGTGCGGCCAGCCATGCAGGCGCGTCCGTGGCTCGGGTTAGCGCTGCTTCTTTGGTACGCTGGTGGTATGCCTGCCGCTGCCATTGCAGCTTGCGCCCCGAGTGCGCCTGATTTCTGCACTCCCCCGGCTGGCAGCGGCCAAAGGAGTGATCATGCAAGAGCTGAGCTTTAGCGCCCTGCTGTACCGCTATTTCTTCTTCGGCTGGCTGTTCCGGGACGCCAGCCGCGGCAACCGCGCCGAACGCGCGCGCGCCTGGCACTTCAACCAGGCGCGCGCGCATTGGCTGCTGACCTACATGCGGCGCTGGCTCTGGTGCGGCGTGTTCTTCTACGCGCTGGGCAGCGCGGTGGAGCTGATGTTGTCCGCGCCCGCGCTGTCGGCGCTGTTCTACGTGCCCGGTGCGCTGTGCGTGCCGGTCAACGTTGTCATCGGCGTGCTGTGGCTGGGGCTGAAGACGCTGCCGGGGCCGCTGTGAGCATATGGAGTTGGCCTGCACGCCGCCACCGGCTTCGTTGTCCCTCTGCTATGGTTAACAGGCCTTTCCATCACGCGCCCCGGCCCCTTGCCGGCATCGCGCACGGTGGCCCATGGAAAACTCGGAACCAGGGAGAACGGCATGAAACCCGGCAAGCTCATGGTGGCGGCGGCGCTTGCCGCCGCGTCGCTCGCGCCCGCCATGGCGATGGCGCAACCCGAGACCCGCGTCGACTCGGTTTCCGGCGTGGGCGCGTCGCGCACCACCGGCACGGTCAAGGCCACGGCCACGGTGGCGGCCATCGATGCCGCCACGCGCACCATCACCCTCAAGGACGAGCAGGGCAAGCTTACCGACGTGCAGGTGGGCGACGATGTGCGCAACTTCGGGCAGCTGCGCGTGGGCGATGCGGTCACGGCGGAATACACGCAGGCCTTGTCGGTGAGCCTGAACCGCCAGAGCGGCATCCGCTCCAGCAGCGAGCGCGAGATCACGCAGCGCGCCGCGCCGGGCGCCAAGCCGGGCGGCATGGTCGGGCGCGAGGTCACGGTTACCGCCGACGTGGTGGCGGTCGACACCAAGACCGGCATGGTGACGCTGAAGGGCCCGCAGGGCCGGATGGTGGACGTGCATGTCGCCGACCCGAAGCAGCTGAAGGCGGTTCGCGCCGGCGAGCAGGTGCAGGCGGTCTATACCGAGGCGATCGCGATCTCGGTCACGCCGCGCACTGCGCGCTAATTTGCCGGCGGCCGTTCGCTACATCACGCGCCCGAACCACCACAGCGACAGCAGCCCCGCGCACGCCGCCAGCAGCGCGCCGAGCGCGGCGAACAGCGCGGTGATCTCGACCTGGCTGCGCTTGTCGAACGCCAGCCGCGCGTTGAGCGCGCGGTATACGCGCTTCAGTTCGGTGGCGTCCTCCAGCCGGAAGTACTCGGCCCCGGTGGCGTCGGCGACTTCCTTCAGCACCTTCTCGTCGAGCCTGACGCGGGCCGACCAGCCGTCGACCGACAGCACCACGCCTTCGGGCGTGCCCACGCCCACGGTATAGATGCGCACGCCGTGCTCGGCGGCAAGCTGGGCCGCGCGCATCGCCGCCGGGCCGGCGTTGCTTTCGCCGTCGGAGAACAGCACGATCGCGCCGGCGGTATAAGAACCCGGCTGCACCGGCTCGCTGTCGCCGGGCGGATTGGCCAGGCCTCGCGATCGTCTTGGCGGCGGCGTGTCGTCGTTCATCAGCCGCTCGGCATCGGGCGTGAGCTCCGGCAGCAGCGTGGTCAGCGCAATCAGCATGCCGTTGCCCAGCGCGGTGCCGCCCTGCGGCTGCAGGCGTTCGATCGCGGTGGCCACGGCCTCCCTGGCGCGGGTGGGCGCCTGCGCCACGGCGGCGGTGCCGGCCATCGCCACCACGCCGACGCTGACGCCCGCGGGTTGCGCCTCCAGCAGCGTGGTGGCGGCCTGCTGTGCGGCGCCCAGGCGGCTGGGTTTGACGTCCTGGGCCCGCATGCTGCCGGACAGGTCCATCACCATCACCACCGTCTCGATGCGCGAAGGCAGCATCATCACGGCCTGCGGCCGCGCGATCGCCGCGATCAGCGCCGCCAGCGCCAGCAGGATCAGCACCGGCGCCACGTGGCGACGCCAGCCGCTGCCGCTGCGGGTGGCAATGCCAGCGGTTTTCAGCGCCGGGTAATGCACGGCTGCGTGCCGCCTGCGCCGGTCGAGCCAGACATAGCCTGCCGCCAGCCCACCGACCAGCGCGAACAGCCACAGCATGCCTGGCCACAGGAAGCTGAACACGGGCAGGCGGCTGATGGCATCGATCATGCGGCCCCCCCTGCAATGTTGGCGGCCCTGGCGCTGCCTTGCTGGCGCCGGCGCTGGCGCGCGAAGCTCAGCAGTGCCAGGTCGAGCCGGGCGTAGGTCGACAGCGTCAGGCACGCCACCCCGGCGCGCGCGAAGGCGTGGCGCAGCTCGGCCTCGCGCGCCTCGGCGGCGGCGGCGAAGCGCTTGCGGAAGGACGGGTCGTGCGTATCGACGAACAACTGCTCGCCGGTCTCGGCGTCCTGCAGCACCACCAGACCCAGGTCGGGCAACGCGGTTTCGAGCGGATCGACCAGCCTTACCGCGACCACTTCATGCCGCCGCGCCAGCATGCCCAGCGATGCCTGCCAGCCCGGCGCGCTGATGAAATCCGACACCACGAACACCACCGAGCGCCGCCTGGCCACCGCCCGGGCGCGCTCGAGCAGGTCGCGCAGGCGGGTGTCGCCCGGCGATGCGGCGGGCGTGGACCGCAAGCGGTGCAGCAGGTGCAGCAGCTGGCGGCGCCCGGCGCGCGCCGGCACCACCGTGGCGTCGGCATTGGTCCCGCCGCCATAGAGCACGGCGCCCACCCGATTGCCATAGCGCGTCAGCAGCAGCGCCATCACGGTGGTGAAGTCGCTCAGCAGGTCGCGCTTGCGCACGCTGCCCGAGCCGAAATCGATCGAGCCGCTCAGGTCCAGCAAGAACCAGGCCGCGACCTCGCGGTCTTCCTGGTACTCGCGCACATGCGGCGTCTGCAGCCGCGCGGTCACGTTCCAGTCGATATGGCGCACGTCGTCGCCGGGGTGGTATTCGCGCAGGTCCGCCAGGTCCAGGCCAAAGCCGCGGAACAGCGTGCGGTAGTCGCCTTGCAGCAGCCCGTCGAGGCGGCGGACCACGGTCCATTCCAGGCGCCGCAGCAGCGCGTCGGTCTGGTTGGCGCCGACGCCGGCCAGCGCGACAGCGGGCGCGGCGCCAGCTGTGGCGCCGGGCGCGCTGTCTGGCTCGCGCCGCCTAGTCCGCCGCCCGAACATGGGATTCCATGGGCCGCTCGGGTACCGGCAGCGCCTGCGTGATGCGCGTGATGAGCTGGTCGGCGGTCACGCCGTCGGACATGGCCTCGTACGAAAGCGACAGCCGATGGCGCAACACGTCCGGCACCAGGTCGGCCACGTCCTCGGGCAGGGCGTAGTGGCGGCCGCGCAGGTAAGCCAGCGCGCGCGCGCCTTCGACCAGGCCGATGGTGGCACGCGGGCTGGCGCCGAACGACACGTAGCGGTCCAGGTCCGCCAGGCCGAAGTTGCCCGGCTTGCGCGTGGCCGCGACCACGCGCACCGCGTACTGGACCAGGCTGGGATCGACATACACCTTGCGGCAGGCCTCCTGCAGCGCGGTCAGGTGCTCGGGCGTGGCCACCGGGCTGACGCTGATGCGCGGGCCGGTGACGCGGTTGACGATCACCACCTCTTCCTCTTCCGACGGATAGCCCACCAGCACCTTCATCATGAAGCGGTCGACCTGCGCCTCGGGCAGCGGGTAGGTGCCCTCGGTCTCGATCGGGTTCTGCGTCGCCATGACCAGGAACGGCGCGGGCACGCGATGGGTCTCGCCGGCGATGGTGACCTGCTTTTCCTGCATCACCTCCAGCAGCGCGCTCTGCACCTTGGCCGGCGCCCGGTTGATCTCGTCGGCCAGCAGCAGGTTGGCAAAGACCGGGCCGCGCACCGTGGAGAACTCGCCCGTGCCCTGGTTGTACATGCGCGTGCCGACCAGGTCGGCCGGCAGCAGGTCAGGGGTGAACTGGATGCGCTTGAAGGTGCCGCTCATGGTCCGCGCCAGCGTATTGACGGTCAGGGTCTTGGCCAGCCCCGGCACGCCCTCCACCAGCAGGTGGCCGCCGGACAGGATGGCCACCAGCACCCGTTCGAGAAAGTGGTCTTGCCCGACCACCACGCGTTTTACCTCGTACAGCAGGCGTTCCATCAAGTTGGCGCTGTCGGCTGCGCCCCTGGCTTGGTCGTTCATAGGTCCCCGCGTCAGAAAGGAGAAGTTCCGATGGCTACGCCGGCGCTTTCGATCGTGGTGGCGAAGCCGATGCCGATGAAGGTGCCGCTGTTGCCCGGGTTGAGGATGGCGGTGACGATGCCCACCACCTCGCCATTCATGTTCACCAGCGGGCCGCCCGAGTTGCCCGGATTGACCGCGGCGTCGAACTGGATCAGCTTGTCCAGGCTGCGCTTGTTGTCCGGCGCGACGAACTCGCGGTCCAGCCCGGACACCACGCCGGCGGATACCGACGGCCCGATGCCGAACGGAAAGCCCACGGCGACCACCTCGGAGCCGGGCATCAGGTCCCGGCTGGAACCCAGTGTCGCCGCGGGCAGGTCGTCGGGTATCGACTTGGCCTGGATCACCGCCAGGTCTTTCTCGGGAATCGTCTGCAGCACCGTGGCCTCGGACGTGTGCCCGTCATGGAAGGTCAGCTCCAGGCGCCGCGCTCCGGCAATCACATGGAGACTGGTAAGGATCACGCCGCGCTCGGTCACCACCACGCCGGAGCCGATGTGGCGGGATTCGGGCTTGTTCTCCGCGCTGTCTGCGGGCGGGCGTTCATTGGGCAGGGGCGGGACGGCCGGGGCGGGGGGCGTCGAAGGTGAGGCTTCGGGCGGCGTGGCCGGGGGATCACGCCCGGCCTGCGGCGCGGACGCCGCATCGGCGGTTTTCTCGGGCGCGGGGAAGTTGCGGATTTCGACCACCGATTCACGCACCGCCTCGGCCGCCATGGCGGTGCGCGACGGCAGGGGCTTGGTCTCGAGTGTGTGCAGCACGGCCGCGTCGATGTCCTTCTGCGTCAGCGCGCGCGCCTTGGGCTGCAATAGCCACGCCGAGCCCACGCCGGCGGCAAGAACCAGCGCGACGGCCGCCGAGACCCATCCGTAGATCGTCACCCGTTTCATCGCAGCCCCCGAGGTCCCGTCCCGCCTTAAAAAATACAGTACCATCCTCTTACCCACGCGCCAAGGAGCAGGGCATGCAGTTTCTCTGGCCGCAGATGCTCTGGTTGCTGCTGGCGCTTCCGGTGCTGGCAGCCGCTTACCTGTACCTGCTCGCGCGGCGCAAGAAGGCCGCCGTGCTGTATGCAAGCCTTGCATTGCCGCGCGCCGCGCTCGGCCCGCGCCAACGCCTGCGGCGCCACATTCCACCGTTGCTGTTCTTCTTCGCGCTGACCGCGGCATTGCTGGCGTGCGCGCGGCCCAGCGCCACCATCACGCTGCCGGCCGACACCGTGACCCTGGTGCTGGCGATGGATACCTCGCGCAGCATGGAGGCCGCCGACGTGCCGCCCAACCGCATCAGCGCCGCCCAGCAGGCCGCGCGCGACCTCGTGGTGGGGCTGCCGGCCAGCGTGCGGCTGGGCATCGTCTCGTTCGCCGGCACTGCCGCGGTGGTGCTGCCGCCCACCGACAACCGGCAAGACATGCTCGACGCGATCGAGCGCTTCCAGCTGCAGCGCGGCACCGCCACCGGCAGCGGCCTGTTCCAGGCGCTGGCGGTGCTGTTTCCCGAAGACGGCATCGACCTCGAAGTGATCCTGTTCGGCAGCCGCTCCGACCGCGCCGGGCGCGGCACCTCGCTCGACGAATCCGCCGCGGCCGACGCCGCGCGCCGGCGCGAACAGAACCAGCAGGCGGCGCAGCCCGGCTCATACCGCCACGGCGCGGTGATCCTGCTCAGCGACGGGCGGCGCACCACCGGCCCGGACCCGCTCGACGCCGCGCGCATGGCGGCACAGCGTGGCGTGCGCGTCTACACCGTGGGCTTCGGTTCGCAGCAGGTCACGGCCGCGCCGGAGTCCAGCCTTGCGTACTTCATGCAGCTCGACGAGCCGACGCTGCGTGCGGTCGCCAACATTACCGGCGGCGAATACTTCCACGCGGGCACGGCGACCGACCTGACCCAGGTCTACCGCCAGCTCAGCGCGCGCTTTGCGCTGGAGCGCAGGGAAACCGAGCTGGGTGCCTTGTTCGCCGCGGGGGCGGTGGTGTTGCTGGCGCTGGCGTGCGGGTTGTCGATGTTGTGGTTCAGGCGGTGAGGGGCGGCGGTGGACGATGGCGGCATCAAGCACCGCGACGAGGGCGAAGGCCGTCCCCTATTGGTCTGCCTTCGCCCCCGAGCGGCGCACGATCTCGGCCCATTTCCGGCCTTCGGCAGCGTTGTAGCGCGCAAAGTCGGCCGGTGAAGAGCCGACCGGCTCCGCGCCCATGTCGGCATATTGCTGCCGTACATCAGGCCGTTTCAGCGCCGCAGCCGCGTGCGAGGCGAGCTTTTCAACCACTGCCGGCGGGGTCCCGCGCGGTGCCCACAGCCCATACCAGGTACTGATGTCGAAGCCAGGCAGGCCGGATTCGGCGACGGTCGGAATGTCCGGAAGCGCGCTCGCACGGCGCGGCGTGGTGACAGCCACGGCGCGCAGTTTGCCGGACTTGATGAAGGGCATGGCCGACGGCATGGAGTCGAACATCAGCTGGATCTGGCCGCCCATCAGGTCCGTCAGTGCCGGGGCGCTGCCCTTGTATGGAACATGCTGCATCGGCACCCTGGCCGCCAGCTTGAACGATTCGCCGGCGAGGTGCTGCGCCGAGGCATTGCCCGCCGAGCCGAAGTTGAGCGCGCCGCCCTCGCGCCTGGCATAGGCAATCAGGTCCTGCACGGTCTTCACCGGCGAGGCGTTGTTGACCACCAGCACCAGCGGTACGTCGGCCAGCTGCGTGACCGGCACGAAGTCCTTGAACGCGTCATAGCGCATCTTCGGCTGGATGCTGGGATTGATCACATGCAGCGAGGCATTGGCGAGGATGGTGTAGCCGTCCGGGGCCGCGCGCGCCACGGCTTCGGCGCCGATCATGCCGCTGGCGCCGGGCTTATTGTCGACTACCACGCCCTGGCCCAGGCTTTCGCCCATCTTGACCGCCACCACGCGCGCCAGCAGGTCGGTGGGCCCGCCGGCCGGGTAGGGCAGCACCATGCGCAGAGGGTGTTGCGGAAATTCCTCCGCGCCGGCAGCAGCGGGCAGCAGCGCGCTCGCGGCCGACAGCACCAGCGCCGCGCGCAGCCGCGTCCATATCGTATGTGTTTTCGGATATCGGGTGTTCACGTCTCTGTCTCCTTGATTTTTATCGCTACCTTGCCCACCACCTGGCGGGATTCCAGTGCGGCCAAGGCGTCGCCCAGGCCGGTGATCGGATACGTCGCGGACACGGTCGGCGCCAGCTTGCCCTGCGCGGCCCACTCGAGCAGCGTTGCCATGACGTCCTGCAGCGCCGCGGCGTGCTGTGCGCGCTCGTTGGCGGGCGTCCAGCCGATATAGCGGCCAAAGAAGAAGCCGTGCAGCGTCAGGTTCTTGACCAGCAGCAGGTTCACCGGTGCCTGCGGGATGGTGCCACTGGCAAAGCCGATGCTGAGGATGCGGGCGTTGGCCGCCGCTGCGCGCAGCGCCTGCTGGAACAGCTCGCCACCGACGGGGTCCACCACCACGTCGGCACCGCGCCCGCCGGTCCGGCCCTTGACCGCGCTTGCCAGGTCCGCTGGCGCCACCGCGTGCGTGGCGCCGCGCCGCAGCGCGTCGGCACGCTTGGCCTCGGTGCTGGCGCAGGCGATCACGGTGGCACCGAGTTCGCGCGCAATCTCCACCGCGGCCAGACCCACGCCCGCGCCGGCGCCCAGCACCAGGACGGTATCGCCGGGGCGCAGCGCGCAGCGCCACACCAACCCGCAATAGGCCGTGCCGTACGAAATCGGAATCGGCAGCGCGACCGACGAGGGCAGCGCGTCCGGCACGCGATAGACCGTGTATTCGGGCACCGTGACCCGTTCGGCAAAGCAGCCCCAGTCCGCGATCGCCACCACGCGGTCTCCCGGGCGCAGCCGAGTGACGGCATCCCCGCAGGCGACCACGCGGCCGACAGCCTCAGTCCCCGGCACGAAAGGCAGCGGCGGGCGCCTTTGGTACTGCCCGGCAATCATCAGGCCGGTAGCGTGGCTTACGCTGGCATACTCGACCGCGATCGTGACCGCATGCGGGTCAGCCAGCGACGGCTCGGGAATGGATTGCACGGCGACGTCGTGCACACTGCCAAATTGTTCGCACACGAGCGCCTTCATTGGACACCTGCCCTGGCCGCTGGGGCCTGCAGCGCCACGCCCTGGCGCAGCCAGTCGTCGATGGCCAGCTGGCTGAATCCCGCCTCGCGCAGGATCTCTACGGTATGTTCGCCGTTGGCCGGCGCCGGGCCGGCATCCCGGCGCAAGCCGCGCGCCGGGATGCCGGCAAAGGGCAGCGGCGCCAGCCCGGGCTGCGCGATGGCCTGGAAGGTTTGCCGATGCGCCGCCTGCGGATGCGCGAGCACGTCGTCATAGGTGCGTACCGGGGCGTGCAGCACGTCATGCCGGCTGAGGGTGTCCTGCCATTGCGCGGTGGTGCGCGTGGCAATACGGCGCGCGACCAGCTGGTTGAGCAGCGCGGCGTGGACCATGCGCGCGGCGTTGTCGGCGAAGCGCGGGTCTTCGAGCCAGTCGGCATGGTCCAGCGCCCGGCACAGCTTGCCAAACTGCGCGTCGTTCAGCGCCAGCAGCGTCAGACTGCCGTCGCGGGTGGCATAGACTCCGTTGGGCGCACTCACTGGCCCCGCGGCGGACGGGCCGCCGATGGCATGCTCGAGCAGGTTGTTGGCCTGCAGCGCGCAGCAGGCCTCGAACAGGTTCAGCTCGACATGGCCGCCGCGCCCGCTGCGAAAGCGTCGGCACAGTGCCGCGGCGCACGCCTGCGCGGCATAAAGTCCGGTGGCGGCATCGGCCAGCAGCATGCCGATGCGGCGCGCGCTGCCATCGGCGTTCCGGTTGGCGAACATCAGTCCGGAGTCCGCCTGCATGACAGAGTCCGACGCCGGATAGTCGGCATACGGACCGTCCGGGCCATAGCCGCTGATCGACACATAGACCAGCGCGGGACGTTGCTCGGCCAGCGTGGCATAGCCCACGCCCAGCCTTTCGGCCACCTGCGGGCGAAAGTTCTGCACCACCACGTCGGCCTGCAGCGCCAGGTCCAGCAGCACTGCCTTGCCGGTGTCGGTGGTGGCATCGATGCAGGCGCTGCGCTTTCCGCCGTTATAGGCCAGCGTCAGCGCACTGGTATCGCCGCGCACGACACCGACCTTGCGGCCCCAGTCGCCCGCCGGCGGCTCGATCTTGATGACTTCAGCGCCTTGCTGCCACAGGATGTGAGCGCAATACGGACCTGCAATGCCCTGGCTGATGTCCAGCACGCGCAGGCCAGCAAAGGGCAGGTCGGTGTGGTCCGGGCTGCTAGTGGAGGGTGGGGGCATGAGCTCGTCGGCAGGGATAAACACGAGCTTTATGCTAGGGTTGGCCTCCCGCCGAAACAATCCCTCGATTTGTGCCAATGGTGTTGACTGATGATTGACAATGATTTCGATCTCAACCTGGTGCGGCTCTTCGTCACCATGGTCGAGTCGCGTACGCTGACGGCGGCGGCGCAGCGCAGCGGCATGACGCGCTCGAACGTGTCGCGCCGCCTTAAGCTGCTGGAGCAGCATCTGGGCGCGCAGCTGATGCGCCGCACCACGCGCCATGTCGAACTGACCGAAGCGGGACGGCTGCTGTATGCGCATGGCTTGCGCGTGCTGGATGAGCTGCAGTCCGCCAATACCGCCATCGACAGCCTTGGCAAGGTGGTGCGCGGCGATGTGCGGATCCGCCTGCCTACCGGACTGGGCCACCTCTATCTGACGCCGCTGCTGCTGGAATTTGCACGCAGCTATCCGCAGATTTCGCTGCGCGTGGTGATCAACGACAACATTGGCGACCTGATCCCGGCCGAGGTCGACGTGGCGCTGAAGATCACCTCGCAGCCGCCCGACGACCATGTGGCGCGGCGCATCTGCGAGGTGGGCTGGTGCCTGTGCGCATCGGCATCGTTTCTGGACCGCCACGGGCCGGTACGCACGGTGGCCGACCTCGAACGATGCGACATGATTGCGCCGGCATCGCTGGGGCGCCGCTTCACGTTGAAGGTATGGCTGGCCGGCACGCCGATGACCTTGCGGGTGTCTCCCCGGATCCAGTCAGGCGACTATCCGTTCCTGTTCGAATCGGTCATGGGCGGGCTGGGCGTGGCCCTGCTGCCGCGCTATGCGGTCTGGCGCCAACTGCAATCGGGGCAGATGCGCGAGGTGCTGGCCGAATGCGAAGCCGAAGGCGTGGGCGACAGCGTCTACATGCTGACCGCGCCCAACCGTTTTCCGACCCTGGCCACGCGCACGCTGATGGACTTCATTCGCCAGCACCTGGAGCGGCAGGCTGAGAACTGGGGCCGCCGCAAAGTGCCCCCGCCTAGCCATGGCAAGGCAGCAACCCCGCCTACTTCTCCTGCATCTTCGCCGCCCTGACGATCTCGCCCAGGCGCCGGCGTTCCGCGTCGACGAACTTGATGAAGTCCGCGCGCGTGCCGCCGATCGGCTCGATGCCCACCTGCTTCAGCTTGGCAGCGGCGGCGGGGTCTTTCATGGCCTTGTCGACCGCCGCGGCGACCTTGTCGAGGATGGCGTCGGGCGTGCCCTTGGGCGCATGGACGCCGGCCCAGTGCGCAATCTGCAGGTCGGCGAAGCCTTGCTCCACCGCGGTGGAAAGTTGCGGGTAGGCCGAGATCCGCTGCGTCCACGTGGTGGCCAGCGGCTTGAACTTGCCGTCATGCACGATATGCGGCAACGCGATGATGCTGGCCTCGGAGGTGCCTTCCACCTGGCCGCCCAGCACGGCCGTGGTGCTTTCCGACCCGCTCTTGTAGGGCACCGGCTGCAGCCTTGCGCCGTACTTCACGTTGAGGAGTTCCGCGACGAAGTGCGGAGTGCTGCCGGTGCCGGCGGTGGCGAAATTGAAGCCGCTGCCTTTCTTCGAGGCCTCGACGAAGTCGCGCAGGTCCTTGTAGGGCGCGTTCTTCGGCACCACGATCACCGATGGTGCCAACCCGATCATCACCACCGGCACCAGCGCGTCGTCCCGGAACGGCATCGACTTCTTGATCATGCTGTTGGAGATGACGCCGGCGGCGCTGATCAGGAAGGTGTAGCCGTCCGGCGCGCTGCGGGCCACCACGTCGGCGCCCACGGTGCCGCCCGCGCCGGGCCGGTTCTCGACCAGCACGGTCTGGCCCAGCGCCTTGCCGGCGCCCTCGGCGGCCGCGCGCGCCATCAAGTCATTGGCGCCGCCCGCGGCGAAAGGCACGACGAAGCGGATGGTCTTTGCGGGCCAGGGGTCTTGCGCGTTGGCGGTCGAGGCTGCAAGAAATGCTGCCGATGCCAGCAGGCCCACGGCAAATCGGTTTTTCATCGTCAAGTCAGGTCTCCGTTTCGAGGTTAAACACACCGTCAGGCCGCGGCACGTCTTCCGGCTTGGACCGTCCCGCTCCCTGACGTGCAGGGCCGATATTGTCACTCATCGGCCCTACTGCCGCGGTCATATGTGCCTGATGCGCTCCCCCGCCACCCCTTTTCCATATGCGCCGGAACCGGTATCGTCAGTTGAAATTCATATATATGAGTTGGTTGACATGGATGAATCCACCACCTACCATGACTTTCACGCACGACCCACACAGAGGAGACAACGATGATTCACGTAGTGCTTCATGACGCCAAGGACACCGTCGCGGTAGCCGTGGTGGAAGGGATCCAGCCCGGCACCCAGCTCAATGCCTGGATCATGGACGAAGACAAGATCGTGACGGTGACCGCGCTGCAGCCGATTCCCATCGGCCACAAGGTGGCGCTGCGCGACATGGAAGTGAACGACACGGTCTACAAGTACGGCATCGACATCGGCAAGGTGGTGGCGCCGATCAAGGCCGGCCAGCACGCCCACGTCCACAACATCAAGACCAAGCGCTGGTAAGCCGGGCGCGCCGCGCCTGCGTTCCATCCGCCTTCATTCCGCTTCCATCGCTTATCCAAGGATCCACGTCATGTCCGTGATCGACCAAAACACCACCTTCTGGGGCTACCGCCGTGACAACGGCCGCGTCGGCGTGCGCAACCACGTCATCATCCTGCCGCTGGACGACCTGTCCAACGCCGCCGCCGAGGCCGTCGCCGCCGCGATCAAGGGCACCATGGCGATTCCCCATCCGTACGGCCGCCTGCAGTTCGGGCCGGACCTGGACCTGCATTTCCGCACGCTGATCGGCGCGGGCAGCAACCCCAACGTCGCCGCGGTGGTAGTGATCGGCATCGAGGAAGGCTGGACCAAGAAAGTGGTCGATGGCATCGCCCAGACCGGCAAGCCGGTGGTCGGCTTCGGCATCGAAGGGCACGGCGACCACGACACCATCATGCGCGCCTCGAAGGCCGCGCGCGAGTTCGTGCAGTACGCCACCGCGCTGCACCGCGTGGAGTGCCCGATCAACGAGCTGTGGGTGTCGACCAAGTGCGGCGAATCGGACACCACCTCGGGCTGCGGCGCCAACCCGACCGTCGGCAACGCCTTCGACAAGCTGCATCCGCTGGGCACCACGCTGGTGTTCGGCGAGACCTCCGAGCTGACCGGCGGCGAGCATATCGTCGCGGCGCGCTGTGCCAACGACGACGTGCGCCATCAGTTCATGGCGATGTTCGAGCGCTACCAGGGCATGATCGACCGCTGGAAGACCTCCGACCTGTCCGAGTCGCAGCCGACCAAGGGCAATATCGCCGGCGGCCTGACCACCATCGAAGAAAAGGCGCTGGGCAATATCCAGAAGATCGGCAAGAAGTGCACCGTCGATGGCGTGCTCGACAAGGCCGAGGCGCCGACGCATCCGGGGCTGTGGTTCATGGACTCGTCTTCGGCCGCGGCCGAGATGGTCACGCTGTGCGCGGCGGCCGGCTATGTGGTCCATTTCTTCCCGACCGGGCAGGGCAACGTGATCGGCAACCCGATCGTGCCGGTGATCAAGCTGTGCGCCAATCCCCGCACCGTGCGCCTGATGAGCGAGCACATGGACGTCGATTGCTCGGGCCTGCTGCAGCGCGAGCAGACGCTGGACCAGACCGGCGACAAGCTGCTGGAGTGCATGCTGGCCACCATCAACGGCCGCTGGACCGCGGCCGAGGCGCTCGGCCATCGCGAGTTCGTGCTGACCCGCATCCACGAGTCGGCATGATGAAGCGCATCTGCATCAGCGAGTTCATGGACCCGGCCGCGGTGCAGGCGCTGAGCGCCGGCTTCGACCTGCGCTACGAGCCGGGCTGGGTGGACAGGCGTGGCGAGCTGCTCGAGGTCCTGGGCGGGGCGCACGCGCTGGTGGTGCGCAACCGCACCCAGGTGGACGCGGCGCTGCTGGCGAGCGCGCCGGCCTTGCGGGTGGTGGGACGGCTCGGCGTGGGGCTGGACAATATCGATGTCGCCGCCTGCCGCGAACGCGGCATCCGCGTGATTCCCGCGGCCGGGGCCAATGCGCGCTCGGTGGCGGAGTACGTGGTGACCACGGCCGCCGTGCTGCTGCGCGGCGCCTACCTGTCCAACGCTGAGGTGGCGGACGGCCAGTGGCCGCGGGCACGGCTGTCGGAGGGCCGGGAGGCGCTGGGCAAGACGCTGGGCCTGATCGGCTTTGGCGACATCGGCCGGCAGACCGCGGCGCTGGCGCGCGCCTTCGGCATGGAGGTCATTGCCAGCGATCCGATGCTGCCGGCCGACGATCCGGTCTGGACCGCTACCGGGGTGGCCTGCGTGCCGCTCGACGCGCTGCTGGCGCAGGCGGACGCGGTCAGCCTTCATGTGCCGCTGGTGGCGGCCACGCGCAACCTGATCGATGTCGGCCGCCTGGCGGCGATGAAGTCCGGCGCGGTGCTGATCAATACCGCGCGCGGTGGCGTGGTCGACGAGGCAGCGCTTGCCGATGCGCTGCGGGCCGGGCACCTGGCCGGCGCCGCGCTGGACGTGTTCGACAGCGAGCCGCTGCCAGCGGGCAGCGTGCTGCGCGGCGTGCCCAACCTGATCCTGACACCGCATGTCGGTGGCGTGACGCGCGAAGCCAATGCGCGCGTATCGATGATGATCGCGCGCGAGGTGCGGCAATCGCTGGAGCAGATGCCATGAGCCGGATTGCGTTGCAGGAACTGGAGCGCGTGGCCGCCGCGTGCCTGCGCCGGGCCGGGGCCAGCGCGCTGCAGGCGCGGGCGACGGCGGCGGCGCTGGTGCGGGCCGATGCCGCGGGACTGCCGTCGCACGGGGTCTCGCGCGTGCCGATGTACGTGGCGCACCTGCGCCATGACCGGGTCGACGGCAATGCCGAGCCGGCGGTACAGGGCACGCGTGCCAGCGCGGTGCTGGTCGACGCGCGCTGCGGCTTTGCCTTCGCGGCGTGCGAGCTGGCCATCGCCGAAGCCATGGCACGCGCGCGCGCAACCGGCGTCGGCGTGGCCGCGGTCACCAACAGCCATCACTTCGGCGCCGCGGCGCTGCCGCTGGAAGCGGTGGCGCGCGCCGGCATGGTCGGCATCGCCATGGGCAATTCGCCCGCGGCGATGCCGGCGTGGGGCGGCAAGCGGCCGCTGTTCGGCACCAACCCGATTGCGGCGGTATTCCCGCGGCAGGGCTGCGCGCCGGCGGTGATCGACCTGTCGCTGTCGGAAGTCGCGCGCGGCAAGATCATGGTGGCGGCGAAGCAGGGCAAGCCGATTCCGCTCGGATGGGCGCTGGATGAGGCCGGCCAGCCGACCACCGACGCCCAGGCCGCGCTGCGCGGCTCGATGCTGCCGGCGGGCGGCGTCAAGGGCGCGATGCTGGCGTTGCTGGTGGAGCTGCTGGTGACGTCGCTGGCCGGCGCGCAGTTCGGCGCCGAGGCCGATTCCTTCTTCAGCGATGCCGGCAACCGTCCGCGCATCGGCCAGCTGTTCTTCGTGCTTGACCCTGGCGCCTTCGCCGGCTCGCAGGTCTACGCCGAGCGCGTCGAAGCGCTACTGGAGGCGATGCTGGACGACGAAGGCACGCGCGTGCCGGGCGCCCGCCGCGAAACCTCGCAGGCGCGGGCGGCCGCGCATGGCATTGACGTGCCCGACGCGCTCTGGCGCGAACTGCAATCGCTTGCGGGCGAGGAGGCCGGCGCCCCGCATTGATTTCCTCACAACGGACCCACGCTCAGATGGGCCGGCCATAACTACCGGAGACAAACCATGGATCGACGCTTGATGTGCGGCGCGCGCAGGCACCTGAACCGCGTGCTGCTTGCCTTGTCAGTTGTATCGGCCCTCGCTGCGCTGGCGCCCCGGCCTGCCGCGGCGCAGGGCGGCAGCGATGCCGCCGCGGACTTTCCGGGCAAGCCGATACGGTACGTGGTGCCATTCGCGGCCGGCGGCCTGACCGACATCATGGCGCGCATGGTCGGCCACCAGCTCTCCGAAGAGTGGAAGAAGCCTATCGTGGTGGACAACCGGCCAGGCGGCAATGCCAATATCGGCGCCGAGCAGGTCGCCAAGGCACCACCCGACGGCTATACCTGGCTGGCGGTGACGCTGACGCACGCGTCCAACGTGACCTTGTTCCCCAAGCTGCCGTTCAGCATGCAGAAAGACCTGGTGCCGGTGGCGCGCATCGCCTCGTCGCCGATGATGGTGGTGGTGCCGGCCAGCTCGCCGATCAAATCGATGAAGGACCTGGCCGCGGCGGCGCAGAAATCCAAGCTGAACGCCGGCTCGAGCGGCAATGGCACGCCGCCGCACCTGACGCTGGCGCTGTTCGAAAGCCAGACCCGCACCAGCTTCACCCATGTGCCGTACAAGGGCGGCGCGCCGTCGATGACCGACCTGATCGGCGGCCAGATCGACGTGGTGTTCTCCAACTTCCCCGAGTCGCTCGCCTATGTGAAAGGCGGCAAGCTGCGCGCGCTGGCCGTGACCACGCGTGAGCGCCACCCGCTGCTGCCCGACGTGCCCACCGTGGCCGAGGCCGGCTATCCGGAGCTGATCGTCGAGAACTGGACCGGCCTGATGATGCCGGCCGGCACGCCCCGGCCGATCGTCGACAAGGTGGCCGCCTCGGTCGCGCGCATGCTGGCCACCGAGTCGGTGCGCGGGCGCATCGTCAGCGCGGGCTTCAGCCCTGCTGCCGGCGGGCCAGCGTTTGCCGACTACTTCAGCGGCGAGGTGACGCGCTGGGCCCGGCTGATCGAAGAGAAGCACATCCGCGTCGAATAGCGGATAGCGCCGCGTCATGCCGCCGCGGCCGGCTTTAGTATGATTCGTCTTATCTATATGAGTCAGTCATGGATCGGCCGGCCGCCCCGCAGGCGGCGTTGCAAAGGACACTAACGTGGGTTCCAGATTCGATGCCGGCGCAGCCATAGGCGGCGTGCTGTACAAGGACGTCAAGCACGCCATCCTGGCCGCCCTGGCCGAGGGCGAGTGGAAACCGGGCGAGGCGATTCCGTCTGAGCGCAAGCTGATCGAGCGCTTCGGCGTCTCCATCGGCACGCTGCGCAAGGCCATCGACGAACTGGTGGCCGAGAACATCATGATCCGCCACCAGGGGCGGGGCACCTTCGTCGCGACGCACCGGCAGGAAGACCATTTCTTCCGCTTCTTCCGCATCGTGCGCCAGGACGGCTACCGCGAGTTCCCCACGGTAAAGCTGGCAAAGTTCCGCCGCGCCAAGGCCGACAAGGAAGAGGCCGCGGCGCTGGGGCTGCCGCTGGGCGAAGCCGTGTTCCGCTTCACCAACGTGTTGTCGCTGGAAGGGCGCCCGGTCATGATCGACGCCATCACGGTCCCGGCGGAACGCTTCAGGACGCTGACCGAGAAGCTGCTGCGCGAGCGGCCGAACACGCTCTACAACTTCTACCAGGACGTCTTCGGCATCAACATCATCCGCACCGAAGAGCGCCTGCGCGCCGCGCTGGCCGACGAGGAAGACCATGAACTGCTGGGCGTCCCCATCGGCACCGCGATGCTGAAGATTTTGCGCGTGGCATCGTCCTACCAGAACGAGCGCATCGAGTACCGCGTTTCCAGGCTGGATACTTCGGATTATGAGTTTGCGCTGTCGCAGCCGTGAAAGGGGCTGCCGAAAGTAGTGGCGGCCGGGCTCAGTCCACCACCACCACGACGCTGGCAATGCCTTGCCGGGCCATCTTCACATAGGGGCAGAAGCGCTCGGTATTGCGCACCAGTTCTTCGGCCAGCGCCCGGGCCACGCCCGGCATCCTGACGCGGACGTCCGCGGACAGCGCATAGGCGCCGTCCACCGGGTCGCGGCCGAAGGCGACTTCGACTTCCACGGCGATGTTGTCGATGTGGAGGCCGGCGCGCCGGGCCAGCAGGTGCAGGGCGCCGTGGAAGCACGCGGCATAGCCCGCGGCGAACAGCTGTTCCGGGTTGGTGCCGTTGCCCGGACCTCCCAGCGCGGCCGGCAGCCGCAGGTCGATGATGAGGTTGCCGTCATCGGAGCGGGCCACGCCTGAGGCGCGCCCGTGTCCGGTTTCGCCGCCCGTGACGGTGACGGAGGTGGTGTAGAGCGGATCGAAGCGGGGCCCGCGATATTTGTCGAGCAGGGTCAACGGCGGGGCCTGCAGCTTCCGGTTCGCCATGGGCCAGCCCTGGGATCAGGCGTGCGCTTGCTGGCGCTGTCGCAGCCATGCCTCGAAGCTGGTCTTGCCCAGTCGCGCGGGGCCCTCGGGGACCAGCGTGCCATCGTCCAGCTCGGCGCCGAAATATCGCGCCCCGGCGTCGACGACCACCTTGCGCGGATCATCGGTGGCTTCGAGATAGCGTTGCACCAGCTCGCTCAGCGCAAAGCGCTGCGGCCCGGCGATATCGACGATGCCGTTGGCGGGATCGGCAAGGGCCTGGTCGGCCACGGCCTCGGCCACGTCGTCGGAAGCGATCGGCTGGATCGATGCGGACGACAGGCGGATCGCGTCGCCGTCGGCGCCGGATTCGGCGATGCCGCCGAGAAATTCGAGGAACTGCGTGGAACGGACGATGGTGTAGGGGATGCCGGCATTGCGGATCAGCGCTTCCTGCGCGATCTTGCCGCGGAAGTAGCCGCTTTGGGCAAGCTTGTCGGTGCCGACCACCGACAGCGCCACATGGTGCCTGACCCCTGCGGCTTTCTCCGCCGCCGCCAGGTTGCGGCCCGAGGTCTCGAAGAAATGCAGCACGGCATCGTCGGCGAACGACGGGGAATTGGCCACGTCCACGACCACCTTCGCGCCGGCAAGCGCCTGCCCGAGGCCTTCTCCGGTCAGCGCATTCACGCCCGTCTGTGGCGATGCCGCCACCACTTCATGGCCCTGCGCGGCAAGCCGGGCCACGACCTTGCTGCCGATCAGTCCGGTACCGCCAATCACAACGATCTTCATCACGCACCTCGGTTCGGTTGGAAGGGATGGGCCGTCGACCCATGTCCCATGCTAGGTGAACGAGGTTCGGCGCGGTAGCGCCGCGGACGGATGCATGCTGTTTCCCGTCCGGCACCAATTGCCAGGCTGCTGGATGGAGGCTTTCAGCCGGTAACCCCGGCGCGGTACGCGCTCGGCGAGATGCCAAGGTGGCGCTGGAATGTCAGTCGCATCCGTTCTTCGCTGCCGAAGCCGCACTGCCTGGCGATCTGGTCGACCGGCCGGTGCGGGTCCTGCAGCAGCCGCCGTGCGGCTTCCAGCCTGAAATGCTCTACCCCCTTGGCGGGCGTGCGGCCGGTCTGCTGCTTGTACACCCGCGCAAAGTTGCGCGGGCTCATGCCGGCCTGCTCGGCAAGTTGCTCCACCGACAGGATTTCCCGCGACAGGTTCTCGACGATCCAGAGATGGAGGGCCTCGAACAATGGCACCTGCCGGCTCTGCGTCAGCAGCATTTCGCTGAGCTGGGGCTGGCCGCCGGGTCGCTTGATGAACACCGCCAGTTCCCGCGCCGCGCTCAGCGAGATGTCGTGGCCGTAGTCGTCTTCGACAAGCGCCAGCGCCATGTCGATGCCGGTGGTCACGCCGGCCGAGGTCCAGATCCGGTCCTGGCGCACGAAGATGGCATCCTGGTCCAGCGTGACCGCGGGAAAGCGCGCGCGGAACGCGTCGTGCATGGCCCAGTGCGTGGCCGCGCGCTTGCCGTCGAGCAGGCCCGCCTGCGCCAGCAGGAAGGCGCCGCTGCAGACCGAGGCGACGCGGGGCACCTGGGCGGCGGCTTGCTTCAACCAGGCGACCAGGGAGGTGGCGCAGTCCAGCAGGGTGAGCATCCCGGGTGCGCCGGGCAGGACAATGGTGTCGATACGCCGCAGGTCGATGGCCGCAAGCGGCTGGGTATCCATGGACGTGCCTTCGGCCGAGGCGGTCAGGCCGCCATGCTCGCTGGCCAGATGTATCTGGTAGCCGGCCAGGCCGCGTTCGCGCGCGTAGCGCGACGCCGCCCAGAACGCGGTCTGCGGGCCCGTGAGGTCCAACACGCTCATGCCGGGAAAGGCGACGAACAGCAGGCCGCGCGGGTGGTGGTCGAACGGCAGGGCAGAGTCGTGTGCGGCGGGCGCGGATGCGGAAGGGGCCATGGCAGGGATCGCGAAAGTCGGTCGATGTTATGCCAGGCGCGCGCTGCGCGGCAAGGCGCGATGGCCGCTGTCGCGCGGCGTGCGACGCCTGCTTCACGAAGCGGCTGCGGTGAAGGTCCGGCGCCGCGCCATGTCTGCATTGTCGGGTGTCGCGGCGGGCGGCTGGCAGAAATCGAGGGGCATCTGGCATTTACCCGGCCCGCTACGTGTCATTAAGATCCCGGCATGGTTATGCCCCACCTAATGTGGCGCTGAATTCTGGCATTGCGCCGAAAGGCATGGACATGGACATCGTCGTCCCCGAGCTTCGTCCGGCATTCCCCGCCAACCGCGCCGGCGCCGACATGGAGCCCGCCGGCCCGCTGCAACGGGAACAGCAGGCCCGGCAGGACTTCCGCCGCGGCGCACCCGACCGCGCGGACGGCCTTTCCGCCAGCTTCGCCGCCAGCTACGCCGGCATCATTGCCTTCATGGCGGTCGCCACCGAAGGCAGTTTCTCCAGGGCGGGCGAGCGGCTGGGCATCGGCCGCTCCGCGGTCAGCCGCAATGTGCAGAAGCTGGAAGCGCAACTGAGCACGCGGCTGTTCCTGCGCACCACGCGCTCCACCCGGATGACCAGCGAGGGCGAGCGCTTCTTCGAGAACTGCCACCAGGGCGTGGCGCAGATCGTCGCAGCCATGAACGATATGCTGGCGCTGCGCCAGGGCCCGCCGAGGGGCCTGCTGCGCATCAGCGCGGCAACCGGCTTTGGGCGCAAGGTGGTGGCGCCGCTGCTGACGCGGTTCTCGGCCGCCTATCCGGAGATCTCGCTCGACCTGCTGCTGGACGACCGCCCGCCGGATTTCACTGCGGACAAGATCGATGTGGCATTCCGCAACGGGCGAATCGAGGATTCCAGCATCATCGCCAGGCAACTGATCCCGATGCAGATGGCGGTGTGCGCGTCGCCGGCGTATGCCGCGCGGCACGGCTTGCCGCTGGCACTGGACGATCTTGCCAGGCATGAATGCATCCATACCCGGGTCGGCGGCGCGCGCGTGCTGGAATGGGAGTTCAAGGTCGACGGGCACCTGCGCAAGGTCCTGCCCACCGCAAGGCTGACCTTCAACGACCCCGACCTGGTGCTGGCGGCAGTGCTGGACGGCATGGGTCTGGCGCAGATGGCGGGCTACCAGGTGTGCGACCTGATCGCCCGCGGCGCGCTGGTCACCGCGCTGGGCCGGCATGCGCCGGACGATCGCGGCCACTATCTCTGCTACCTGAGCCGGCAGCACCTGCCGTCGCGCATCCGCGTGTTCGTCGACTTCATGACGGATGCAATCCGGGCGCAGAACCTGCACTGCCTGGCGGACTTCGGCATGGACTATGCGAATGCGGGGCCGGCTGGCTAGCGCCGCCAGCCGTGCCGCCAGGACGAAGTCTGCCTACGCCGCGCCTGCGGCATGGCGCCGCTGCAAATCCTCGAACGACACCAGCTCCCCGCAGATCGCACTGGCGGCCACCGTTGGCGGGCTGGCCAGCCAGACCTGTCCCGGGCCGGAGCGCCCGGGGAAGTTGCGGTTGATCGAGCTGACCGTCACCTGCTCGGGCCGCTCCGACGATCCCGGTCCGCAGTTGGCGCAGGCGCCGCAGGACGGTTGAAGGATGCGCGCGCCAATCGCCTGGAACGTCTCCAGGTAGCCCCGGCGAATGCAATAATCGCGCACGTCGGTGGTGCCGAACTGCAGGTAGAGCGTGACCTGCGGCGCCAGGCGCAAGCCGCGCTGCACGGCCCAGTGCAGCACCTCGTGGTATCGGTCGAAGTCTTCGCGCTTGCCCGCCGTGCAGGAGCCGCCGTAGGCAATGTCCACCGGCACCCGCTGCGTCAGCGCGGCGAGCGGCATGCCGTTGCCCGGATCGCCGGGGCGGGCCACCATGGGTTCGAGCGTGCCGCAGTCGATGTCGAGCGTGGCGGCGAACGCGGCGCCGTCGTCGCTGCGCATCCAGGGCTCGATCTCGAAATCGATGCCGCGCCGTTCCTTCAGGAAGCGCACGGTCTGCGCATCGGGCGCGACGATGCCGGTGAAGCCGCCCAGCTCGGCGCACATATTGGTCAGCGTGGCGCGCTCGTCGATCGACATCGCGCCGACCACCGGGCCGGTGAACTCGAACACCTTGCCGACGCCCGCGCCGGCCTTGATGTCGGCCCGGGCCAGAAGATGCAGCACCACGTCCTTGGCGGTGACGCCCGGCGCCAGCGCGCCATCCAGGCGCACCCGGATGCATTGCGGCAGGGTCATGCGCACCGCGCCGGTCACGAAGGCATTGGCCATGTCGGTGGTGCCGACGCCGAACGCCACGCAGCCCAGCGCGCCGCTGTGCGGGGTGTGGGAATCGGTGCCGACCACGACTTGCCCGGGCAGGGCATAGCGCTCGGCCATCATGGCGTGCGAGATGCCGGCCGCCCGGGCGACCGCGGCCCCGCGGGACTCGTCCTCGGTCAGCGTGCGATGGCACCGCAGCTGGTAGTCGCGCACGAAGTCGCGTTGCGCCGCGCACATGCGGGCGACGTTGTCGACCAGGCCGCCGCGCACGTGGGCCGGGCTTTCGCCGACATACGAGGTGTGGTCCTCGAACACCACGATGCGGTCCGCATCCCTGAGCTGCAGCGGCTTGCCGAACGCCGCGTGCAGCATGTGGGCGCACATGCCGGTGTAGTACTCGTGGATAAAGCGCCAGTCGGCCCGCACGAAAATGCCGTCGCCCGCGACCGCGCGCTCCGGCGTCACCGGCGTGGCCAGCAGATGCCGCTGCACGATTTTTTCGAACAGGGTCTGCGGGCCGGTGGGGAGTCCGGACGGCGCGGGTTCCACGTCGCTCAGGTACGCCTGGCCGAACCTGAGCAGCCCGCCATGCCGCAGGATGGCGGCGGCGAGGGCGTCGCGTCCGGCCACCAGCGTGTCCGCGTCGATGGGCTCGCCTTGCTCCAGCCGGGCGAGCAGGCTGAAGTCGGTCGAGGTGAACAGGCCGATGTTGTCGGCATTCTGGCGATAGATGCGCTCAAAGCTGCGGGCGATGACGAGGCGGATGCCGGCCAGCTTCTCCGCCGCCGGACTATGCTCGCGCGACGAACCCTTGCCGTAGCGGTTGCCGGCAACGGTCACGGCAAAGCCGCCGTCGCGGATCGCGCCGGCATGGACCGGGCACACGCCTTCGACCTTGTAGCCGGTATAGGGAAAGCGGCCGAGCGCGTCGTCATAGTGCGTCAGGATCGGCACCGGCGTGATTTCGTCCGTCGAAACGTCGTCGCGCAACGCGCCGGCGGTGGCCAGCGTCATCGGCTGCCCCTGCAGCTGTGCCGTCATGGCCGACGCCGAGTCGGCAAGGAACAGGATGCGGGCCGTGGCCGCGATGGCGCTCATGCAGGTCTCCGAAGGCATTTCGGCGCAACTCTACCGGCCCTGCGCGCGCGAACGAAGCGCTGATGCGGCATCGCGGCTATCTGCGCCAGGCATATCCGGGTAAACCCGTAGATCATGCGCGACGCCCGCCGCAAGGTTAGTATCGGGCGACATTCCGGCCTGCCCACGCGGGCGCACTGACCCATGCACCGAATCGATCCCGTCAATATCCAGCTGTTCCTGGCCGCGGCCCGCGAGGGCTCGATCAAGCGCGCGGCCGAAACCGAGCATATCGCGCAATCGGCGCTGAGCCGGCGCATCGCGGAGCTGGAGCGCAGCCTGGGGGTGGTGCTGTTCGTGCGCTCGCCCGCCGGCGTGGTGCTGACCGATGCCGGCGCCCGCGCGCTGGAACTGGGCCGCAAGCTGAACGAGGACATCGCCAGCTTTGCGCGCGAGGTGCAGGATCTGGGTGACCGGGTCGCCGGCGTGGTGCGGGTGTCGGCCAGCCCGTCGGCGATCATCGGTTTCTTGCCGGAGCGCCTGCATGCGTTCAAGGCGGCGCATCCGCTGGTCGAGATCGCGCTGTATGAGCGCTCGACTGCGGAAACACTACGTGCCTGCCTGGATGACCGCGCCGACGTCGGCATCGGCGTCGCGGCCAAGACGCCGGGCGGGCTGGAATCGTGGGCCTTTGGCAGCGATCCGCTCAATGTGGTGGTGCCGTCGTCGCATGCGCTGGCCCGGCGCAAGCGCATGCGCTATGCCGAGGTGCTGGAACATCCGCTGGTGGTGGTGCAGCCGGGCGGCGCGCTCGACCAGGACCTGCGCGAGCAGGCGGCCAACCTGCGGCTGCCGTTCAACCAGGGCGTGGCGGTCTCCAGTTTCGAGGCCGCCTGCCGCATGGTGGAGGCGGGGCTGGGCATCGCGGTGCTGCCGGCCAGTGCCGGAGCGGCCTATGCCGGAACGCGGCGCTTTGTGCGCGTGCCGCTGGATGAACCGTGGCGCCAGCGCCAGCTGCGCATCTATGCACCATACAAGCAGCCGCGGCTGCGGGCGATTGCCGCGATGATCGAGGCGCTGCAGCCAAAGGCGGGAACCGACGCTATGCCGGGCTGAGATACCCGGTGCAGCGGATTAGCACTCGGCCACCGCGGCGTCGCAACCCTACACTCCGTGCCAAAGCCACCGTCCACGGTGCGATTGACGGTCGATTCGACCCACGGAGACAAACCATGCAGACCTCGCTGTTTCGACAGGCGTGCAAGGCGCTTGCGGCCCTGACCACGCTGGCAATGCTTGGCGGCCAGGCCGTTCCAGCCCATGCGCAGGACGGCAAGCCGCTCAGGCTGATCGTGCCGACCCAGCCCGGCTCACAGGCCGATGCCGTGGCCCGCGCGCTGAGCCAGCCGCTGGGCAAGCAGCTGGGCCAGTCGGTGGTGGTCGAGAATATCGCCGGCGCCGGCGGCGTGCCGGGCACCCAGCAGATCGTGCGCGCGCCGAAAGACGGTTCGACGCTGGGCCTGATCTCGTCGAACCACGTCATCAACCCGTTTATCTACAAGAGCCTGCCGTATGACGCGCTGCAGGACATCACGCCGATCACCGTGATCGGCACGCTGCCGCTGGTGCTGGTGGTCAATCCCGCGGTGAGCGCGCACAACACCAGGGAACTGCTCGCGCTGCTGAAGTCGAAGCCGGGCGAACTGAACTACGGCTCGTCGGGCAACGGCACGGTGCTGCACCTGGCCGGCCAGCTGCTGGCCAGCGAGGCCAGGGTGGACATCCGCCACGTGCCGTACAAAGGGGCCGGCAACTACACCACCGACCTGGTCGGCGGCCAGGTGCAGATGGGCTTCCTGACCGTGCCGGCGGTGCTGCCGCTGATCAAGGCGGGCAAGCTGCGGGCGATCGCCGTGTCCACCGCGCAGCGGGTGCCGGCGCTGCCGGAGGTGCCAACGCTGGCGGAATCGGGCGTGCCGCGCTACAGCTTCGACGCGTGGCTGGCGATCGTCGGTCCCGCGGGCATGCCGAAGCCTGGTGTGCAGGACCTGCAGGCGAAGATCCAGGCCACGCTGCGCGAACGCGAGGTGCAAGAGCAACTGTCGGCGCAAGGGCTGGTGGTGACGGGCACCGGCGCCGACGCGGCGGTGCCGTTCTTCAGGAGCGAGCTGGACAAGCATGCGCGCATCGTAAAGCAGGCTGGCGCCACGCTGAACTAAGGGCTCCGGGCCGGGGCAAGCCGGCCCGCCACACGCTTGCGCGCTTCAGCTGCCGCAAGCGTGGATCAGGAATTCGCGCAGCGCATCGGCGGGTTTGCCCAGCTTGCGGCCAGGCTGCCACAGCATGCCGACCTCCATGTCGGGTACCGCATTGGCAATCGGCCGGGCTTCGATCTGCTTGCCTTCCAGCGACCAGGGCCGATACACCATGTCGGACAGCACGGTGACGCCGAAGCCATGCGCCACCAGCCCGCGCAGCGCTTCCATCGAGCCGGTGCGGAAGGCGATATTGGGCGCGAGCCGGTGGCTGCGCCAGTAGCGCAGGGTCGAGTCCTCGGCCTCGTCGACGGTGATGAGCAGGTACGGATACGCCGCGATATCGCGCAGCGAAGGCCGCTCCACCTCCAGCAGCGGATGGCTGGCCGAGGTCCATAGCTGGCGCCGCGACCGCATCAGCGTATGGCGCTGGAAGCGCTGGGGTTTCTCCAGGTTGGACAGCAGCGCGATGCCGAACTCGATCTCGCCCGCCAGCACGGCGCGCTCGATGTCGGGGCGGTCCATGTCGAGCAGGTCCAGTTCGATATCCGGATAGTTGGTGCGGAAGCGCGCCAGCAATCCTGGCAGGAAGTATCCCAATACCGTATATGACGCCGCCAGCCGCACGCTGCCCTGCAGCCCGTGCACCTGGAAGCGCGGCTCGCGCAGCGCGTCTTCGACCGAGTCCAGGATCTGGCGCGCATGCTGGAAGAACAGATGGCCTTCGGCCGTCAGTGTCACCCCGTGCGGCCGCCGCTCGAACAGGCGCACGCCCAGGCGCTGCTCCAGCGCCAGCACGGCATTGGTCACCGCCGACTGCGACACGTGCTCGGCGGTCGCCGCCATCGAGAACTGCCCGGTTTCCGCCGCCGCGACGAAATAGCGGAACTGCCGCAGCGTGACTTCCTTGGCCAGCCTTTCCGACCCTTCGCGCGCCTTGAACATGGTGTCTCCGAGGTATCCGTTTTGCAGATATCAGGTGTTGGAATTGATGATTTTACGATGAACGCGGCCATTCCTACACTGCTCCGGACAGCAAAAAAAGCACCCAGAACAAAGCACCGGAGACCCACATCGTGAATGCCCCGCTCAATCCCGCCTTGCTGGAAGCCCTGGCCAGCGCCAGCCTGGACGACAAGTACACCCTGGACCAGGGCCGCGTCTACCTGAGCGGCGTGCAGGCGCTGGTGCGCCTGCCGATGCTGCAGAAGGCGCGCGACCGCGCCGCCGGGCTCAATACCGCGGGCTTTATCTCGGGCTACCGCGGCTCGCCGCTGGGGGGCGTCGACCAGGCGCTGTGGAAGGCCAAGCAGCATCTCGCGGCCAGCGACGTGGTGTTCCAGCCGGGCGTCAACGAAGACCTGGCCGCCACCGCGGTGTGGGGCAGCCAGCAGGTCAACCTGTTCCCCGGCGCCAGGCGCGATGGCGTGTTTTCGATGTGGTATGGCAAGGGGCCCGGCGTCGACCGCTCCATCGACGTGCTCAAGCATGCCAACTCGGCGGGTTCGTCGAAGCACGGCGGCGTGCTGCTGCTGGCCGGCGACGACCATGCCGCCAAGTCCTCAACCGTGGCGCACCAGTCCGAGCATGTGCTGCAGGCGGCCGGCATCCCGGTGCTGTACCCCGCCAACGTGCAGGAATACCTGGACTACGGCCTGCACGGCTGGGCCATGAGCCGCTATTCGGGCCTGTGGGTGGCGATGAAGTGCGTCACCGACGTGGTCGAGTCGACCGCCTCGGTCGAGATCGACCCCAGCCGCGTGCAGGTCGCGCTGCCGCAGGACTTTGCCATGCCGGCGGGCGGCCTCAATATCCGCTGGCCCGATTCGCCGCTGGAACAGGAAGCGCGGCTGCTCGACCACAAGTGGTATGCGGCGCTGGCCTACGTGCGTGCCAACCGCCTGAACCGCGTGGTGCTGGATTCGCCCAACGCGCGCTTCGGCATCATGACCGCCGGCAAGGCCTACCTGGACGTGCGCCAGGCGCTGGTGGACCTGGGCCTGGATGACGACACCTGCGCGCGCATCGGCATCCGCGTCTACAAGGTGGGCTGCGTGTGGCCGCTGGAGGCGCACGGCGCGCGCGAATTCGCCACCGGCCTGGAAGAAATCCTGGTGGTCGAAGAGAAGCGCCAGATCCTCGAATACGCGCTGAAGGAAGAGCTGTACAACTGGCGCGAGGATGTGCGACCCAAGGTCTTCGGCAAGTTCGACCAGCGCGGCAACGACGGCGGCGAGTGGTCGGTGCCGCGCGGCGACTGGCTGCTGCCGGCGCATTACGAGCTGTCGCCGGCGCTGATCGCCAAGGCCATCGCACGCCGGCTGGAACGCTTCGACCTGCCGGCCGAGGTGCCCACGCGCATCGCCGCGCGCGTGGCGCTGATCGAGGCCAAGGAGCGCGAAGCGGCGCAGCCGCGCATCGCGGTGGAGCGCAAGCCGTGGTTCTGCTCGGGCTGCCCGCACAATACCTCGACGCGCGTGCCGGAAGGCTCGCGCGCGCTGGCCGGCATCGGCTGCCACTACATGACCTTGTGGATGGACCGCAATACCGAGACCTTCAGCCAGATGGGCGGCGAGGGCGTGGCGTGGACCGGGCAGATGCACTTCACCGACGACAAGCACGTGTTCGCCAACCTGGGCGACGGCACGTACTTCCACTCGGGGCTGCTGGCGATCCGCGCGTCGATCGCGGCCAGGGCCAATATCACCTACAAGATCCTGTTCAACGATGCCGTGGCGATGACCGGCGGTCAGCCGATCGACGGCGTGCTGACGGTACCGCAGATCGCGCACCAGGTGCTGGCCGAGGGCGCGAAGAAGCTGGTGGTGGTCACCGACGAGCCCGCCAAGTACGGCGATGGCGCGATGCTGCCGTCCGGCGTGGCGGTGCTCCATCGCGACCAGCTCGATGCCGTGCAGCTGGAGCTGCGCGACACCGAAGGCGTCACCATCCTGATCTACGACCAGACCTGCGCCACCGAGAAGCGCCGCCGCCGCAAGCGCGGCACCTATCCGGATCCGGCCAAACGCGCCTTTATCAACGACGCGGTGTGCGAAGGCTGCGGCGATTGCTCGGCCAAGTCCAACTGCCTGTCGGTGGAGCCGCTCGAGACCGAGCTCGGCACCAAGCGCCGCATCAACCAGTCGTCGTGCAACAAGGACTTCTCCTGCGTCAACGGCTTCTGCCCCAGCTTTGTCACCGCCGAGGGCGCGCAGGTGCGCAAGCCCGCGGCGGCGGCCGGCAAGGGCAGCGGCGCCGATTTCGCGGCGCTGCCGCAGCCGCTGCTGCCGGCTTTGGAGCGGCCGTACGGCGTGCTGGTCACGGGCGTCGGCGGCACCGGCGTGGTCACCATCGGCGGGCTGCTGGGCATGGCGTCGCACCTGGAGCGCAAGGGCGTGACCGTGCTCGACATGGCCGGCCTGGCGCAGAAGGGCGGGGCGGTGATCAGCCACGTGCAGATCGCGTCCGCTCCGGATCACCTGCACGCGACCCGCATCGCCACCGGCGAGGCGCGCCTGGTGATCGGCGGCGACGCCATCGTCTCGGCCTCCGCCGAAGTGCTGTCCAAGGTCCGGCACGGCCTGACCGCCGCCGTGGTCAACAGCGCCAACACCCCCACCGCGGAGTTCATCAAGAACCCGAAGTGGAAGTTCCCCGGCGCCAGCGCCGAGCAGGACCTGCGCGCCAGCGTGGGCGAGGCCTGCGCCTTCTTCGACGCCAGCGCCTGGGCGGTGACCCTGCTCGCCGACGCGATCTATTCCAACCCGCTGCTGCTGGGCTATGCCTGGCAGAAGGGCTGGATCCCGCTGCAGCACGCCAGCCTGGTGCGCGCGATCGAACTCAACGGGGTCTCGGTCGACAAGAACCGTCTCGCCTTCGAATGGGGCCGTTATCTCGCCCACCACGGCGAGGCCGCGGTCAGGGCGCTGCTACCTGGGGCACCGGTTGCGCCGGCCGCCGCCAGCGCGCAGGTCGTGGCGATGCCGCAGACGCTCGACGCGCTGATCCGCAAGCGCGAGGCGATGCTGACCGATTACCAGAACGCCGCCTATGCCGCGCGCTATCGCGACGCTGTCGCGCGCATCCGCGCCGCGGAGCAGCAACTGGGCATCGATCGCAAGCTGCCGCTGACCGAGGCCGTGGCCCGCAACCTGGCCAAGCTGATGGCGTACAAGGACGAGTACGAGGTGGCGCGCCTGTACACCGACCCCGCCTTCCTCGACAAGCTGCGCGCGCAGTTCGAAGGCGAGCCCGGCCGCGACTACCAGCTCAATTTCTGGCTGGCGCCGCCGCTGCTGGCCAGGACCGACGCCAAGGGCCATCTGCTCAAGCGTCGCTTCGGTCCGCGCACCATGACGGCATTCCGCCTGCTGGCGCGCCTGAAGGGCCTGCGCGGCACCGCGCTGGATGTGTTCGGCAAGACCGCCGAGCGCCGCGCCGAGCGCGCGCTGGTCAGCGACTACCTGGCCATGGTCGAAGAGTTCGCGGGTTCACTGAGCGCGGACAACGTCGACACCGCGCTGGCGCTGGCCGCGCTGCCGGACGATATCCGTGGCTACGGTCACGTGAAGGAGGCCAGCATGGCCGCGGCGGCGGTGCGGCGCGAGGCGCTGCTGGCGCAATATCGGGGAGCGGCGCGGCGGGATGCGGCTTGACGCGGTCGCGCCGGCGGTGGTCGCCGGCGCGACGTGAGGTCAAGTTAGCCCAAGGGGCAGGAAATCCTGCATGGGCGCCGCACCGGCGCCGCGGCGTGGTTGCGGCCAGGCCTACGCCCCATGCAGAATGGCAGCAAAACTACCTGCCCCCGACATGGAAACGCCAGACCGCCTGCTGCGCAGCTTTTTGCGTATTGCCTCGCTGAAGTCGCTGTCGAAGGCTGCGGATGACCTGAACCAGACGCAGTCCGGTGTCAGCAAGCAACTGGCCGCGCTCGAAGCCCACCTTGGCAAGGCGTTGTTTACGCGAACGGGGCGCGGCGTTGCCCTGACGGAGGCCGGGCAAAAGCTGCAGGAAGCGATCGAAGGGCCCTATCGCGCCATCGATCACGCCGTGGACATGATCCGGGACGCGCATGGCAGTACCGAAGGGACGGTCAGGCTGGCCCTGGTCCACACCGTCAGCTACTACTTCATCGGCGATGTGGTGGCGAGTTTCGTCAGTGCGCATCCCGGCGTCAACCTGTCGATGATGGGGCGCAGCTCGCCGGAGGTGGTTGCGCTGGTGGAAAGCGGCAAGGCGGATCTGGGCGTGGCCTACGATACCGCGGTGGACACGGCCTCGCTGGCGGTTTATCCACTCTTCGACGATACGATGTGCCTGGTGGAGCAAGGCACCATGGCCCCGGCAGCGGACGATGCCGGCGTCGACCTGGCCGGGCGCAACTTGCGCCTGGTTACCTTCCCGCATGGCTATGCATTGCGACGCATGCTCGATAGCGCCGGCCTGAAGGGGTCCTATGTCGCGGAGGCGGAAACGGTGGATGCCATGCTCAAGCTGGTTTCCGCCGGAGTAGGGTCCTGCATCCTGCCGAGCCGGCTGCCTGACAAGCTGCTGGCCGAGTATGGCCTGTGCAAGGTGAAGATCCGTACGCCGCTGTTGAAACGGCGCATGGTGGCGGTGGCGCATCCCGAGCGCCAACCCTTGCCGCTGGCCGCCGCGCTGCTGTCATGTGCGCTCCAGGTTGCCAGGGCGCTGGACACGTGAAGCCATGACATAGCTGCTATGAGGCCGGCTCCGTAGCTCGGCTGGAACCCCAATCCCATACTGGATCCCGATCCTTTCGACCTCTCGTCGCAGGGAAAACCCGGAGAAGACCAGTATGAACGCCCCCCTCAGAGACAAGTCGTATTTCGACCAGCGCGCGTCCAGCGACATGGCGAAGCACCTGCCGAGCCAGTCGCGCACCACGCAGGAGACCATGGCCTATGCCTGCCGCATCCTGGCCATGACGGAGCAGGAAGCCGGCCTGGCGGGCCAGATCAGTGTCCGCTCCGAACGACCGGGCGCTTACTGGACGCTGCGTTTCGGGCTCGGCTTCGACGAAGCGACGCCGGCGGACTTTATCGAGGTCGACCGCGATCTCAACACGTTGAGCGGCGGCGGCATGGCCAATCCGGCGACGCGTTTCCACCTGTGGGTCTACGACGCCCGGCCGGACGTCAACGCCATCATCCATACCCATTCGCCGTGGGCCAGCGCGCTCGCTGCCGCGCGCCAGCCCCTGGTCATCGCGCAGATGGACATGACCCCCCTGCATAACGACTGCGCGTTCCTCGGCGACTGGCCGGGAGTTCCGATCGCAGACCAGGAGGGCGTGATCATCTCGGAAGCGCTCGGTGACAAGCGCGCGATCATCCTCGCGCACCATGGCTATCTGACCGCAGGCAAGACCTGCGAAGAGGCGACCTACCTGTCCGTCTATCTCGAGCGCGCTGCCCGAATGCAGATCCGCGCGCAGGCTTTCGGCGCGCTCACGCCGGTCGATGACGAACTGGCCAGGGAGGCTCGCGACTACCTGCTGAAGCCGTCCATCGTCAACTCCACGTTCGCGTACTGGGCGCGCCAGACGCACGGCATCGCGCCGTACGTCAAGCCGTGACGCACAGGCAGCACGCATCAGAACAGACAAGGAGACAAGACGATGACCACGCAACAAGGCACGCGCTCGCGCCGCCACTACATCACGGCGGGCCTGGCCAGCATGATGGGCACGACCATCGAATGGTATGACTTCTTCCTCTACGGCACCGCCGCGGCCCTGATCTTCAACAAGATTTTCTTTCCCTCTTTCGATCCGCTGACCGGGACCCTGGCGGCGTTTGCCACCTACTCGGTCGGCTTCTTCGCGCGCCCGCTGGGTGGCATCGTCTTCGGCCATTTCGGCGATCGGGTCGGACGCAAGTCCATGCTGCTGATCACGCTGTTCATGATGGGCATCCCGACCATCCTGATCGGCCTGATCCCGTCCTATGACAGCATCGGCTACTGGGCTGCGGTCGCGCTCGTGCTGCTGCGCTTCCTGCAGGGCGTCGCGGTCGGGGGCGAGTGGGGCGGTGCGGTGCTGATGGCCGTCGAGCACGCACCCGAAGGCAAGAAGGGCTTCTTTGGCAGCCTGCCGCAGGCAGGGGTGGCACCAGGCCTGATCCTGTCCTCGCTGGCGATGGGCATGGTCGCGACGCTGCCGGAGCAGGACATGCTGACGTGGGGATGGCGCGTGCCGTTCCTGGCGAGCGTGGTGCTGCTGGCGGTAGGCTGGTTCATCCGTGCGAAGGTGAGCGAATCGCCGGACTTCGAGCAGATGAAAAAGTCTGGCGACAAGGTCGAGATGCCGGCGCTGGTGGTGCTGCGCCGCTATCCGCGCCAGGTCCTGACCGTGGTCGGCGGCCGCCTGGCAGAAGTCACGTGGTTCTACACCGTGGTGACCTTTGCCCTGGCCTACGCCACGGGCACGCTCGGCATAGCCAAGACCGTGATGCTCGATGCCACGGTGTGGGGCGCCGCGGTCGCGATGTTCACCATGCCGCTGTTCGGCATCCTGGGTGACCGCTTCAGCTTCAAGTGGGTATTCATGGCCGGCACCGTGGGGATCCTGGTCTTTGCGCCGCAGTTCTTCGCGCTGCTGCAAACGCTCGATGCAGGCCATGTCACGATTGCCATGGCGATTGCGATCGGTCTCGTCTATGCCTGCCTGTACGGCCCTGAAGGCAGCCTGTTCTCAGCCCAGTTTCCGCCCGAGGTCCGCTATAGCGGCATCTCGATCGCGGTGCAGGTGTCCGGTGCGATCGGCGGGGGCCTGGCGCCCATCGTGGCCACGTCGCTGTTGAATCATGGCGGCGGCGATCCCGCATACATCGTCTGGTACCTGGGTGCGCTTAGCGTGATCGCCTTCGTCAGCACGGCACTGATGCGCGATGCCAACGTGGCCAGGCATGCGGTCCCGCTGGCAAAGGGTGGACGGGTATGAAGGCCGGTGCGCATATCGACTACTACTTCTGGCTCAAGTCCGACCGGACTTTGCTGGGCATCGTCCAGACTAGACAGCGGCAGCACGCGCCCGCTCGGGGTCGGGGAGCAGGCATAGCCGGCAAGTGCGCGGCACGCTGCACGCGGCGCTGGTGCATAGCGCGCTGCTGCCGGTGCGGTCGATCGGCACTGCGGTAATTCATGCACGGCGCCGGCGGCAATATCTGCAAAGCCGGCCATCACGGCAGCACGTGCCGCTCGCCGGATGCAACGTGGTGAACCCGTCGAAGCCGATGGCATGACGCTTGCTGCCTTCGTTCACTTCTCCCCAGAACGTGAACCAGCGGAGGCGCCCATGGCACTGGAAGACCCGCTTGCTCCCCCGGCATCCGAGGCCGGCGCACTGCAACAGATCCCCACCACGCTGCACATCAACGGCATCACCCACGAGCTGCTGCTGGCCCCGTGGGTGATCCTGCTGGACCTGCTGCGCGAGCAACTGCAGCTCACCGGCACCAAGAAGGGCTGCGACCACGGCCAATGCGGCGCCTGCACGGTGCTGGTCGGCGGCAGGCGCATCAAGTCGTGCCTGTGCCTGGCGGTGTCCTATGACGGCGCCGATATCACCACCGTGGAGGGGCTGGCCGATCGCGACACGGGCGCGCTGCATCCGCTGCAGCAGGCTTTTATCGACCACGACGCGTTCCAGTGCGGCTATTGCACGCCGGGACAGCTGTGCTCGGCGCTGGGCCTGCTGAACGAGCATCCGCCGGCAAGCCGGCAGGAGCTCCGCGAGCGCATGAGCGGCAACCTGTGCCGCTGCGGCGCGTATGCGCAGATCGTCGAGGCGATCGCCGAAGTCGCCGGGCTGACCGAGCGCGACCAGGAGCCATCATGAACCCGTTCCGCTATGAGCGCGCGGCCACGGTGGAAGCGGCGCTGCAGGCGATCGCCGCGGCGCAGCGGGACGCCGGCGAGCTAAGCCTTGGCGACGACCACGCGCCGCACTTCCTGGCTGCCGGCACCAACCTGATCGACCTGGTGAAGGGCGGCATGATGCATCCGGCCGCGCTGGTCGATGTCAGGCAGCTGCCGCTGCGGATGATCGAGGCCACGGCGGAGGGCGGGCTCAGGCTCGGTGCGCTGGCCAGCAACGCCGATACCGCGCAGCACCCGCTGGTGCGCGCGCAGTATCCGCTGCTGCGCGCGGCGATCCTGGCCGGGGCCTCGGCGCAGATCCGCAATATGGCGACCAACGGCGGCAACCTGCTGCAGCGCACGCGCTGCTATTACTTCTATGATCCGGGCGTGCCCTGCAACAAGCGCGAGCCCGGCAGCGGCTGCCCGGCGGCGGCCGGGCTGGCGCGCCAGCATGCCATCCTCGGCGCCAGCGAGCATTGCGTCGCCACGCACCCGTCGGACATGTGCGTGGCACTGGCGGCGCTGGGCGCGGTGGTGCACGTGGCATCGGCGAGCGGCCGCCGCGAGATTCCGTTCGATGAATTCCATCGGCTGCCGGAGGACCGGCCGCATATCGACACCACGCTGCGCCCCGACGAACTGATTACCCATATCGTGCTGCCGCCCGCCGCCGGGTTCGCGCGTCATGCCTGCTACCTGAAGATCCGCGAGCGCGCGTCGTTTGCGTTCGCGCTGGTGTCGGTGGCCGCCGCGCTGGATCTCGCCGACGATGGCACCGTGCGCGCCGCGCGGCTGGCGCTGGGTGGCGTGGCCCACAAGCCGTGGCGCGATCCCGAGGCCGAGGCGCTGCTGCAGGGCCGGCCCGCCAGCGCGGAACACTTTGCTTCGGCGGCCCGCTTCCTGCTGCGCGACGCGCGCGCCTGGGGCGGGCCGGCCGTGCCCGAGAGCCTGCCCGGCAACAGCTTCAAGATCGCGCTGGCCGAGCGTGCGATCGTGCGCGCGCTGGAAATGGCAGTCGCCGGCGTGCTGAGCAATACCGGCGAAGACGCCTTCGGCGAGGAGGAGCAGCCATGAACGATCCGCTCCCGCAATGTACGCCGCGCGCACGGCCCGGCACGGGCCCGGTCGGCATCGGCACGCCGGTGCCGCGCCTCGATGGCGTGGCCAAGGTCACCGGCACCGCGCGCTACGCCGAGCATCCGGCCTTCGACCTCGCGCACGGGGTGGTGGTGAACAGCACCATTGCGCGCGGACGTATCGTGTCGATCGATTGCAGCGCGGCGCTGGCGGTGCCGGGCGTGCTCGAGGTGCTGACCCATGAGCGCCGCCCGCGCATGCGTTCGCTCGACCTGTTCTACAAGGACATGGTCGCGCCCGCCGGTTCGCCGTTCAAGCCGCTGCACGACGCGCGCATCTGGTACAGCGGCCAGCCCGTCGCGCTGGTCGTGGCCGAGACCTTCGAAGCGGCGCGCCATGCCGCCACGCTGGTGCGCGTGCGCTACCAGGCGTGGCAGCACGAGACCAGCCTGCTGGACCACCTCGGCCGCGCCGGCAAGCCGATGCGCTTCAAGGCGGGCTACTCCGGCCCGCCCAGGGCGCGCGGCGATGCCGACGCCGCCTTCGCGCGCGCTCCCTATCAGGTCGACGCCGAGTTCTACAGCGGCGTGGAACACCACAACCCGATGGAGATGCACGCCACCACGGTGGTCCGCGGCGGCGACGGCCACCTGACCATCTACGACAAGACCCAGGGCTCGCAGAATTCGCGCTGGATGGTGTCGCGCGTGTTCGGGCTGCCCAAGCGCAAGGTCACGGTGCGCAATGAATACGTGGGTGGCGCGTTCGGTTCGGGGCTGCGGCCGCAGTACCAGCTGATCCTGGCGGTGATGGCGGCGCTGGCGCTGGAGCGCTCGGTGCGGGTGGTGCTGACGCGGCCGCAGATGTTCACCTTCTGCCACCGGCCCGAGACCTGGCAGCGCGTGCGGCTGGGCGCCGATGCCGAGGGCAGGCTGATGAGCCTGATCCATGAAGCCGTGGCCGAGACCTCGCGCATGGAGCACTACGTCGAAGTGGTGGTCAACTGGTCCACGCAGCTCTATGCGTCCGAGAACAGCCGGCAGGACTATCAGCTGGTCGACCTGGACCAGCCCACCCCGGCCGACATGCGCGCGCCGGGCGCCGCGCACGGCGTGCATGCGATCGAGGTGGCGATGGACGAGTTGTCCTATGCGGTGGGGATGGATCCGCTCGCGCTGCGGCTGAAAAACTACGCCGAGCGCGACGGCGCCAGCGGCCTGCCGTTCTCGAGCAAGGCACTGCGCGAGTGCTACGCGCAAGGCGCGCAACGGTTCGGCTGGGCCGGGCGGCCGCCGCAGCCGCGTTCGATGCGCGATGGCCGCGAGCTGATCGGCTGGGGCATGGCCAGCGGCACCTGGGACGCGCTGCAGATGTTCAGCCGCGCCCGCGCGGTGTTCCACGCCGACGGCCGGCTCGAGGTAGCCAGCGCCGCCACCGACATCGGCACCGGCACGCTGACGGTGATGAGCCAGATCGCCGCCGCGTCGCTGGGCCTGCCGCTGGAGCAGGTGAGGTTCGTGCTGGGGGATTCGGACTTGCCGGTGGCGCCCGTCGAAGGTGGCTCGTCGCACGTGGCGACGGTCGGCAGCGCGGTCGACGGCGTGTGCGACAAGCTGCGGCGGATGCTGTGGCACATGGCGCGGCGCATACAAGGTTCAGGCTTCGAGCAGGCGCGCTACGAAGACCTGGTGTTCGAGCACGGCCGGGTCAGCCTGCGCGCCAGCCCCGGCGTGTCGTTGGAACTGACCGGCATCCTGGCCGCGGCCCGGCGCGAGCAGATCGAGGCATCGTTCCTGCAATTGCCCAATCTGATCAAGCAGAAGCAATACACGCGCGCCGCGCATTCGGCCGTGTTCTGCGAGGTGCGCGTCGACGAGGCGCTGGGCACCGTGCGCGTGACGCGCGTGGTCAGCGCGGTGGCGGCGGGCCGCATCATCAACCCCAGGACGGCGCGCAGCCAGATCCTCGGCGGCATGGTGTGGGGCATCGGCCAGGCGCTGCACGAGGAAACGCACAGCGACCATGCGCTCGGCCGCTTCATGAACCGCAATATTGCCGAGTACCACATCGCCTCGCACGCCGATATCCAGGACCTGGACGTGATCTTCGTCGACGAGGACGACCGCGTGGTCAGCAGCCTGGGCGCCAAGGGCGTGGGCGAAATCGGCCTGGTGGGCGTTGCCGCCGCGATCAGCAATGCGATCTATCACGCCACCGGCAGGCGGCTGCGCAGCACGCCGATGACGCCGGATAAGGTCATGGCGCGCTGAGGTGGCGGCTGAGGGGGCGCGCTGAGGGGGCGCGCTGAGGGGGCGCGCTGAGGGGGCGCGCTGAGCGGAGCCCGGCGCGTCAGCGCCGCTGCGCCAGCCAGATCCCGGCCGCGATCGCCGCCAGGCCGACGCCGTGGTACCAGCGCGGCCAGTCGCCCAGCAGCACCGTCGACAGCAGCGCGGCAAAGACCGGCGTCAGCGTGATGAAGAACACCGGCAGCTGCGCGCCCGCGCGCGCGATGGCGCGGTCCCAGGCAAAGTAGGCCAGCAGCGACGGGATGGTCGCCACATAGAGCAGGATGCCCGCGACCTTGCCGTTCCATTGCAGCGGCTGCTCCAGCGTCAGCAGTTCCCATGCCGTCACCGGCGCGCTGGCCAGCACGCCGGTGACGATCTGCGCGAACAGCAGCACCGGCAGGGGCAGCGCGGGACGCTGCTTGCGCAGCAGCCAGGTGTAGGCGCTCCAGGCAATGGTGGCCGCCAGCATGAACAGGTCGCCGGGCACCAGGTCCAGCTGCGCCAGCCGCGCCAGTTCGCCGCGCACCAGCACGAAGGTCACGCCGACCATGCACAGCAGTGCGCCGGCGACATGCCAGGGCTTGACCCGTTCGCCGAAGCACAGCGCGCCGATCACGATCAGAAACAGCGGCGTGGACGCGCCGATCAGCGTCACGTTGATCGGCGTCGAGCTGGTCAGCGCCAGGTACTGCAGCGCGTTATAGCTGGCGATCGACAGGATGCCCATGGCGGTGATCACGCCCGCGTGCCGGCGCAGCACCGCGCGGTGCTCAACCACGCCGCGCCACGCAAACGGTGCCAGCAGCATGCCGGCCAGCACCCAGCGCGCCCAGTTCAGCGCGACCGGCGGCACCGTGCCGGCGGCAAGCCGGCCCACGATGGCATTGCCGGCCCAGCTGAGCGGGGGAAAGGTCAGCAGGAACAGGGTGGTCCAGTCGATGCGTCGGGGGCTGGGGCTGCTGGCGGACATGGGGCGAGGTCGAGGGGTGGATGGCGCATTATCCGCGATGGCGGCGCTTCAGGTGTCGCCACGCGGCGCGGATACTTACCGGCCCGCGCGCGCGGCGCGCGCCAGCGGCAGCGTCGCCAGGCGATCGGTGACGACCTCGCGGATGGCCGGCGGGGCGTCGAGCTCGTCCAGCAGGCGCGGCCAGCGCGCATGCGCCAGCGCCACCGCTTCCCTGACCGCGGCGGTGGCGATGCGGCGCGGCACGCCGGCTTTCTCGGCGATCGCCTCGTACATGGCCAGGGTTTCCTCGCGCTGCAGCCGGTCGATGGCGACGTTCTGGCCGTACGAGGCAAAGCCGGGCAGCGCGGCCACGCAGACGATGTCGTACGCCGGCGACAGCACCGGCAGCACGCCGTTGGGGTAGATCACCGAGAAGTTCTTCAGGTGCGCGTCGCTGTTGCCGATCAGCGTATTGACCGCCTGGCGCAGGAAGAACTGCCGCACATGCTCGACCCCGCTCGGGCTCAGGCGGTACAGCGTGGCCACCAGTTGCACGTAGCCGTCGATGCTGGCGTACTTGCGCGCCGGCATGCGGCCCAGCATCTGGCAGCCGTCCTCGGCATGGACGCGCCCGGACGGGGAGCGGTCGAAGCGGTCGACGGCAAGGTAGTGCAGGTCCTCGCCCAAAGCCTCGGCCAGTCCCTCCACCGCGATGGTCGACATGGGCAGCACGCGCGTGGCCGCGACATGCACGCCGGCGGCGGCCGCCAGCTGCATCGAGACCGATTCGTTGAACACCTGCGCGTCGTCGTTCCTGGCCGGCAGCTTGGCGATGATGTCGGACAGCTTGCCGTGGCTCGGCAGCGTGTAGCGCTTGCCGTCCTGCACCGTCGACAGCGCCAGCTTGTTCTGCACCCCGGACACCGACGCGGCCCCTTGCGTGGCACCCTCGACCACGGCGATCTCGAGGTTGTCGGCGCCGCCGGTCACGCCATAGGCGCGGGCATAGGCGGGCAGGGCGCCGATCTCCGCCGGCCGCACCACCACCGCCCCGGGCAGGTCGTTGCCGGCGGAGGCCAGGATGCCGAAGTCGTCCTTGTCTTCAGGGTTGCTGCGGGTGGCTTCCAGCCGCTTGCGCAGCTCGCCTTCGGGCAGCAGGCCGGCAAAGTAGGGCGGCAGTTCATGGCCGGTGTTGTAGACCGCGGGATGGAAGGGGTTGTCCAGCACCTCGGCGGTGGCGCGGCGGCCGGCTTCGGTTGGCACGGTGATCGACAGGCTCAGCGTGGGGCGGTCGGTGTCGCCGCGGAATTCATCGGCGGGCACGAAGCGGACATTGCCGCCGGCCTCGCACAGGTAGCCGCACAGCCGGTCATATAGCCGAACCTCCAGAAAGCGGGGGTGCAGGTCGTAGCTCATTCCTGATCCAGGAAGATATCGAGCGCGGCGCGGGCGCCGCGGTCGGGACCGCTGCCCTTGCCTTCCAGCACCTGGCGGACTTCGGCGAGGCGTTCGTTGGGCACCAGCACCCACTGCGCATCGAGCGCGGCGGCCAGCGCTTCCAGCGTGGAAGCGCGGCTGTCCTTCTTGCCGAGCAGGATGGCCGACAGGTTTTGCGCCGCCATGCCGAGGATGCGGCCGAGTTCGCCCAGGCTCTTGCCCCTGGCTTCCCGCAACTGGCGGCATTGGGAGATTAATGACATAGCATTAGTCAATGAGAAAAATCATTCTTTAGAATGATACCTGTGTTATCGACCTCGTGTTTATCATTCGATAGAAGCTTTTTCTAATAAAAATCATTCTATTGAATGATAGTGCATGGCAGCGTCTGCGGCCAAAGGCCAGCGTGCGCGAAAGCGCCGGCGCATCGTCGAGACGCTCCGCAGTGCCGCTGCCTCCACCTCCTGCCGTTACCCCTTGCCTTGTCATCGATACTGTATAAATATACAGTTATCGTAAATATCCTAAATCCTCGCCCTGCCGGCGAGCGACGCTAACCTCACATGACTGCGCCATTGCACGCAGCCCCGCCAAGGGCGGCGGAGGGTCTGCTTTTCCCTGCGCCGGCAGACTCCGGGCCTGCCCGGCCGGCCGCGGCCGAGCGCCAGCAGGCGCTGTCGGCGCTCGAGCAGCGCTATCCCGGGCTGTGGCGGGCCGGCCAGCTGGGCCGCGCCGGCGGGGCCGCGGTGTGCCCGACCGGGTATGACGCGCTGTCGGCGGAACTGCCCGGCGGCGGCTGGCCGGCCGGCGGCCTGACCGAACTGCTGACCACGCAGGGCGGCGCGGGGGAAATGCGCCTGCTGCTGCCGGCCCTGCGCACGCTGGCCGGGGCGGGGCGGCGCATTGCGCTGGTGGCGCCGCCTTACCTGCCCAATGCGATGGGGCTGGCCGCGGCCGGGCTGCCGGCGCGGCAGTGCTACTGGGTGCGGGCTCCGGCCGAGGCGGCCAGGGCCGCGCAGCAGGCCGACATGCTGTGGGCCGCCGAACAGGTGCTGCGCAGCCAGGCCTTTGGCGGCGTGCTGGTGTGGCTGCCGGCGGCGCGCCCCGAGGCGCTGCGGCGGCTGCAGGTGCTGGCGCAGGCCGGCGACGCGGTGGCCTGGGCGCTGCGCCCGGCCGCGGCGCTGCGCGAGTCGTCGCCCGCGGTGCTGCGGCTGCTGCTGGCACCGCTGCCCGGCAACGTGTTGTCGATCACCTTCCACAAGCGCCGCGGGCCGGTGCGGGACACGCCGCTGCTGCTGCGCCTGGACGGCATGGCGGCGGCCACGCGCGCGGCCGCCTGGCCGGTCCCCGCAGGGGCAACTGTGGCGATGCCCGCCGTGCCCGAACCGCTGGCGCAGTCTTCTCAGCTTTCTTCCGATGCCGTACTGGATCGCGGTGCACCTGCCGCGCCTGCCCCTGGACGCCCTGCAGCCCAACTGGCCTGAGCTGGCGCCCGCCGCGAGCCCGCCTGCCGCCACCCTGCACCATGCGCTGCCGGTGGCGGTGATGGCGCGCGAACAAGTGGTGCTGGCCAATGGCCCGGCGATGCAGCTGGGCGTGCGCTATGGCATGCGCCGCGGCGGCGTGCAGGCGCTGTCGGCCGATATCGTGCAGCTGGAGCGCGACCCGGCTGCCGAAGTCGCGCTGATGGAAGCGGTGGCACTGGCGCTGCTGCGTTTCACGCCGGGCGTGACCGTCGACGAGGAGCCGGAGTCGGCCACGCTGATGCTCGATGTCAGCGCCAGCCTGCGCCTGTTCGGCGGCCATCGCGCGCTGTGCCGCGCGGTGCGTGCCTGCGTGCGCCAGCTGGGCACCGTGGCCCAGGTGGGGTGTGGTCCGACCGCGCACGGTGCCGCATGGCTGGCGCGCCAGCCGCTGCGGCGCACGCGGCGCGGCGTGGTGCGGCCCGGCCGCCGGGCGGTGGGCATGGCGCGCCTGCACCGGCTGCTCGACCGCCTGCCGGTGGAAGTGCTGCACACGCTGGCCGATCCGGCCTGGCTGGACGGCATCGGCTGCCGCACGCTGGGCGAGGTGCGGCGCCTGCCGCGCGCGGGCCTGACGCGCCGGCTGGGCCCGGCGCTGCTGGCGCGGCTGGACCAGGCCTATGGCGAGGCGCCGGCACGCTTTGTCTGGTTTGTGGCGCCGCCGGCGTTTGCGCAGCGCATGGACCTGCCGGGCCGGATCGAATCCGCCGAAGCCGTGCTGGCCGGCGCGCAGCGGCTGCTGCTGGCGCTGGCGGGCTGGCTGGCGGTGCAGCAGGCCGGCGTCACGCGCTGCGTGCTGGTGCTGGAACATGAACGCTACCGGCGCGGCGCGGCCACCGAAGGCACCCCGGTGCCGCTGGGCCTGGCCCAGCCCAGCCGCGATCCCGCGCACCTGTCGCGGCTGCTGCGCGAAAAGCTCGACCAGCTCAGCTTCCATGCCCCCGTGACCGGCCTGGCGCTGCGCGTAGAGGCCATGGCCGCGTGCGTGCCGCAAAGCGAGGCGCTGTTCCCCGAGCCCGGCGGCACGCCGGAAGACCTGGGCCGCCTGCTCGATACGCTGATGGCGCGGCTGGGCCGCGACAACGTGCTGCAGCCGCGCCCGCTGGCCGACCACCGGCCCGAGCGCGCCAACCGCTGGTGCCCGGTCGACGAGCCCGCTGGCAAGCCCGCCAGCCTGCCCGGGCCGCAGCCGGAGCGCCCGCTGTGGCTGCTGCCGCAACCGCTGCCGCTGCCGGTGCAGCGCCACCGGCCCTGCCACGGCGGCCCGCTGGCGCTGCTGAGCCGGCCCGAGCGCATCGAGGCCGGCTGGTGGGACGGGGCCCTGGCCACGCGCGACTACTTTATCGCCGAGCGCGCCGACGGCCTGCGCTGCTGGATCTTCCGCGAGCGTCCGGGCCATGGCGCGCACGACGATGGCGGCGAATACCGCTGGTTCCTGCATGGGTTGTTCGCATGAGCGCGCCGCCGTTGCCTCCTTCGTTGCCTCCTTCGTTGCCTCCTTCGATGTCCGCCTCGTTGCCGGGTTTGCTGCCGGCGTTGCCGGATTACGTGGAGCTGCACTGCATCTCCAACTTCACCTTCCTGACCGGCGCCTCGCACCCCGGCGAGCTGATCGAGCGCGCCTTCGGCCTGGGCTACAGCGGGCTGGCGCTGACCGATGAATGCTCGGTGGCCGGCACCGCGCGCGCGCACGATGCCATCGAGACGCTGCGCAAGCGCCTGCACGACGCGGTGGCGCGCAGCGCGGCACGGGGCGCCGAGGGTGTGGATGAAGGTGCCGATGACGGCGCTGATGACGGCATCGATGAACCGCTGCTCGACGACGGCGATGCCTTCGGCAGCGGCGACGACGATCCCGGCTTCCACGCCAGCCGCCACCAGCGGCTGCAGGCGCTGGCGCGCGCCGCCGATGCGTTCTCGCTGCTGATCGGCAGCCGCTTCAGCCTGACCGCGGCCGCTCGCCCGGAGCAGGCGCCGCTGCGGCTGGTGCTGATCGCGCAGCACCGCGAGGGTTTCGGTAACCTGAGCGAGCTGATCACGCTGGGCCGCCGGCGCGCGCAGAAGGGCAGCTACCGGCTGCATCCCGAAGACCTTGCCGCGCCGGCCGGCGACGTCGCCCACCTGCGCGGCATGCCCGGCTGCGTGGCGCTGCTGCTGCCCGACTACTGCGCCGAGCCGGAACGGCTGCGGGAGCAGGCCGAGTGGTGCCGCGCCGTGTTCGGCGAGCGTGCCTGGATCGCGCTGGAGCAACTGCAGGGCCATGCCGATGCCTTGCACCGCGCGCGCCTGGAAGCGGTATCGGCGCAGACCGGCGTGCCGCTGGCCGCGGCCGGCGCGGTCACCATGCATGTGCGCTCGCGCAAGCCGCTGTCCGACTTGCTGACCGCGATCCGGCTGGGCCAGCCGCTGCACGAATGCGGCATGGCGCTGGCGCCCAATGCCGAGCAGCACCTGCGCATGCGCCAGGTGCTGTCGCGCCTGTACCCGCGCGAGGCGCTGGCGCAGACGCTGAAGATTGCCCAGACCTGCGATTTCTCGCTGGGCACGCTGCGCTACGAGTACCCCGAGGAACTGGTGCCGCCCGGCGAGACCCCGATCTCGTACCTGCGCAAGGAAGTCGAGCGTGGCAAGCGCGAGCGCTTTCCCAACGGCCTGCAGCCGGAGTGGGACAAGCAGCTGGACGAAGAGCTGGCGCTGATCGAGGAAAAGCACTACGAGCCATTCTTCCTCACGGTGCATGACATCGTGCGCTTTGCGCGCTCGCGTGGCATCCTGTGCCAGGGGCGTGGCTCCGCCGCCAATTCGCTGGTGTGCTTCTGCCTGTATGTGACCGAGGTCAGCCCCGAGCAGGCCAACCTGCTGTTCGGCCGCTTCCTGTCGCGCGAGCGCGATGAGCCGCCCGATATCGACGTGGATTTCGAGCACCAGCGGCGCGAAGAGGTGATCCAGTACATCTACGACAAATACGGCCGCCATCGCGCCGCGCTGGCGGCGTCGCTGATCACCTACCGTTCGCGCAGCGCCCTGCGCGACGTCGGCCGCGCGCTCGGCATCGACGCCAGCGTGGTCGAGCAGGTGGTCAAGGGCCAGGCATGGTGGGACGGCGGGCCGGGCTTTGTCGACAAGATCGCCCGCTACGGGCTCGATCCCGAGTCCCCGGCAGTGCAGCAGTGGGCCAGCCTGACCGCGCAGCTGCGCGGCTTTCCGCGCCACCTGTCGCAGCACGTGGGCGGCTTCGTGATCGCGCGCCACAAGCTGTCGCGGCTGGTGCCGATCGAGAACGCGGCCATGGCCGACCGCAGCGTGATCCAGTGGGACAAGGACGACCTGGAGTCGCTGGGGCTGCTCAAGGTCGATGTGCTGGCGCTGGGCATGCTGTCGGCGATCCGGCGCGCGCTGGAGATGATCCCCAACCCCAGCATCGACCCGGCGCGCGCGGGGCTGCCGGCGCGCATGGAGGATATTCCGAAGGAAGACAAGCCGACCTACGACATGATCTGCAAGGCCGACACCATCGGCGTGTTCCAGATCGAGTCGCGCGCACAGCAATCGATGCTGCCGCGGCTGCAGCCGCGCGAATACTACGACCTGGTGGTGGAAGTAGCGATCGTACGGCCCGGCCCGATCCAGGGCGGCATGGTGCATCCGTACCTGAAGCGGCGCGAGGCTTTCCGCCGCACGGGCAAGCCGCCGGTCTACTTCAACCAGGTGATCGAGAAAGTGCTGGGCCGCACGCTGGGCGTGCCGATCTTCCAGGAGCAGGTGATGCAGCTGGCGATCGACGCGGCGGGTTTCTCGCCCGGGCAGGCGGACCAGTTGCGCCGCTCGATGGCGGCGTGGCGGCGGCGCGGCGACCTGCGCAAGCACCAGGACGCGCTGGTGCGCGCGCTGACCGGCAAGGGCTATCCGGAATCCTTCGCGCTGGCGATCTGTAAGCAGATCGAGGGGTTTGGCGAATACGGCTTCCCCGAAAGCCATGCGGCCAGCTTTGCCAAGCTGGTGTACGTGAGTTCATGGCTCAAGCGCCACCATCCGGCGGCCTTCCTGTGCGCGCTGCTGAACAGCCAGCCGATGGGTTTCTATTCACCCTCGCAGCTGGTGCAGGACGCGCGCCGCCATGATGTGCAGGTGCTGCCGGTGGATGTGACCATCAGCCGCTGGGACAGCACGCTGGAGCCGGTGCCGGAGTCCGAGGCGGCAAATGTGGCCAATGCGGCCAATGCGTTCAGCACTCGGCAGGATCGGCCGCCGCACCCGCGCGTGCGCCTGGGCCTGGGCCGGGTCAAGGGCATGCGCGAGGCCGCCGCGCTGCGCATCGAGGCCGCGCGCGCGCAGCGTGCCTTCGACAGCGTCGAAGACCTGGCGCTGCGCGCCGGCCTGGACCGCCACGACATCGACGTGCTGGCCGCCGCCGACGCGCTCGCGCCGCTCGCCGGCAACCGCCGCCAGGCCCGCTGGCAGGCCCGCGCCGCGGCCGCGCATGCCGCGCACCGCGACCTGCTGTACCAGGCGCCGCCAGCCGAAGCCGCGCTTGCGCTGCCCGCGCCGCGCCTCGGCGAAGACGTGACCGCGGACTATGCCAGCCTGGGGTTGTCGCTCAAGTCGCACCCGCTGGCGCTGCTGCGGCACAAGCTGGCGGCGATGCGCTTTGTCACCGCCAGCCAGCTCGAACGCTGCGCCAACGGCCGCCGCGTGCGCGCCTGCGGCATCGTCACCGTGCGCCAGCGCCCGTCCACCGCCAGCGGCACCATCTTCGCCACCATCGAAGACGAGACCGGCAGCATCAACCTGATCCTGTGGCCCGACCTGGTCGAGCGCCAGCGCAAGGAGGTGCTGGGCGCCACGCTGCTGGGCGTGGTCGGCACCTGGCAGCGCCAGGGCGACGTGCGCCACCTGGTGGCCAAGGAACTGGTGGACCTGAGCCCGATGCTGGGGCGGCTGCTGGTGGGGAGCCGGGATTTTCATTGAGACGCACGGCGCCAATGACGGAGATGCAAACGGCGCGAGACTAGTTGGCTCGCGCCGTTTGTTTTTCAGCGCTGCTCATCCGTCGGGCGGGTAAGCTGGCTCTCCCTGGTCAGACCAGTGCCTGCAGGCGATCTGCGCTCTCGTCAAGCTGTTGCTTGAGCGGCAAAAGCAGGGCGTGGAGGCCGATGCCTTGGGGGATGGTGTCGCTCTGCAGGTCCAGCAAGGTCAGGAAGGACTGAAGGCCGGCGCTGACGCGCAGGATGTCGTTAGTGGCCTCGAGGATTTGCTCCTCCAGGGTGACGGCTTTGCTGGGCGGGGGCGGAGCGGCTTTGGCGTGGGGGCGGGCCTGGGCGCGGTCCACTTTGGCCAGGTTCTCGGCCAGTTGAGCTTTTTGGGAAAGGGTGGGCTCTTGGGGAGCCGGGGTGTTGCTTTGCATAATGACCTCCGAACTAAAGGGGTGGAGGCCCGTCGTCCGCTGCTAATCGGGTGGGCGAGCACAGGGCAGGGTTAGTCAGTATGACTCCCCTGGAGCAAGGGCAAGGAGGGCTGGCCCGCCGCGAGGAATCAAACGCGGGTTAGCATGACTGCCAGAGCCGCACGGTGTGGACAGTGCCACACCCGGCGATTTCCAGCGCGGAGGCCAGCATGGAAAACGATATCACTTTGTATGTCGGTCTGGACGTCCATAAGGACTCGATCACGGTCGCGTACGCACTCGGCATGGCTGAGGTGGAACAGCTTGGCAAGATCGGTACATCGAAGGCTGATACCGACCGCTTGTGCAAGCGCCTGCAGTCCAAAGCGCGCCACATCCGAATCGTCTACGAGGCAGGCCCTTGCGGCTATGGTCTTTACCGCGAGCTCACACAAAAGGGATTCGACTGCATGGTGTGTGCGCCGTCGTTGATCCCGAAAAAGCCTGGTGAACGCATCAAGACCGATCGACGCGATGCGGTCAAGCTCGTGCGATCGCTGCGCGCCGGCGATCTCTCGGCGGTGTACGTGCCCAGCGTGGAAGACGAAGCGTTCCGGGATTTGTCACGCGCGTGGGTCAGCGCCAAAGACGACCTGAAGCGCGCCCGACAAAGGCTGAAGGCCTTTCTGCTCTCGCACGGTGTTCGCTACACCGGCAGAGCCGACTGGGGACCGGCGCACCGGCGCTGGATCAGTGCCTTTGTGTTCGACACCGTGTGGCAACAACTTGCCTTTGACGAATATCGACGTGCCATCGAGGATCGGCTCGCACAGTGCAGCCGTCTCAAAGAGGCCTTGCGCGAAGCAGTGGTCAACTGGCGCTTCTACCCGGCCGTATTGGGCTTGCAGACCATGCGCGGCGTGCAATTCACTACGGCGATAGGCATCCTCGCCGAGCTGGGCGATCTCTCACGCTTTGCCCATCCGCGCCAACTGATGGCCTGGCTCGGCGTGACGCCCGCTGAACACTCATCGGGAGAAAAGCGGCGCCAGGGCAGCATCACAAAGAACGGCAATAGCTATGCAAGAAAGCTATTGATAGAAGCCGCCTGGAGCTACCGGCACCCCGCACGCGTGAGTCCCCAGATCCAACGCCGGCACGAAGGCATCCCAAAGGCCATCGTTGACCGCTCTTGGGACGCTCAGGTTCGACTGTGCCGGCGCTATCGGAAACTTGCCGCCCGCGGCAAGAACCCGAACATTGCGGTGGTCGCAGTGGCCCGCGAACTGAGCGGATTCATATGGGATATCAGCCAGCTCGCGATGTCGCTTGCCGTACCGAACGAAGCGCGGGAAGCGTAACCTAGGCCATCAACCTATCTGACACTACTGTGAGGCCAGTTTCCTGAAGGCGGCGTAGCCCGGCACACGAGCAACCCGCGGGTCTGCTAGGCAACGGATTGCATCCGACTTGCGACGTTAGATAGCGGCCGGCTCATTGGGCGGACCTCTGTAATGCGGTAACCAACCCGCGGATATCAGCGTGATCCACCGTCGAGACTTACTGCTACGTCGCCCTCAGGAAATTGGGACCAATATGGGAAAGTGAAACTGAACCAACCAATCTCGATTGACACGGGGAGTCATATCAGCAGACCGGCACCACTCAACCGGCGAGCCCTGAGGCTCCCCTGCCAAGGCCCGCCCGCAGGTGTGGACGTTCGATGGCGCGACGGACAGCGCCGCTCGTGCGGCGCTGTCCGTGTGTGGTATGCAGGCTGCTAAACCTGATCGCCATTGGATTGGCGACAAACCATTCTCGAACACCCACGCCGGAGCGGCAATGGATCAGATCATTCAGAAACGAATTTTGACATACTGGTCAGGTATGCAGGTTAGAGCGCGAGCGCAATGTTGTCCGGAACGTTGCTGAAGCCATGTATCGTCGGCGCCTGCTCTAAGGTTGGGGCGGAGGGAGTCTTGGCTGGTGGGGGGCGCCTATCGGCCATGAGCGGAAAGCTGGCATTTGCAATTGAATGTCTGTTCCGCATGCGGGGTCTGTCCTTCGACTTGCTCAAGTCGATGTCCGAAAGCCCGTTCAACTTTGCTGCCGGGTGACCAGCACCTCCTCACACGGTCACCGGCTTGCCACGGAAGTGATCTCGTACAAGCAGGACTGATAGAGCCTTGGATGATGGGGTATTCCAAAGTTGCTGCCCTGGCGATCGAAACCGCCAAGGGCTGAGCGTCAAAGACGCTCACGCTTATGTGCACGTGGCATACTAATGTGCGCGTGGCATACTTAGAATTGGGAGGCGGGGTAGCATGGCGGTTATTCACTCTGCGGCATTCCATACTTGGGACAATCAGGTCAGGTCGGTTGACTTGTTGCTTGAGTCAGATCGACCTAGGTCAACCAACTTTGCGACAACCTTCATTACAGGTCGTAACGGCTCACACAAGAGCACGCTGCTGAAGGGGATCGTGTCTGGGCTGGCGGTGGTGGAACGCAACGCTCGAGAAGAGGCGTCGTCTGTACGGAATCCGGGTCGGGATCAGGTGCTTTGTGTATCAGGTTCGGTGGCTGACCGGTTTCCACAGAAGGAACTGCCGGGAGGAACTCGCAGTCCGTTTGACGTCCCAAATTACACGTACGTTGGTCAAAGAGTCATCAGCAACCTGCTTAGCAAGAAGGCACCGCTGGAGACCATGCTGGCTTTTGCGCTCGACCCTGCTAGGGCAGAGCGTTGCAGATGGGAATTCTTTAGCGTTGCACATCGGCACGCGGGAATTCGACCATCCGTAAAGTACATCTTGGAGGCCCAGCGTGGTGTGTCAAAGAAGGCACGAGGCCCGATGGGTGACTTGCTTGGGATCGTGCAAGGCATACGACCTGAGTCCGACAGCACTCGCAAGACAGCCGCAGATCGCCCGCACATTTCCTACGCCACGGCGCAGTGGCTGCTACAGGAATTCGGCTACGACGAGTTTTTGGCGCTGCAATTCTTTGTGAACAACGGGAAGCGGCGCCTTGCGGTCGAGCTTAATGAGACGGGGGCGCACTGCCAAGGCATCGCGCCCAACGTGCTACGACTGGGATTGCTCACGGACCTCGTGCGACTAGTGGATGTCACTGTTAAATCGGCAAGGGACGATTCTGGCTTTTCAGCAATGGAATTAAGCTCAGGTGAGTATCACATGTTCTCCAGCATCCTGGCAATTGGCTTCGGGCTCGAGGACAAGGCTGTCCTGCTGATAGACGAGCCCGAGAACAACCTCCACCCGCAATGGCAGCGGGAGCTGATGGCGACGGTATTCGACGTGTGTGCAGGCGCGATGAAGACGGAGGGGCATCTCATCGTATGCACACACTAGCCACTCATCGTGGGGGCCGCTCCGGAGGGCAGTTCTATTGTTGACATGAGTAGCGATGCGCCGCAGACCAGTGTCGCGTCCTACGGTGCATCGTCTGACGAGTTGCTTCTTTCCCAATTCGGCGTTGGCTCCAGCAGGAACAGGCTCGTCGTGGACACGGTCCAGCGAGCCGTGTCTTTGATCGAGCGAGGCGACTTCGAGAATGCGGAGTTCCAAGGATTGATGCCGAAGCTTAGGTCGATCCGTGACGCACTCACTCCAAGCGATCCAATGGCCGATGTCATTGAGGCGCTCCTAGACGAAGGACCTCAGCGGTGAACATCGGATTTGACAGAATCGTTCCGACCCTTGGCTATCCTGCCGGGACCACAGCTGCGGCGTTGGTCGGCCTTACATGGGAATCCAGGGCGAAAGTCGCGATCGAATTCCGCGCCGGGCTGAAGATTGCGCTCAGGACGGCGCAGTTGGGACGCTGCTGCTTTTGCAGACGTCACCTGTACGACGACTACGCGACTCATCTTGAGCATTTTGTCGACAAGGCGACATTTCCTCAATTTGCATACGAGATCAGGAACCTTGCGCTTTCTTGTGGGACCTGCAATATCCGGAAGAACGCATATTTCTTGTCTTGGAACCGCAGATACAGGTTCATGACCAGAACCTTCGTGGGGCCCGCGCCGGCTCGATGTCCTGTGCTCAGCATTGCTCTCACGTCCGGCGATGCGTTCCCGGTGGCTCCGGCCAATTTCAGCTGGGTCAATCCGCACTTTCACAATTATTCACAGCACATTTTGCTCGTGCGCGGTTGGGTTTTCGAAGGCCAGTCTCCGGAGGGAAGACGGACAATTCGTAGTCTCAAGCTGAACGATGTTGGACAGATCGAGCGGCGTGCGCTCGCGGAGCGGCTAGAGGCGCGGGGAGGCGCGCTGTCCATGCTTGTCGGCGCGATCTCTGTGCTAGACCAGCATCGAGCAAATGATGTGAAGGACGCAATCATAAAGGTGCTCCGGCGTCGTCGAGAGGCTGCCAAAGCAAGCACTGAAAATTAAAACCTTGAACGTCACGCACGGCCAAGTCGCCCACCATGGACAACATCGCTTAATGATGTGGTGTTCTTTACAGACATCACACCCACGAGAGGTTCCGGCCCGCGAATGGCATCGAACACCGTTGCTACGCACAAGCGCCACCCGACAGGTGATTCTCCAAGTGGGATCATCCAGACGGCCCCACCATACATTTCCCCATCCTGGCCGTCACGCAATAGCAGTGGCAAAGCAGCCGTTGGTGAACTTCAATCTTCTGCCTATACCGGACAGCCCTTCGAGCCTGGCCGGGCAGCTTGACCGTTTCAGGCTGCAAGCAGTCCTACGAGCCAGCACCCTGAGCGCCCGCTATGCCCGCGAAACTAGCCTCGAGACAAATGATTCGAAGACCCGGCGTCCACGCGTCGCCCTTCCGCCCCACTGGCAAGTCCCGTATCCCAGACAAGCTAGCGGCGAAGTAGAGGGGCGTTCGACCAGGCCTCCTCCTGGATTGCGATACCTTCTAGCTACTACACAGTGAACTATGCCCTCTGATCCGCCATCACTTTCAGCGGTACTGGTCAATCTTTGCAGGGATCAAATACGTCAAGCGGGCCAAAGGTATACGCCCGGCATCGATCCGAGCGCGCCTAATCTTCGGATTGCCGCGTTGTCTACCGCCATCGACAACGTTGCATGTGGCGATGCTGCGCAAACGCGCTTCCGGTCGGTCCTCGACGAGTTCGCCGAAGCCTGGAAGCGCGCCAAGCATCATAGCCAAAGACCCGCGGAGATCGAGCATTTGGTTGACGCCGCTGGCGCATCGCTTCCGGCGATGATGGATCGCCTGCGTTCGCGCGATGCCACTGCGGGCTATGAATGGGCCGACCAGCTGTCTGAGATCGACGCCCGCTTGATGCAGGATATCGCCCATTGGCGGGCCGAGGAAGCCAAGCTTGCCCCGGACGACGGGAGCTACTCTTCCGCGCACAACAGCGTGCGCGCGAACTTGGATGCGATTGGCCGCTGCCTGCGCATTGTTCGGGATGAGGCGGAATACGCGGGCAGCCCGTCGTTCAAGCTGCTCTCTGATCCGCTCCTGCTCATCGGTGGTGAATGGGGCACGGGCAAGACCCACCTGCTGTGCGATGTCACCAGTGAGCGCCTTGCCCGTGAAGCTCCCACAGTCTTGGTGCTGGCGAAGAACTTCGAAGGCGACGTGCTTGCGGATATTTGCGCGCGCCTCGGCGAGGCGACTTCGGTCGAGGACAAGTTCGCCGAGCTTTCGGGTGCCGGACAAGGGGCAAGGGGCCGCACTGTTTTCGTCGTCGACGGCGTCAATGAGGGACGTCGGCGCGAGTGGCGACAGGCGATCAGTACCCTGATCTCACTCGTCGCCGACCACCCCAACATCGGGGTGGTCGTGACATGCCGGACTCCATTTGAGGCCATAGCCATTGAGAAGTCGGACCTAGCAGGTTGCTGAAGTACTCCCCGTACAAGAGGCGAGGCTTCCCCCTGCAAGGCAGTAGGCTTGCGATTTTTCACAATCTGGAAGCGGGACGTCCCTACATCGATTTTTTCGGCGGTTTGGCGCCCGATTCCGGCCTCATTACCGCGATTACTGCAACTGCGGACGGATTTGTCCCAGTGAGCGCATGCGCACGAGGTTGTAGGCGGCCATGCTCAGCACGAACATCTGGTCGACTCGCTTCAGTCCACGCACCATCACCTGGCGCATGCGCCCGACAGTCTTGACCCATCCGAAGCCTTGTTCGATCAGCTTGCGCTTTTGCTGCGAAACGGCATACCCGGCGCTGCAAGCAATGGCATCAGGAACGGCCGAGCGGCGCCCCGAGGTGTTCTGTGCCACGTGGGGCGTCACCTTCAGTTCCAGGCAGGCTTGAATGAACTCTTGCGCGTCGTAGCCCTTGTCTGCACCCACCGTGATTTCGGTGTTCGGGTCGTCCGTCACCTGTCGGGCATCGTTGAGCATCACCTTCGCGGCCTCGCGCTCAGCATGTCCGTCCGCATTGGTCACCATGGCGCTCACCACCAGGCCGTGACGGTTGTCGCTCAGGGTATGACCCATATAGCGAAGTTCACTCGCAGTTTTGCCCTTGCGGTACAGCTTGGCATCGGGATCGGTCTTGGACTCGTGCGTCTCGTTGCTGCGCGTGCGACCTTTGAAGTTGGCGCCGTCGTTGTCGTCCTTGTCGTCGCCGCCGTCCTTGCGCACGAAGCTCTTGTGGCCTGCCCACGCCTGAATCAGCGTGCCGTCCACGCTGAAGTGCTCGCCCGACAGCCAGTTCTTCTTCTGCGCGATGGCCAGCACCTCGTTGAAAAACTGGATCACCGCATCATGCTTGATCAGCCGCTCGCGGTTCTTGGTGAAGACCGTGGGCACCCAAACGGTGTCGTCCATCGACAGCCCGATGAACCAGCGAAACAGCAGGTTGTACTGCGTCTGCTCCATGAGTTGGCGTTCGGAGCGAACGCTGTAGAGCACCTGCAGCAGCATGGCCCGCAGCAACTTCTCCGGCGCGATGCTGGGCTGGCCACCCTTGATATCGTCCTCGTACATCTGTGCGAACAACCGGTCCATCTTTACCAGCGCCTGGTTGGCCATGGCGCGGATCGAGCGCAGCGGGTGGGACTTCGGCACGAAATCATCCAGCCTCCGCATAGTGAACAAACTTTCCGTGAAGGTATCTGCGCCGCGCATGAAAGTGGAGTTGGATGGGTTCCTCAAATCAACGCTTCAGCCAGTTGTCGCGCTGACGTCCACCGGAGGTATTTCAGCGGCCTGCTAGAGAAATTTCATCGCCTTCAGCATTACGGCTTCGACGACCAGGAGTTCGATGCGCAGGCCGCCTTCTTTCAGTACTATCAGCTGCCGTTGCCGGAGGTTCCGCTGTTGGACCGCGAGTTTTCGCGCCCTCTCACCTTGAAACTCATCTGCCAGTCGCTGCAGAGCCTGTCGGGCAAAAAGCTGGCAAAGGGCTTCGCAGGCATCGCCTCCGGACAGCGCGGCATGACGTTCGTGTTGGAATCATTCGTCAATCGCGTTGGGCAACAAATCGAACACGAGTTCGGGCTGCAGGACAAGGGATGCTGGATCTTGCTGAAGGGTGACGACAAGTTCGTCGACAAGCGGATTGCCGGTTTCGCACCCTGCATGGCAGCGAAACTCCGCGGTTATGTCCTCCCGTCAGAGGCAGACCGCATCGTCGCCGCGAGCAGGCCTTCGTTACGACCCGCTCAACGGCGCCAGCTTCTGGAGGCGATGCGTACGAACGGGCTAATCGAAGAGGACGCCATCTGGTATTCCACGAGGGACGGACAGCACAAGTCCCGGGTGGTGTACCGATTGCCTTACCAGCGGTTCAGCGACCATTTGATCGCCAGGCACCTGCTAAAGGCATACCTGGATCCGTCGTCGCCTGCTGCCATCAAGGACAGCTTCGCAGCCACCTCTCCGCTCGCGAAGGTCTTTCGGCTAACCGATCGGAACTTCGGCCACTATGCGGAGCCGGGATGGGCCCAAGCATTGATCACGGAGTTCCCCGAGCGCGTTGGGAGCAGGCTTCCTACCAGCCAACGCGAGCTCTTTTTCTCGCTGCCACGGGAAGCACAAGATCTTAACGCCTATTTCGAGCCGTTTGTCGATGGCCTGTTCTGGAGAAGTCCGACCGCGTTCACCGAGGGGACGCAGAAGGTCATCAATCAATACTTGGGCGCAAGTTCCCGCGCCTGGGAGCGCGTCGTGGATGCGTTGGCGGCCGTCGCGACGAAACCGAGCCATCCCTACCATGCCAAGCGGCTGTACAAGTTTCTGTCGCGTTATCCAATGGCTGACCGCGACCTGTGCTGGTCCGAATACCTGCGACGAAGGTATGCCTCACCGACCATTCATAGGCTGCTGACCTGGGCGGAGAAGCTCGACACAGTGAACATGACTAGGGCTGTGGCCGCCGAGCTCGTGGTGTTGTTCTCCCTGGTCCTGCCCACAGTTGTTCGCAGTGATCGCGACCTTGCAACCAAGGCACTCGTTCTGATCGGAGAGCAACATCCGGACTTACTGTTCTCGCACGCGGTGGCATGCCTAGAATTTAACGATCCGTATCTCCCTGAGCGAGTACTTGCGGCCGCCTACGGGACGGCCCTGTCGCTGGTCGATTCCAAAAAGGCAGCTTCGTTCAGGCCGCTCCTTGGGGACCTGGCCAAGAAGCTCTACCTTCAGATGTTCGCGCCTCGTGCGCGCCACGCGACGCACCACACGCTCATGCGGGATTACGCGCTTGGGATTATCGAGGTCGCGCGGCGAGCAAGGTGCGTCAAGCTGCCGAAGACGTCAGGCCGCTACCTCAGCCGACCATTCCCGAATACCCCGTCGCCATTCACCAGCAATGGAACGCCTGATGACGCAGTCAAGGATGCGATTGGCCACGCCATCCAAATGGACTTCGGCAACTACACAATCGGTCGACTGATTCCCAACAGGGCAAACTATGACTATACGAAGCCAGACTACGTGCGGGTACGGTCAAAGATCGAGCGGCGCATGTTCGACCTGGGGTATCGGGACAAGCGGTTCGAGCACGTCGAGTCGGAGATTGGGCGGAACTCTTGGAACGCTCGCAACGAACATAAAGTTGACCGCTACGGTAAGAAGTATTCCTGGATCGCGTACTTCGAGATGTGGGGAGAGCGCGATGCGAACCGGAAGCTCCCGGATTGGCGTCAGGGTAGCCGGACTTCCGATTGCGGTGTAGATCCCACTTTCCCCAAGGCGCCACCCGATTGGACGCCTCCCTTGCCGGACCTCTTCGGTTCGCCCGCCGCGACCACGGAGGACTGGGTCGCAGGCGGGTTCACGCCAAACTGGCACTCGCTTTTGGTGGTCCCCGAGATCAATGGGCATCGGGGTGAATGGGTGCTCGTCGAAGGCTTTGTCCAAGGAGCTGACAGCTCGCACGACCGTGAACTCTTTGCCTTCCTGCGCGGAGTGTTTGTGGCCAAGAAGGATGTGGACACGCTCCGGTCGAGGTTCCTGTCCATCGACTACCCGGGTAACCAGAAGATCCCAGAGGGAGCCGACGAGCACTATCTGTTCGCAGGAGAGCCAAGCCACCGCCACAACTTTGCGCGGCATCTTCTCAAGCGCAATGGCCTATACCGCCGGCAGATTGCGGAGGCGTTCGATGAGTACGAGCGTGACTACAGCGCCGGTGAGAAGCGGTCTCTCACCATCAAGATCGCCTCGATGTCAGGCACTACAACGGGCGACGAAGAAGCTTCCGTCATTGAATTCGACGTCCCCACCACCCGCCATATTCCGGGTGTCCGACTTGAGCTGCCATCCATCCAGTTTGGCTGGGAGTCCTACCACTCCGCGCAGAACACCTTCTCGGGTTTTCACATACCGGCGCCAAGCCTGATCCAGCGTCTTGGCCTCTCCTGCAGCAACCGCGAAATCGACTTCTTCGATGCAAGCGGCCATCCCGCAACGCTCTACAGACAAGCAGGCGAAGGCTATTTTGGCGACAAGCACAAGCTGCTCTACGTCCGGGCGGATCTGCTTCGCCGGTATCTGAAGGAGACGCGCCAGGTCCTCGTCTGGTGCAACTGGGGCGAACGTGACTGGCTGAAGAAGATGGATGGGTACGACTTGCTCCCTAATGAGGGCAGACAGCGAGTCTTTCAAACTCACGCACACATCCATCGGACCTTTTCCCAATGGTCTGCCAAAGATGGCGTCGTACTGTAGGTGCAACTGCTCTGAGTGCTGCGCTGGCGGAGCATCCTTTAACCGGTGCCCCACCACCAAAGGTCAGGTGCTGGATCAATGGCCGGTTGGTGACGCATTCCGGCCGCTCGCCCATAACCGTCGTAGGACCGCAATCGCTGCACAGCAGACATAGGCCGACGATGCTCGAACGCCTGCACCGGGTCGGTCAGAGACGGCCACGGCATCACTGGCAGCAGCCAGATGCCGCCGACGCAGGTCCTGATCCCTGGCAACGCCAAGCGGGGAACGCCGTTGATGCTCGCGGCACCCAGCGTTGCGCTGGACTTGCCCCTGCGCGTGCTGGTGCGCGACGACTGCCAGGGCAGCACCCGAGCGAGCTTCCACACCGCCGCGGAACTGGAAGGCGCTCACGCATTGCCAGCCGCACCGCGCCGCTGGCTGTTGCGCAGCGGCTGGTTCTTGACACGGTGGGCGCGCAGGCGCCCCGGGTGATTTACCTGGCCAGGCCCTTGTTCGGGTTGATCAGGTACTTCTCCCCCGTCGCGCGCTTGTTGTAGACGGCGATCACATCCAGGTCCAGCACCTCGGCCAGCGAGATCTCTTTCGAGTAGTGGCTGGCAAAGGTGGTCTTCAGCTCCGCCACCACGCGTTGCTTCAGCGCGTTGGCCCGCTCGCGCCCGATCTTCTGCAGGAACGGGAATAGCAGCCAGCCGCCCATGCCCCACGCCATGCCGAAGTTGCGGTTGAACTCGGTCGGGCTTGTGTCCAGGCCGCCGTAGAGGTAGACCTGCTTATGGGTGGTCGAGCCATAGCGGCTGTATTCGCGGGCCGTCTTGTTCAAGGCCGCTTCCATGCAGGTGAGGATCTGGCCGGCGAGCTTGCCGCCGCCCGTGGCGTCGAACGCGATCGTTGCGCCAGTGGCGACGAGTGCCTCGGTGAGCTCCTGCATGAACGTGGGCGACGCGGAGTTGCAGACGTGGACCGCACCTTGTGCCTTGAGCAGGTCCGCCTGCTCCTGCTTGCGCACGATGTTCACCAGCTTGATGCCATCCTTGAGACAGATCTGATTGAGCATCTGGCCCAGGTTGGAGGCCGCGGCGGTGTGCACCAGGGCGCTATGTCCTTCGCGCCGCATGGTCTCGACCATGCCCAGTGCGGTGAGCGGGTTGACGAATGACGACGCACCGTCAGCAGGCGTAGCGCCTTCGGGCAGGACCAGGCACTGGTCTGCGGGAATGCAGCGGTACTGCGAGTACATCGCGCCGCCGATGGCAGCCACGGTCTTGCCCATCAAGGCTTGCGCCGCAGGGGACGAGCCTGCATCGACGACCACGCCCGCGCCCTCATTGCCAACCGGCATGGACACATCCAGGCGGCCCGCCATGCTGCGCATCGCGGCTTCCGGAACGCGCGCGGTGACGATGGGGCGCTCGGCCGTGCCGCTGGCCCTGGCCGTGCTCATGTCAGCCGCACCGAACAGCAGGCCGAGATCGGACGGGTTGAGAGGAGAGGCTTCAATGCGGATGAGCACTTCATCCGGGCCAGGATGCGGCGTGTCGATGCTCTCTAGCGATAGCTCGAGTTCACCGCTGCTCTTGATTTGCGAACGAAGTTGAAGTGCGGTGTGCATTCGATGTCTCCCTTGTCTGTCGGTTTTCGGTGAGCGGGGCAGCTGCCTGGGGCTGTTTTCGCCAGTAGTCAGCAATGTAGCAAGTTCCTGCCAATCCCGTACTGGCCGGAAATTCAGGTCTTGCGTCGGAGTCCGGCAAGGCATCTTTCCAGGAGAGCGGCATTAGTGCGGCATTTATGCGGCATTAGTGCAGCGGGGCTAGACTGCGTACATTTTGTTACAATAGAATATTGTAGGTTCCAGAAAATGTAGATGTATCAGGACATTCCGTTTATGAGAAATATTACGTTTCTGATGCTTTCGATGGTTGTTGGCCTTGCAGCATGCGCCGCGCAATCGCCAGCAGACCAGTTGTCCCCCCAGTCGCAAACCGTACGCCTGTGCCAAGGCAACACCTGCACCGAGCAGGATCGCCGTGTCGCCACAGGGCAGGCTGCACCAGCGGATGCCGACCACCGTATGCAGGCGCTGGCAGCGGTGGCTGAGCGCGATGCGAACGCGGCCTACGACCTCGGCCTGCGCCTGCTGCGTGGCGATGGCGTGGAGCGCAACAGCTATCAGGCCCTCCAATGGTTGCGCAAGGCCGGCGACAACGGCCATATGCAGGCCCAGCTGGCGCTTGGGCGAATCTACCTGATGGGCTTTGAGGAAATGGGCTCGGACCCTGCTGAAGCCGAGGCGTGGCTGACGCGCGCTGCAGCGAAAGGCAGCAAGGAGGCACGGGACCTGCTGCCGCAAGCGCAAGCAGCCAAGAAGGACGAGCAGAGCCTGTACCAGGTGCGCGAAGCCTACCGCAAATCCTGGCTGGCCTGGTACAGCAGCTATCCGTACTACTGGGTATGGGACCGCGCCGGCTGGCAGCCCCGCTAAGCCCGCCCATCCTCCGATTTTTCTAATTACTTCCGTCAACAGGAACGCGTTTTCATGCCGAACAAGACTTCTCTGCGCGTGGCCGGCCTGGCCACATCCCTGATCCTGGCTGGCTGCGCCAGCGGGGGCGGCATCATCAGCACCGGCACGGCACCGACGGCCGCCACCGGCGCGGCGGGCGGGGCCACCAGCGTGAATGCCAATCCGACGCTGGAGCGCTGCGACAAGCCGCTGGGCACGCTGGCCGTCGATGATGGCCGGGGCAAGGAATGGTATGCGAGCTTCGGCGCAGCCACCAAAGTCACTACCATCGAGCCACTGATCCGCCTGGCGGTGCAGCAGTCGAACTGCTTCGTGATCACCTCGGTCGGCAACAACCGCACCGAAAGCAAGCTTTCGAACATTACCGACAAGCAGCGCAATTCCGGCGAGTTCCGCGCCGGTTCGCGCCAGCAGAAGGGACAGCGCGTCGCGGCCGACTACTACATGGAGCCGGCAATCATCATCGACAACGACTCCACGGGCCAGTTGGCCGCCGGTGTGGGCGGTCTGTTCGGTGCGGTCGGCGCACTGGTCGGCGGCGCCATGCAAAGCAAGGCATCGGTCGTAACCCTGACCATGTTCGACATCCGGTCCGGCGTGCAGCTGTCCATCTCGGAAGGCAACTCCACGGCAACCAATATCGGTGCCGCCTTCGGCGCGCTGGGCGGCGGTGCGGCCGGCGGGCTGGGCGGTTTCTCGCGCACGCCTGAAGGCAAGGCCACCGTGGCGGCATTCATGGACGCCTACAACAACATGGTGGTCTCGCTGCGCAACTACAAGGCCCAGGAAGTGAAGGGCGGGCTGGGCCGCGGCGGCCAGCTCAAGGTTGGCTCGTAACCTGGCACCTTCAAGCAAAACCTTCCACGTTCCACGCGATAGGCGAGCGCGCGCAGCAATCGCCCTGTCGCAGGCCCAGCTGGCGCGGCCTAAGCCAGCCTGGGCCTGTCTGATCAAGTTCCACTCCTGTCCCTGCTCCGCCCCGGCTCCGGGTCGCTGGTGGGGATCCCGCTCCCAGCCGCGGTACCGCGCCTCGATACCCGGCCAGCCACCGGCCAGACACCCCGCAGCGCGCATCGCGCCCTTTGTTGTTCACGCAACTGTCATGAAGCGCGGTTAAGGTAGCGTCCGTCCACCACGGACGACCCCAGGGCGCTGCGCCCGGCCCGCGCCACCTACATCGGCGCTGCCGGCGCGTGCGCCCCGCCAGCCTCACCGGGCTGCCCGCAGTAACTTGCCTGCCGCGCGGGCACGCTTCGCCCGCATTCCCGAACCACCCAGACCTGCCACTGACATGAAATCCCGCCTGATCGCCGCGGCCTTGCTGGCCGCCTCGGCGAGTCCTGCCTTCGCCCTGAACATCCTGCTGACCAACGACGACGGCCTGACCAGCAACCTGAAGGCGCTGTACGACGCGCTCAAGGGCGCCGGCCACAACGTCATCGTCAGCGTACCCTGCACCGGCCAGAGCGGCCGCGGCGCGGGCATCGTGATGTACAGCACCACGGTCATCGTGCCGGACAACGACAAGACCCAGGTCGAGGCCGAGGGCGGTTGCCACAACGGCGCGGCTAAAACCGGTGAGCCGGCGGTGGGGCCCTTCACCAAGGCGGGCTACACCAATGGTGACTACCACTACGCCCATGGCACGCCCGTGATGGCGACCATGTACGGCCTGGACGTGCTGGCGCCGGCACGCTGGGGCAAGGCCCCGGACCTGGTGCTGTCCGGTCCCAACGAAGGCCAGAACGTCGGGCGCATCGTCAACAGCTCGGGCACCGTCAGCAATGCGCAGTTCGGCGCGGCGCGCGGCATTCCGTCGATCGCGCTGAGCGCGGGCACGGACTCGGTCGACAATGCCGGCCTGGCGAGCCCGGTGTCCGGCGTGGTGGCGCAGCTGACCACCAAGCTGCTCGGCACGCTGCAAGCCAAGGCCAACGGCGGCCCGCTGCTGCCGGCGGGACTGGCGCTGAACGTCAACTTCCCGAACGCGCCGACGGCGGCCACGCCGTTCGCGTTCTCGCGGCATGGCACCTTCGACGCCTATGCGCTGAAGTTCAGCGGCACGGCGCCGTACGGGCTCGGCATCGGCGCCGGCAGCGGCACGCCGACCGCCGCGCAGGCCGAGGACGAGTCCGTGGTCTACAAGACCAAGACGGCCGTCACCGCCATGCAGATCGGCTTCGACCAGCGTCCCGCCGGCCAGCAATGGCTGCGCCTGCGCCTGGGTGAACTGTTCGGCCAGTGAGGCAGGTCCCGATGAAACGCGTTATTTCCCTGTTCCCCCTGGCAGCCGCGCTGGGGCTGGCCGCTTGCGGCGGCAACGACGCGCCCGACAACGGCGCACCGCCCGCCACCGCAACCCTGTCGGTCACCGACCTGGAGCCCGGCGCCTATGTCGTCAGCGTGGGCGATGCCGACAACCCGACCGTCGGCAAGTACTACGCCGGCACGGACGGCAGCCGCTACCTGGCCCTGGCCGATGCCGAAGACAAGGCCACCGCCATCTACCGCCGCGACAAGGGCGGCAGCTGGGTTGCCGCACCGGGCGCGGACGCGTCCGCCAGCGTCAGGCTGCTGAGCCAGGCGGCGGTGCCCGCCGCGAGCGTCGAGCTTGCCAGCGTGGCCGGTACCTACACCACGGTGCTGCCCACCGGCGCCAGCGCCACCTTCACCGTCACCGGGGAAGGCAAGATCGCGCCCGGCGCTTCGGCATGCCAGCTGTCGGGCACGCTCGCCGCGCAGGCCATGCCGAATACGCTGAGCCTGAAGCTGTCGACGTCGGCCTGCGGCACGCTGCCCGCCAATGCCACCGGCGTGCTTGCCATCGATACCGACTACCAGCCGGCCGCATTCCGCCTGATCGCGGACGACGGCGGCCGCGTGGTGGATTTGTGGGCCTATCGCGACTGAGCGAAGCAGCGGCTGAGCGACGCCGCGACTGAGCGATGCCGCCTGGCGTGCTAGCGCATTGCCAGGCTGCCGGCCAGCATTTGCTGCTCTGCCGAGAGTTCGCGAATGGCCTGGTTCAGCGTCGCGGTCGTGGTGGTGATGGCACTACCCAGGCTGGCGATTTCCTGCTGCAGCACCGCGATGCGGATGCGCTTCTGGTCCGGCGTGCCGGTGGTGGCATTCTTCGCCTCCTCCAGCTCCTGCAGCTTGCGCTCCAGCTGTGCGCGCAGTTCGCGCAGGCGCTTGATCGCATCCTTGGCCTGATCGGGCAGGCCGCTGTCGTCGACATCGCTGTTGTCGCGCACTGACGCGGCCTTGTCGCCACCAACCAGCGCGTGGCCGGGGGCCGAGATATGGATCTCGGTACTGGCCGCGGGCCGGCCGCTAATTCCTGGCGCGTCGCCGGCGCTTTCGCTGGTGGTGGCGGCCGGTGCCGCGGGCGCATCCATCGACACGGCAGCCGCTGTCTTGGCTGCAATCGGTTCGATCATCGTCACGGTGGTACTTCTCCTGGTTTGCCGGCGCTGGGCAATTCGTCCGCGGAAGCTGCCGGCTCAAGGCGGATATCGGCTGCTTTGTGCGCGGACTTGAGTCACGGCTTCCGTCAGGCCGAAGCCTTCTTTCTCCAAACGTGAATTCACGTCGCTCTGACGGTCGATTTATCGTGATTCGACGCCGCGCCACGACCACAACACAGAAGCATGGCGCGGCCGTAACAGGAGACGACGATGAAACAGGCTTTCAACGGGCTGTCGCTGGCCCTTGGTGTTGCCCTCATAGCGGCCCATGGCGCAGCCCTGGCGGCATATCCCGACAAGCCGATCCGGCTGATCGTGCCGGCGGCTGCTGGTGGAACGACCGATATCGCCTCGCGCCTCGTCGGCAAGCGCATGGGCGAGTTGCTGGGCCAGCCGGTGGTGGTGGAAAACCGCGCCGGCGGAGGCGGCATCATCGGCGCGCAAGCGCTCAGGCAGTCGGCCGCCGACGGCTACACGCTGATGATGGGCAATATCGGGCCCAATGCCATCAACTACAGCCTGTACCGGCAGTTGCCTTACCGCGCAGAGGACTTTGCGCCGGTCACCCTGGTGGTGTCGGTGCCCAATGTGCTGGTGGTCAATGCCAACGTGCCGGCCCGCACCGTCGCCGAACTCGTTGCGCTGGCCAGGGCGCAGCCGGGCAAGTACTCCTTTGCATCTTCGGGCACCGGCCAGTCGGTCCATCTGTCCGGCGAGCTGTTCCGCAAGCGCACCGGCACCGACCTGATCCACGTTCCGTACAAGGGCGCGGCGCCGGCCGTGGCCGACCTGGTGGCGGGACAGGTCACCATGATGGTGGACAACTTGCCCAGCTCGCTGCCGCATATCCGCTCGGGCAAGCTGCGCGCGCTGGCCGTGACCAGCGCCAGCCGCGTGCCCGAGCTGCCCGACGTTCCCACCATGAAGGAAGCCGGCGTGAACGACTTCCAGGTGACGGCATGGTTCGGCCTGGTGGCGCCGGCCGGCACGCCGCCGGAGGTGATAGACCGGCTGCAGAAGACAGTCGCCGGCATCCTGGTCGAACCCGAGATCAAGTCAAGGCTGGCGGAGCTGGGCGGCATCCCGGGCGGCGATACGCCGGCCCAATTCGGCACCTTTATCAAGAGCGAGCGCGAGCGCTGGGCGCGCGTGGTCAGGGACACCGGGATTCCGCCGCAATGAGATCAACCCGCATGGCGCTGCTGCGCCGGGCCGACTGTTCAGGCCTGCCCGGCACGGCGTGCCGACGTGCGCGACAGTGCCGCCCAATCCAGGTGGCCTTCGCCATGCGCCAGACTTTCGATATGTGTATCGCGCAGCGTACTGGCCAGGGGCAGGGGGACGTTGGCCTGTTCCGCAGCCTCCAGTGCCAGGCGCACGTCTTTGAGGCCGAGCGCCAGCTTGAATCCAGCAGGCTCGAAGCGCTCTTCGGCGATGGCCTGCCCATAGCCCTTGTAGACGGGAGCAGCGAAGGCCGTAGACGTGACCAGTTCCAGAAAGCCGGCCTTGTCCACCCCATGGCCGTGCGCCAGTGCCACGGCTTCGCCCATCGTGCCGATGGCGCTGGCGATCATGAAATTCACGGCGAGCTTGGCGGCATTGGCCTGTTCTGGGCGTTCGCCCAGGTGCCAGGTCTTCTGGCCGATTGCATCCAGCAGCGGCTGCACGGTTGCAATGGCGTCGGAATTGCCCGCTGCCAGGATGTTGAGCTGGCCCGCTTCAGCAACGTTTGCCCGGCCCAGCACCGGTGCGGCGACATAGTCCACGCCTTGCGCCTGGTGCAGCGCCGCCAGTTCGGCTGCCAGGGCCACTGATATCGTGGCCATGTTGACATGGATGGCTCCCCGCTTCAGCGCGGACAGTGTCCCTGCATCCACTATCGTGGCACGGGTGGCGGCATCGTCGGCCAGCATCGAGATCAGCACGTCCGCATCGGAGACCGCCTCGACGGGCGTGGCCGCGCCCTGCGCGCCGAGCGCTGCCAGTTTCGCCACCGGCGCGGGCGAACGATTCCAGCCGCGCACTGCATGGCCGGCCTTGAGCAAGTTTGCAGCCATTGGCAGGCCCATGGTGCCCAGTCCAAGAAAAGCGATCTTCATCGGTGTTCTCCTCGGTCAAAAATGGAAGCGATTGCTTCCTAAATAGCGAAAAAAATTTTCAGGCTAATACCTGCAGCGCAGCCGTCGCCACGGCTTGCATCTGTTCGCGGCTGCGTCCGGTCTTGCCGACGACCCGCATGCCTTGCGTCAGGCACAACAGCATCCGCGCGGTCGCTTCGACGTCCACATGGGCCGGGATCGAGCCGTCTTGCTGGCCCTGGCGGATCAGGTCGGCCAGCAACGCCTCGTTGCGCGACATCGCGGCGGCGATGTGGCTGGCAACCGGTTTGTCGAATGCCGACAGTTCCACCGCGCTGCCGACGACCAGGCAACCTTGCCGGCCAGTGGCGCCCTGCGCGGAGTCGGCATAGAAGTCCAGCGTGGCGCGCAGGCGTTCCAGCCCGGTGCCGGCCTTGTCGATGGCCCGGTGCAGCTTCTCCGACCGCTGCGCGCGGTAGCGATCGAACGCCGCCAGGAACAGCGATTGCTTGTCCTTGAACGCCTTGTAGAGACTGCCCTGGGCGAGACGCATGGCGCGGGTCAGGTCGGAGATAGAAGCGCCGTGGTAACCGTGTTCGCTGAACACGCGCACAGCCCGATCCAGCGCCTGGTCGACGTTGAACTCGCGCGGGCGGCCGCGGGAACGCGAGCGCGTGGGGACTTGTGGCTGGGGTACGGTCATGCTGCCAGACGGGCAAATTAGGAAACGATGGCTCCCAATATAACACCTGATCGGAGCTTCGTCATGGCGGCGTCCTTGAACTTGACGACCTGGCACCGGTAGCAGGCGCCTGCACTTTACATTCGTTTGCAATCGCTCTGGCGCCGTTGCGCTAAATTCCAAACGCCACCTGGCAGCGTGAATCCACGCTGCGATGGCAGATCCGCTTCCCCTAGCGGCTGGCTTCGCCCGGCATCAGTCCCTGATGCCGGGCCTTTCTTGATACGGGTTGTATCAAACATCTCCAGTGCCATGAGGCGCCTTGCGGACCCTGACGCCGGTTTGCCCTCCACCCACGGCGGCCTTCCAACCCATCCTGCCTATGGTTGCGCCCCGCACCCGGCAAGCGCCGGATTAGCGTTTTACGTGGAGCGGCGACCCGACCCGCGTTGTGCGCCATAATCGCGGGTTTTGCACAGGTACCACGCTGCCATGCCCGTGCCCCCATTCCTGCGTCTCCGCTTCCACTTCGATGCTCGTCCATAGCTACGACAAGTTACTCGTACTGTTTTCCGTGCTTGTCGCGGCGATGGCTTCTTATACGGCGCTCACCCTGGTTGGCCGGTTGACGGTGGCGCGGGGCCATGCGGCGCAGATGTGGCTGGCTGCCGGGGCACTGGCCATGGGGCTCGGCATCTGGTCCATGCATTTTGTCGGCATGCTGGCATTTCGCCTGCCAATCCCGCTGGGTTACGACATTGCCCTGACCACTTATTCGCTGCTGATCGCAGTGGCCGCCTCCGGGTTCGCGCTGCGGCTGGTGAGTCGCCAGACGCTGCCATGGAACCGGTTGGGACTGGGGGCGCTGTTGATGGGCTTCGCCGTCGCGGGCATGCACTACACCGGCATGGCGGCGATGCGGATGGATCCCGCCATCGACTATGATCCGCTGCTCTTCGGCCTTTCGGTCCTGATCGCCGTCACGGCTTGCGGCGCGGCGTTGTGGATCGTCTTTCGTCTGCGCCAGCACACGCGCCATACCGTGCATCTTCGAATGGGTGCGGCAGTGGTGATGGGCGTGGCGATCGCGGCGATGCATTACACGGGCATGGCCGCCGCGCGCTTTCCGCTGGGCAGCGTTTGCCGCGCGGCAGCCAGCGGGCTGGCTGCCGACGAGCTCGCCATGCCGGTGCTGTTGATTACGATCTGCGTGCTGGCCATGGCGCTGCTGACGTCGATACTGGACCTGCGCATGGAAATGCGCACTGCCGTACTGGCCAACTCGTTGGCCGCAGCGCACCAGGAACTGGGCTACCTGGCCCTGCACGACAAGCTGACGAAACTCCCCAACCGTGCGCTTTTCGAAGACCGGTTCGAGCAATCGCTGCAGGCGGCAACGCGGCTGCGTACGCGGCTGGCGGTCCTGTTTATCGACCTGGACGGCTTCAAGGTCATCAACGATTCATTTGGCCACCAGATCGGTGACCACGTATTGGCCGAAGCGGCAAGGCGGATCTGGACGGTTGCCGGCGCGGCCAACATCGTAGGCCGGCTGGGCGGAGACGAGGTGGTGCTGCTGGCGGCCGTCGATGGTCCAGATGACGCCGGGGCGCTGGCCGAGCGGATACTTGGCGACCTGCGTGAACCGATCGAGATCGATAACCACGCGCTTCGCATCTCGGCCAGCATCGGCATCGCCATCTACCCGGATGATGGCAATGACCAGCGCACGTTGCTGCGCAATGCCGACGCGGCGATGTATCACGCCAAGGGATCCGGGCGCGACGCCTCGTGCTTTTTTACGGCATCGATGAACAGCGATGTCCAGGCGCAGCTGGAACTTGCGCAAGACTTGCGCTGCGCGCTGCATCAGAGGCAGCTGGAGCTGCACTATCAGCCCAAGTTCTCCGCCGCCGAAACGGAAGTGATCGGCGCCGAAGCACTGTTGCGCTGGCGCCATCCACGGCACGGCTTGCTGACGCCGGACCAGTTTCTGGGACTGGCCGAGAAGACCGGCATGATGCTGCCGATCGGCAACTGGGTACTGGACGAGGCCTGCGCCCAGCTCGCTCGCTGGCATGCGGCCGGCCACAGGCACTGGACCATGGCGGTGAACCTCAGCACCACACAGTTTTCCCACCCGGGCCTGATGGGTACGGTGCACGCCGCAATCGAACGACACCGGCTCGATCCGTGCGCGCTCACCCTGGAAATCACTGAGTCGACGGCGATGCTGAATATGGAGAAGAGCCTCGCCATCCTGCAGCGCCTTGCCGCGATGGGTGTGCGCATTGCCATCGACGACTTCGGTACCGGCCACTCGAGCCTGCTTTATCTCAAGCGCCTGCCGGCCAGCGAGCTGAAGATCGATCGCGGCTTTGTGCGCGACCTGACCGAGAACGGCGAGGATGCCGCCATTATTTCCGCGATCATCGCATTGGGAAGGACGCTGAATCTGCAGATCGTCGCCGAGGGGGTGGAAACCGCGGCCCAGCAGGCCATCCTGGTAAAGCTCGGTTGCCATGCGCTGCAAGGCTACCTGCTCGGCCGGCCAGCTCCCGCTGCAGCGTTTCCGGCGTCCTGAAAGCTGCGCCGGCACAAGGTAATTCGGAGATATTCAACAAGCCGCATGAGGCCCGGCGACGCTGGGGACAAGATTTTGCGGCGTTTGATCGACAGGGTGGCGTGCGGATACGGCACGGCTTTGAAGTATCGACAGGCACACCGTGCAACTTTTTAGCCGGGCGGCGGACGCCACAGCGTCGATTTCCCGAACAGGCTTTCCACCAGGTCCACGGCCAGCTGCGCGGTCTGGTTGCGTACGTCGCAGGCCGGGTTCAGTTCCATTACGTCGAGCGATGCCAGCCGGCCGGTATCGGCGATCATTTCCATGCACAGCTGGGTTTCGCGATAGGTCGGCCCGCCCGGCACGGTCGTGCCCACGCCGGGCGCAATCACGCAGTCCAGGAAATCCACGTCGAAGCTGACGTGCAGGTGCGTCTGCGCGTCGATGCCGGCCAGCGCCTGCTGCATGGTGTGGCGCATGCCGTTCTCGTCGATGTAGCGCATGTCGTACACCGCCAGATGCAATTCGTGCAGGCGGCGCTTTTCCTCCGCATCGACGCTGCGGATGCCGATCTGCCGGATCGCGCTGCGCTGCACCGCCGGCGCCGCGCCGGCCAGCGTGGTCAGCGGTGCCGGACCGTCTCCGCACAGGCAGGCGACGGGCATGCCATGCATGTTGCCGGTAGGGGTGGTGGTGCCGATATTGGCGTCGGCGTGCGCGTCGAGCCACAGCACCATCAGGGTCTTGCCGGTGTCACGGCAATGGCGCGCGGCGGCGCTGATCGAGCCGATCGCCAGGCAATGGTCGCCACCCATCAGCAGCGGCAGCCGGCCGGCTTGCAGGGTGCCGAGGCAGGCGTCATAGACCGCACGGTTCCACGCCAGCACTTCGTCGAGGTGGCGCAGGCCGTCCCGGGGCGGCTGCCACGGGTTGGCGGGGCCGTCGAGGTTGCCGGCGTCCTCGACCTGCAGTTTGTTGCGAGACAGCGCCTGCGCCAGGCCGGCAACGCGCAGCGCCTCCGGGCCCATCGAGCAGCCGCGCGTGCCGGCTCCGACGTCGGTGGGGGCGCCAATCAGCGTGACAGGTTTCATGGTGTGGATGCGGTGAGTGCGGATGCCAGCATGTGTTTGCAGGTTTCGTACCCGCCGGCTGGTGCGGGTTCTTACGTCTCCCTGGCCACAGCCACATGCCTGCAGTCTCGGAGCTAGCCTTCGATTTCGCTGCGGACCAGCAGCACGGGCTTGTTCGTCTTGGCCAGCACGCCTTCCGATACGCTGCCCATCAGCAGGCGCCGTACCCCGCGGCGCCCGTGCGTGCCCAGCACGATCAGGTCGGCATTCCAGGCATCGGCCTCGGCAACGATGGTCGACGAGATCTGGCCCGGCGCCACGGGCTTTTCATCCAGCTGCATCAGGTGCGGCACGCCCGCCTCGCTGAGCCTGACGGAGGCCGCATCGAGCGCCTTGCGGCCGTGCGCGATGAGGTTGTCGACCAGTTCCTTCGGGTTGAAGTAGCTGGCTTCGAAGAAGACATCGGTGTCGTCCGCCACGAACAGCGCCTTGACCTCGGCACCGGTCGCCCTGGCGATGATGATGGCCTGGCTCAGCGCCAGGTCCGAAGAACGGCTGCCATCGACGGCGAGCAGGATGCGCTGGTACATGATGAGTCTCCTGACGAAGGGATGTGCGGGATCGAAGCTGGGGCGCATTCTTCAGCGTAGATGCCGACGTGGATGCACGCTTGACGGGCATCAATCTGAAGTGGCCGGGCTGGCGCGTCCAGGTTGTTGATCTGAAGGGTTACACCCCGGGCGCGTGACAAACCACCTCGATGTTGTGCCCGTCAGGGCCAATGACGAACGCCGCATAGTAGTTCGCGTGGTAGTGCGGCCGCAGCCCGGGACCGCCATTGTCCCGGGCCCCGGTCGCCAGTGCTGCGCGATGGAAAGCGTCGACCTGCTGCCGGGTCTCTGCGACAAACGCCAGGTGCAGATGCGCGGGCTTCTCGTCGGTCTGGAACAGGCATAACGAGGCCTTGCCCCTTCCGATGAGCTCGACACCGTAGTCCGGCGGCCCCTCCGATGCCACCGCTACACCGAGCGGCTCCAGCGCTTTGAGGAAGAACGCCTTGCTGGCTGCATAGTCGCTGACTCCGAATTTGACGTGGTCAAACATGGGGGCTCCTCAGTCGTTGGTGTGCCCGCGTTGCGCCTCGGGCGGCTGCCGCCCTGGCACTGCTTGGTTGAGGGCGGCGACATAGGGCTCGCTTCAGCGAATGACGACCGACTCTATCACGGCAACGAGGGCAGGTTCCGATCGCGTCCTGCACGGCCATATGCCTTGTCAAACATAAGCTATACCGCACCAGCGCTTGCTAACACAATCAGGAATCATTATCATTCCCGGTTTTGTTACAAATCATTAAAACCCTGCGCGCGCGCCTGCAGCCACCATGCAAACCCTTCCGGCCACCTCTATCCGTTTCGCCCTTCGTCCTCGCCCGTTGTCCCTGCTGATCTGTGCCATCGCGGGCACGCTGCCGCTTGTCTCGGCCGCACAGGCCCAAGCACAAGCTCAAGCCCAGGCGCCGGCCGCGTCGGTGGAAGCGGGCAGCCTGAATGCCGTGGAGGTGCGCGTCGACCGTATCAAGAGCGACCTGGTCAACCCGATGCGGCAGGTCACGGTGATCGAGCGCGAGGAGCTGGACGAGCTGCGCACGGGGTCGACCAACCTTGCCACCATGCTGAGCAAGGTCATTCCGGGCATGGCCGATTCCAGCCGCACGGTGACGGATTTCGGCCAGACGTTGCGCGGGCGCAGCGCGCTGGTGCTGGTCGACGGCATCCCGCTGAACACCAACCGCGACTCGGCGCGCAACCTGGCGACCATCGATCCCAGCAATATCGAGCGCATCGAAGTGCTGCGCGGCAGCAGCGCGCTCTACGGCGCGGGTGCCAGCGGCGGCATCATCTCGATCACCACGCGCCAGGCCGGCGGGCCGCCGAGCGCGGATACCACGGTGACGCTGGGCACGCCGCTGACGCGGCTGAGCAAGGAAGGGCTGAGCGCCAACGTGCAGCAGCATTTCTCCGGCAGCCAGGGACCGATCGACTATGCCTTCCACCTGGGCGCGCAGCGCATCGGCAGCCCCTACGATGCCGAAGGCCAACGCATTGCGCCGGAGCCCAGCCAGGGCGATCTCTTCGATTCCAACGTCTACAACCTGAGCGGCAAGCTGGGCTGGCGCATCGACGGCCAGCAGCGCCTGCAGCTGAGCGTCAGCCGCTACCAGGCCAAGTAGAACACCGACTATGCGTCCGATCCGTCGGTGGCACGGGCGCCGGCCGGCTCCACCGCCGCGCGCGCGATCCGCGGCCTGCAGCTGGACAACCAGAACGAGCTGCGCAATACCGTGGTCAACCTGGACTACCAGCACCAGGACCTGTTCGGCAGCACGGTATCGAGCCAGTTCTACTACCGCGACTATTTCACGCGTTTCCCGCCGTTCGATGCGCGCGCGGTGGCCACGCGCGGCGGCAATGTCGACCAGATCAGCCAGAACAGCGACGTGTTCGGCGGGCGCCTGACCATCAGCACGCCGCTGGGCCAGGCCAAGGCCACCAAGCTGCTGTGGGGTGCCGACTACAACCAGGAGCGCAGCGACATGCCGCTGGACCTGTTCGATCCGCGCGCCTACGACAGCAGCGGCGGGCTGGTCTTCAACCGCATCGGCACGGCCACCTACATGCCGCCGCTGACCACGCGCAGTGGCGGCATCTTCGGCCAGCTGCAGCACAAGTTCAGCGAGCAGTGGTCGGCCGAGGGCGGCCTGCGCTATGAGCGCGCCAGCGCCAGCTTCGATGATTTCGTGCCGCTGTCGCAATCGCGCGTGAGCAACCCGGCCACGGTCAAGGGCGGCACGGTCAACTATGGCGCCTGGCTGTTCAACCTGGGCGCAGCCTATGCGCCGGTCAAGGGGCAGGAGTTCTATGCCTCGTTCAGCCAGGGCTTCCAGCTGCCGGACATCGGCCTGCAGATCCGCAATGCGCGCGCCGGCTTCGATATCAATTCGTCCAGCCTCGATCCGGTCAAGACCAACAACTATGAACTGGGCTGGCGCGGCGCGCTGGGCAATACGCTGGCGAGCGTGGCGCTGTTCTATACCACGTCCAAGCTGGGCGACGTGCAGAGCTTCAACAACGGCCTGATCCTGACCCGCACCGAAGAGCGCATCGCGGGCGTGGAAGCGGCCGCCGACTACCGCTCGGACGACGAGCGCTGGGGCGCGGGCGGCACCATCACCTGGATCAACGGGCGCGAACGGCCGCAGGGCAGCGCCAGCATGCAGGACATGACCGGCTACCGCATCCCGCCGCTCAAGGTTACGGCGTACCTGCAGTTCCGTCCCGTGAGCCAGTGGAGCAACCGCGTGCAGCTGAGCTACTACGCCAACCGCGACTACCGCCTCAACGGCCAGAACAGCTTCGGCCGGCGCGAGGTCGGCAGCTATACCACCGTCGACCTGATCAGCCGCTATGAGCTGACGCGCAAGGACACGATCACGGTCGGCATCGAGAACCTGTTCAACCGCAACTACTACCCGCTGTACAGCCAGCTGCTGCGCAACAGCAACAACACCAGCCGGCTGCCGGCGGCGGGCATCACGCTGACGGCGATGTACCAGCACCGCTGGTAAGCGCTGCGGCGTGGCTGGCGGCGCCGGTGCCGCCAGCCCGAGGCCTTAGTCGAGCGTGATCTTGCCCGCCTTGACGATCTCCGCGTAGCGCCTGGTGTCGCGCTCGATCAGCTTGCGGAACTCCTCGGGCGTACCGCCCACCGGCACAAAGCCCAGGTCGGTCAGCTTCTTCGTGACTTCCGGGCTGCGCGTGGCCGCGGCGATTTCCCGGGCCATGCGCGCGACGATCGGCTGCGGCGTGCCGGCCGGCGCCAGCAGGCCGGTCCACGAGCTCATGACGAAGCCGGGGAAGCCGGCTTCTTCCATGGTCGGGATGTTGGGCTCGCCCGGCCAGCGCTTGGCCGAGGCCACGGCCAGCACGTTGATCTTGCCGGACTTGACGTGCGGCATCGGCACCAGCAGCGGGTCGAACGCCACCGAGACCTCGCCCGACACCAGTGCCGGCAGGATCGGCGCGCTGCCGTTGTAGGGCACGTGGGTGAGCTTGAGCTTCGATTCCATCGCCAGGCGTTCGCCGGTCAGGTGCGCGGAACTGCCGACGCCGCTGGAGCCGAAGGTCAGCGTGTCGGGATGCTTCTTGCCGTAGTCGACCAGCTCGGCCACGGTCTTCACCGGCAGCTTCTTGCTGGCGAACAGGAACAGCGGCAGCTCGGCCATTTCCGCCACCGGCACCAGGTCCGCGGGCTTGTAGCTGAGCTTGGAATACAGCGACATATTGGCGCTGTAGGCCGCCAGCACCGAGACAAAGGTGTAGCCGTCCGGCGCCGAGCGCGCAGCCACGCCGACGCCCAGCGTGCTGTTGGCACCGGGCTTGTTTTCGATGATGATGGGCTGGCCCAGCCGTTGCGAGACCTGCTCGAACACGACCCGCGAGACCGTGTCGGTGGAGCCGCCCGGGGTATAGGGCACGATCACCTTGATCGGCTTGGCCGGCCACGCGTCGGCGGCAAGGGCAGTGGGGGCGGTGTGGATGGCGGCCACGCCGGCAACGGCGATGGCGATGGAACGCGCGCTGCGCGCGACGCGATGCTTGATGCTGGACTTCAACTACGTCTCCTTCTTTGGCATGCTTGGCAATCCCCTGGCGGGGCCTGCGGCCGGAGCTCCGGCCGGCCAATTATGCGGGACGCAGTCTGTGCGGTGCCGCACTGGGGGCGGCTGAATCAGGGATGCGGGCCATCCAATGTGCGATAGCCGAACCAGGCTGGCAGTGATGATCGTCAGAATTCATAGTTGACCGACAGGTCGAACACCGCGTTGGTGCGCTTGCGCGTGATCGGGCTGTCGGCCGCATCGCCGGCGAGTTGCGACACGGCCACGTCAGAGCTGGCAAACCAGTGTTTGGCGAAGTACCACACCGAGGTCACGCCGAAGCCGTATGACTTGATGCCGCCGCGCGCGTGGTACTGCGGCCTGCCAGCGCGCGCCTGCGCGGCGCTGACGCCGTACCAGGCGTTCATGTAGCGCGAGTCGGCCAGCGTGACGGTGGGGCCGGCGAACCAGAAGAATCGCTCCGAGCTGCCGGGCAGCGGCATATAGGCGCCGATATCGCCGACCCAGCCGTCGCTGCCGCCCAGGCTGCGGCGCGCGTCGATGCGCAGCACCAGCGGGAATGCTTTCGAGATTGCGTATTCGGCGAACAGCTTGCCTTCCGGCGCCGGGTTGATATTGCCCATGCCGTCCAGGTGCGGCGAATCTTCCTGGCCGCGCCGGCCCAGGTTGTAGGTCAGGGCGATGCCGGCGCGCCAGTTCCTGCCGCGCAGCAGGTTCACGCCCAGCCCTTCGCCGATCGACGCAAAGGCAAGGTCGCGGTAGCGGATATCGATGCTGGGGCCGCCGATCACGATGTACTCGGACGAGCCGTCGTAGCGCGGCCGCAGCATCGCGGCGGCGCCAAGCCGGACCTGCCAGTCGGGGATGTCGTCCTGGAACAGCTTCTGCAGCGGGATGCCGGCGGAGAACTGCCATTCGGCCAGCGGTGCCGGCGTCTGGGCGCTGGCCGGGCCCGCGGTCAGCAGCGCGCCGGTGGCCAGCAGCAGGGCGATGCACGAGGAAGTACGCGGTGGAATTCGCTCGGTCACGGCAGCCTCCATGCCCGCATGGCGGGCAGCCAGATTGGGGGCGCGGGGCCCGTGGACGACATCTTTCCACCGGATCGCGGCCGGCGCAACCATGGTGCAGCCACCGCGGCGCCTGCAGATTCTGCCTGGTGACGGGAGGGCGTTCAGTCGAGCAGCTTGTCCAGCGTGATCGGCAAGTCGCGCACGCGCCGGCCGGTAGCGTGGTACACGGCATTGGCAATCGCGGCGGCCACGCCGACGATGCCGATCTCGCCGATGCCCTTGGTGCCCAGGGCGTTGATATGCCGATCGTCCTCGTCCACCACCGTGACCTCGATGGAGCCGATGTCGGCATTGACCGGCACGTGGTACTCGGCCAGGTTGGCGTTGGCGACGCGCCCGGTGGCCAGGTCCAGCTCGGTCTTCTCGTGCAATGCCATGCCGATGCCCCAGACGATGCCGCCCATCAGCTGGCTGTGCGCGGTCTTGCGGTTCAGCAGCCGGCCGGCGCCGTAGCTGGCCACCACGCGGTGGACGCGGATCTCGCCCAGTTCAGGGTCGACGCGGACTTCGGCAAAGACCGCGCCGAAGGCGTGCATGGAATACGTCTGGCGCTCCTTGCCGGGCCTGGTGCTGGCGCGGGCTTCGATCGCTCGCCCGCCCGCACGCTGGATCGGCGCGGACATCGGTTCGCGCTGCGCCACATCCGAGCGGTGTTGCGAGCGGCGTTGCAGCCAGCCATCGACGATCTCGACGTCCTCTACCGGCGCGCCCGCCAGCGGCGAGGCGGTATCGGCCACGGTCTGGCGGATCAGCCGCAGCCGCGCCGCCTCGGCCGCCTGCTGCACGGCGGGTGCGACGCTGGCCACCGATTGCGAGCCGCCCGACACCGGCGCCTCGGGGAAGGCCGTATCGCCGAGTTCAAGGCGGACGCGTTGCGGCGGCAGGCCCAGCGCATCGGCGGCGACCTGCGTCATCACCGTATAGGTGCCGGTGCCGAGGTCCTGCGAGCCGGTGCGTACCAGCGCCGTGCCGTCCGGCAGCAGGCGCACCATCGCGCTGGCCGGCGAGCGGTAGGTGGGATAGGTGGCGGTGGCCATGCCCAATCCCACCAGCTTGCCGTCGGCGCGCATCGAGCGTGGGGCCGGATCGCGGCGCGCCCAGCCGAAGCGCTCGGCGGCGTCGCGATAGCACTCGCGCAGCGACTTGCTCGAGAACGGCAGCTGCTTGTCCGGATCGGTGTCGGCGTGGTTGCGCAGGCGCAGCGCAACCGGGTCGAGCCCCAGCCGCTCCGCCAGTTCGTCGAGCGCGCATTCCAGCGCAAAGCTGCCGGTGGCTTCACCCGGCGCGCGCATGAAGGTAGGCGTGCCGATGTCCAGCTCGACCAGCCGGTGGCTGGTCTGCAGGTTGGGACAGGCGTAGAGCCGGCGCGTGATGAGTGCGGCGGATTCGACCCATTCCTCGATCGTGGAAGTGCATGTGGTCACGTCATGGCGTAAGGCTTGCAGCGCGCCGTCGGCCGCCGCGGCGGCGACCACATGCTGCTCGGTCAGCGGACGCCCGCCCACCGGGCCGAACATCTGGGTCCGTTCCACCACCAGCCGGACCGGCCGGCTGACCTGCCGCGCCGCCATCGCGGCCAGCACCACGTGCGACCACACCGAGCCCTTGCAGCCAAAGCCGCCGCCCACGTAGGGGCAGATCACGCGCACCTTGTCGGCAGCCATGCCGAACGCGGCCGCGACGGCCTTGCGCACGCCGGTGACGTATTGCGTCGCGTCGTACAGGGTCAGCTGCTCGCCGTCCCACGCGGCGAGGGTGGCGTGCGGCTCCATCGGGTTGTGGGTTTCCATCGGCGTGGTGTAGACCGCGTCGATCACGGCTGCGGCGCCGCGCCGGCCCGCATCGGGATCGCCGCGGCGGCTGTCGGCGGATTCGTCCTCGTCAGGCTTGCGGGCCCGCGCGCGCGCCTGCGCGAAGTCCAGTACGGCATCGCCCTGCCGGTATTGCACCGGCAGGCAGCGCGCGGCGTCGCGGGCCTGCTCGAGCGTATCGGCCACCACCACCGCGATGGGCTGGTTGTTGTAGTGGACCGTGGTGTCCTGCAGCAGGCTCATGAGATGGCCGGCGGTGGGGATGTCCGCGGCCGCCTTGCCGCCCTTGGGCAGGTGCGGGGCGTTGAACGGCGTCAGCACCAGCCGCACGCCCGGCATGCGTTCGCACGCGGCGGTGTCGATGGCGACGATCTCGCCGCGGGCAATGGCGCTGGTCACCATCACCGCATGGACCAGTCCCGGCAGCGTGTGGTCTGCGGTGTAGCGGGCGCTGCCGGTGACCTTAGGGATGCCGTCGACGCGGTCGAGGGGGGTGCCGGTCACGCTCATGGCGAAGCTCCTGGCGGGCCGCTGGCAACCTTCAGCGCGAGGGCGACGGCTCTCTGAGCCAGGCCGATCTTGAACGCGTTGTGCGCATACGGGTGCGCGCCGTCGAGCAGCAGCCGCGCCGCGTCCGCCGCGCTGTGCGCGCTCAGCGGCCGGCCGGCCAGCGCGCGTTCCGCTGCGGGAACGCGCCAGGGCTTGTGCGCCACGCCGCCCAGCGCCAGCCGTGCGCTGTGCACCAGCTTGCCGTCGAGTTCGAGCGCCGCGGCGACCGAGACCAGGGCGAAGGCAAAGCTGGAGCGGTCGCGCACCTTCAGGTAGTGCGCATGGGCGGCGTAGGGCGAAGGCGGCAGGTCGATGGCGACGATCAACTCGCCGGGCGCCAGCATGGTGTCGCACTGCGGGGTATCGCCGGGCAGGCGATGGAAGTCGCCGATCGGGATGCGGCGCTCGCCGGTGGTCGCGCGCACCACGATCACGGCCTCGAGCGCGGCCAGCGCCACGCACATGTCGGACGGATGCACCGCGATGCAATGTTCGCTGGCGCCGAGGATGGCATGGATGCGGTTGATGCCGTCGCGCGCGCCGCAGCCCGAGCCGGGCTTGCGCTTGTTGCAGGCCGGAAAGCCCAGGTCATAGAAGTAGTGGCAACGAGTGCGCTGCAGCAGGTTGCCGCCCACCGTGGCCATATTGCGCAGCTGCCCGGACGCGCCCGACAGCAGCGCCTGCCCCAGCAGCGGATAGCGTTCGCGCACCAGCGCGTGGTTGGCCGCATCGGTGTTGCTGGCCATCGCGCCCAGTCGCAGGCCGCCATCGGGCAGCGCCGTGATCTGGTCCAGCGGCAACCGGCTGACGTCGACCAGCAGCCGCGGTGCTTCCACGCCGGCCTTGACCAGGTCCAGCAGGTTGGTGCCGCCCGCCACATAGCGGGCACCCGGCTGGCTCCCCAGGCGCATGGCCTCGTCGACCGAGCCGGGCCGTTCATAGGCGAAAGGATTCATACCGGGCCCTAGCTGCCGTCGCCGTTTCCGCAAACGGCGCGGACCGCGGCGACGATATTGGGGTAAGCGCCGCAGCGGCACAGGTTGCCGCTCATGCGCTCGCGGATCTCGTCATCGTTGAGCGGCAGTGGCGGCGGGCTCAGTGGCAGCACCGCGCTGGCATGGCCGGCCTGCGCCTCGGCCAGCATGCCCACCGCCGAGCAGATCTGGCCCGGGGTGCAGAAGCCGCACTGCAGCGCGTCGTGGGTGACGAAGGCCTGCTGCATCGGGTGCAAGGTGTCGCCGCTGGCCAGGCCTTCGATGGTGGTGATGTGGCGGCCTTCCTGCATCACCGCGAGCGTCAGGCAGGCGTTGATGCGACGGCCGTCGACCAGTACCGTGCAGGCGCCGCACTGGCCGCGGTCGCAGCCTTTCTTGGCGCCGGTCAGGTGGAGGATTTCACGCAGCGCGTCGAGCAGCGTGCAGCGCGGTTCCAGCTGCAGGGTGCAGGGCTTGCCGTTGACATGGAGCGTGACTGCGCGGGTGGCCGCGCCTGGCGGGGCGGTGGTGCTGCAATGGGCCGGAACGTTGTCTTCGGACATGGGCGAGCCTTCTGTCGGCGTCCCGGCATGTCGTCGGAAGGCGCCGGGAATACCGGAAGGCTGCAAGTTCAGTGCCGGGCAGCGCCCCGGCCATGGCGCCGTGGGCGGTACGGCAACGCGGCGCGGCAAGCGTCAAAAACGCCACGCGGTGCGTGTAGAAATTACGCTGCCCGCAAGCGTGGCCCCGAAAACAAAAACGGCGCCCGAAGGCGCCGCCATGAGGCCGTATGGGACCGGGCTCAGCCCTTCAGCACGCTGCCGATGGCCTTGGCCACGATGCCGACATTGCGCTCGTTCAGGCCGGCCACGCACATGCGGCCCGAGCGCAGCAGGTACACGCCGTGCTGCTCGCGCAGGCGCTCGGCCTGGTCGGCGGTGAGGCCGGTGTAGGTGAACATGCCGCGCTGGGTCAGGTAGCGCGATAGCGCCTCGCCGCTGACATGGTCGCGCAGGTGGTGGTGGATGGCCTCGCGCATGCGCGCGATGCGGCCGCACATCTGGGCCAGTTCCTGTTCCCACAGCTGGCGCAGTTCGGGCGTGGTCAGCACCTTCGAGACCACGCGCGCGCCGTGCGTGGGCGGGTTGCTGTAGTTGGCGCGCACCGCGCCGGTCAGCTGGCCCAGCACGTTCGACGCTTCGGCCGCGGTGTTGCAGAACACGCTCAGGCCGCCGCAGCGCTCGCCATACAGCGAGAAGTTCTTCGAGAACGAGTTGGCCACCAGGCAGGGCACGTCCTGCGCCACCAGTTCGCGGATGGCGAAGGCGTCGTCTTCCAGGCCGGCGCCGAAGCCCTGGTAGGCCATGTCGACGAACGGCAGCAACTTGTTGGCCTTGAGCAGCGCGATCAGCTGGCGCCACTGGTCCTGGTTCAGGTCGACACCGGTCGGGTTGTGGCAGCAGGCGTGCAGCAGCACGATGCTGCCGGCCGGGATCGCGCGCAGCGCGTCGATCATGGCGTCGAACTTCAGGCCGCCGGTGGCATCGTCATAGTACGGGTAGGTATTGACGGTGAAGCCGGCGCGCTCGAACACCACGCGGTGGTTTTCCCAGCTGGGGTCGCTGATCCACACCTGCGCCTGCGGGTAGTAGCGCTTGAGGAAATCGGCACCCACTCGCAGCGCGCCCGAGCCGCCCAGCGTCTGCAGCGTGGCGATGCGGCCGGCGGCCCGCGCGGGCGAGTCCTCGCCGAACACCAGCGCCTGCACGGCGTTGCGGTAGGCCGCCAGGCCCGACATCGGCAGGTAGGGGCGCGGACCCATGTCGGCCAGCAGCGCGGCCTCGGCCTGCGCCACCGCCTGCATCACCGGCAGGCGGCCGTCGTCGTCGAAGTAGATGCCGATGCTGAGGTTGACCTTGTCGGTGCGCGGGTCGCGCTGGAAGTCCTCGTTGAGCGAGAGGATCGGATCGCCGGGAAAGGCCTCGATGTGTGCGAACATGGGATGCGATGGGGTTGGGTCGGGGGCGGCTGCCGCGGCGCAAGGCGCCGCGCAGCCCGGGATTTTAACCGGTGGCGCCCGCAGCCTGCAGGCGCCACCCTGGCTGGGGGCCGCTCAGCGCAGCTGCTGCGCGGCCACGCCGGCCTGCAGCGCGGCGCCGGCCTTCTTCTGGCGCACCAGGTAGCTCACGCCGAGCACCACCAGCCACACCGGGATCAGGTACACCGAGATGCGCAGGCCTTCGGTCAGGTACATCACCACCAGGATGCCGGCCAGGAACACCAGGCACAGGTAGTTGGTCAGCGGATAGCCCCAGCTCTGGAACGCCGTGGCCTGGCCGGCCTTGCGCTTGTCGGCGCGGAACTTCAGGTGGATCAGGCTGATCATGGCCCAGTTGATGATCAGCGCCGACACCACCAGCCCCATCAGCAGCTCGAAGGCCTTGCCCGGCATGAAGTAGTTGATCACCACGCAGGCCGCGGTGGCCACCGCCGAGAACGCCAGCGCCGTCAGCGGGATGCCGCGCTGGTTGACCTTGAGCAGCGCCTTGGGGGCGTTGCCTTGTTTAGCCAGGCCGTACAGCATGCGGCTGTTGCAGTACACGCCGCTGTTGTAGACCGACAGCGCCGCGGTCAGCACCACCACGTTCAGCACGTTGGCCACCCAGTTGCTGTTGAGCGCGTGGAAGATCAGCACGAACGGGCTGCCGCCGGTGACCACGTTCTCCCACGGGTACAGCGACAGCAGCACCGCCAGCGCGCCCACGTAGAAGATCAGGATGCGGTAGATCACCTGGTTGGTGGCCTTGGGGATGGTCTTCTCGGGGGAGTCCGCCTCGGCCGCGGTGATGCCCACCAGCTCCAGGCCGCCGAACGAGAACATGATCACCGCCATCGCCATCACCAGGCCGCCCATGCCGTTGGGGAAGAAGCCGCCGTGCTGCCACAGGTTGGCCACGCTGGCCTGCGGGCCGGCGTTGCCGGACAGCAGCAGGTAGCCGCCGAAGCCGATCATGCCGATGATCGCCGCGACCTTGATGATCGAGAACCAGAATTCCATCTCGCCGAAGGACTTCACGCTCGCCAGGTTGATCGCGTTGATGATGACGAAGAACGCCAGCGCCGAGACCCAGGTGGGAGTCTCCGGCCACCAGTACTGCACGTAGATGCCGACCGCGGACAGTTCGGCCATGCTCACCAGGATATACAGCACCCAGTAGTTCCACCCCGACAGGAAGCCGGCGAAGTGGCCGCAGTACTTGTCGGCGAAGTAGCTGAACGAGCCGGCGACGGGCTCGTCCACCACCATCTCGCCGAGCTGTCGCATGATGAAGAAGGCGACGATGCCGGCGATGGCATAGCCCAGCAGGACCGACGGTCCCGCCATCTTGATGGTCTGGGCGATGCCCAGGAAAAGTCCGGTGCCGATGGCGCCACCCAGGGCGATCAGCTGGATGTGCCGGTTCTTCAGCCCGCGCTTGAGCGAGCCGTCGTTGTTGCTGGAATGCATGCAGTGTTTCCTCTACCCATTCTCATGGAATGCGGGCCCGCGTCTCTGGCTGTTGTGGGAGTCGGACGCTTGGGCCTGGGGGTCGTCGCCGCGCGCGCGGCAGGGTGTCTGCCGCGCGGGGCGTGCGCGTTGCCGGACCGGCGCGCCGTCGAAGGCGGCCGGTCAGTGCGGGCCGATGCCGGTCAGGCCTCGACCTTGAGCGTGCCGCGTTCGATCTGGTCGCGTTCCAGCGACTCGAACAGTGCCTTGAAGTTGCCTTCGCCGAAGCCTTCGTCGCCCTGGCGCTGGATGAACTCGAAGAACACCGGGCCGAGCGCGGTCTTGGAGAAGATCTGCAGCAGCAGACGGGGCTTGCCGCCTTCGGTGGTGCCGTCCAGCAGGATGCCGCGCGACTTCAGTTGCTCGACCGGCTGGCCGTGGCCGGGCAGGCGGGTGTCGAGCGCCTCGTAGTAATAGTCGTTCGGCGCGGTCATCAGCGGCACGCCGGCCAGTTGCAGGCGGTCGATGACCTCGATCAGGTTGGCGGTCAGGAAGGCGATGTGCTGGATGCCCTCGCCGTTGAAGGCCATCAGGAACTCTTCGATCTGGCCGGCGCCCTTGGACGATTCCTCGTTCAGCGGAATGCGGATTTTACCATCCGGCGCGGTCATGGCCTTGGAGGCCAGGCCGGTGTACTCGCCCTGGATGTCGAAATAGCGGATTTCCCGGAAGTTGAACAGCTTTTCGTAGAAATTGGCCCAATACGCCATGCGGCCACGGTAGACGTTGTGGGTCAGGTGGTCGATCAGCTTGAGGCCGTGGCCGACCGGGTGGCGGTCGACGCCCTCGATGAACTCGAAGTCGATGTCATAGATCGACTTGCCTTCCTCGAAGCGGTCGATCAGGTACAGCGGCGCGCCGCCGATGCCCTTGATCGCCGGCAGGCGCAGCTCCATCGGGCCGGTCGGGATCTCGACCGGCTGCGCGCCCAGTGCCAGCGCGCGGGCGTAGGCCTTGTGCGAATCCTTGACGCGGAAAGCCATGCCGCAGGCGCTCGGGCCGTGCTCGGCGGCAAAGTAGGCGGCGTGGCTGTGCGGCTCGCGGTTGACGATGAAGTTCACTTCGCCCTGGCGGTACAGCACCACGTCCTTGGAACGGTGCTTTGCCACCAGCGTGAAGCCCATCTGCTCGAACAGCGGCTCAAGCAGGTTGGGGGTGGGCGAGGCGAATTCCACGAATTCGAAGCCCATCAGCTGCATCGGATTGTCAAACAGGTCGGCCATGGCTTTCTCGGTAAGAACGTAGGGGCGGGAAATAATATTGTGGCTTCAGCACTTGCTTGCGCAGTCGCGCCGGGGCCAGCCGGCTCGGCACCGGACCCGTGACGGCACGGGTTTGCGGTGCGCTTGCTTGGGATGCAGTGTATATTCGGGGCGGCAAAATTGGATTTCGTAAAACAGGCAGGGAAACCCTAGATTATGAAATTTGATTTCCTGAATACTTGAAACGAGGAAACCGAAGTGCAATCAATCGAGCTGGACCGCACCGATCGCCGCTTGCTCGGGGTGCTGCAGGAGCACGGGCGTGCCTCCAACCTGGAACTGGCCGAGGCCATCGCGCTGTCGCCGGCGCAGACCTTGCGGCGCCACCGCCGGCTGGAAGAAGCCGGGCTGGTCAAGCGCTATGAGGCGCGGCTGGACGCGGCGGCGCTGGGCTTCGGCGTGGTTGCCTTTATCCACGTGACGATGGAGCGCGGGCATATCCGCGACCTGTCCAACTTCAAGCGGCTGGTGGCGGAACTGGCGCAGATCCAGGAGTGCTTCTCGGTGACGGGCGATATCGACTACGTGCTGAAGGTGGTCGCGCGCGACCTGAAATCGCTGTCCGACTTCCTGCTCGATACGCTGATGCGCATTCCGGGCGTCAGCGGCGTGAAGTCGAGCGTGTGCCTGGACGAGATCAAGTGCACCAGCGCGGTGCCGATGGAGCCCTGAAGCGGACCGGTCAGTCCTCGGGCAGCGCGATGCGGTCGCACTGCACGTTCATCGCGCGGCAGACCGCACACCACGATGCCCGCGCGCCAGGGGCGGCTTCGTAGCGGGAACCGTCGCCGCTCACCGTGCCGGTGGAGGCCGCCGGGTCTTGCCCGGGCGCGGGGCCGGTTGGTTCCGGCTCCGGCGCCCTGGACGGCTGAGGCCGGCCGCCGCAGGCTTGCGCGACGGCGGCATCCAGCGCCTGCAAGCCCACCGGCTTGACCACCACGGCGTTCATGCCCGCGGCCAGCGCCGCGGCGTGGTCGCTGGCCACGGCGCTCGCGGTGCAGCCGACGATGGGCACGCCGCGGTGCGCATCGTCGCGGGCCCGCACCGCGCGCGTGAAGGCGAGGCCGTCCATCACCGGCATGGCGCAGTCGCAAACGATCACGTCGAAGCTGGCGCGCTCCAGCGCGGCCAGCGCTTCGCAGCCATCGCACGCCGTGCTCACGCGGTGTCCCAGGTGTTCCAGCTGGCGCTGCAGCAGCAGGCGGTTGGGGGCGTGGTCGTCGATCACCAGGATGCTGGCATTGCGCCGCGGGCAACCGGCCATAGGCGACAGCGGCGCTGGCTCGGCCGGCTCGGCCGGTTGCGGCGCGCTGGCGATGGCCAGCGGCAGTGACACCACCACGCGCGTGCCCCGGCCCGGCTGGCTGGTCAGCGTGATGCGGCCGCCCATGGCCGTGGCCAGGCGCCGGCAGATCGCCAAACCCAGCCCGGTGCCGCCGGCATGGGTGCGCGCGCAGCCGTGCACCTGCTCGAACGGCTGGAACAGCCGGGCCTGGGCTTCGAAGGGAATGCCCACGCCGGTGTCGGAAACGGTCAGCACGACGTGCTGGACGCCGTCGCACGGCGCCTGCGCATCCAGGCGAACGTGGACCGTGCCGCTGTCGGTAAAGCGCACCGCATTCGACACCAGGTTGGCCAGGATCTGCCGGAAGCGCAGCGCGTCGACCTGATGCAGCGGCGCCAGCGCGGCGCTGACGCCGCTGGTCAGGGGCAGGCCTTTTTGCGCGGCCACGGGCCCGAAGATCAACAGGGTATCGTCGACCAGCGCTGACAGCGACGCGGGCGCCGGATGGATGCTGAACTTGCCCGCCTCCAGCTTGGACAGGTCGAGGATGTCGTCGATCAGCGCCAGCAGCCCCAGTGCCGACCTGTGCGCGGTGACCAGCTGCAGCCGCTGCTCGTCCGGCAGCTGGCTTTGCGCCAGCGTCAGCTCGAGCATGCCGGTGACGGCATTCATCGGCGTGCGGATCTCATGGCTGACCGTCGCCAGGAACGCGGACTTGGCGCGGTTGGCGGCTTCGGCCTCGGTCTTGGCCTGCGCCAGCTCGGCCAGCATCTGGTGGCGCTCGGTCAGGTCGACGCAGCCGCCGGCCAAACCCTTGACGGTGCCGTCGGCGCCGCGCAGCGGGGTCAGCCAGTTCAGCACATGCAGGGTACGGCCGCCCAGGTGCAGGCATCGGTCGGTGCGCAGCGGCGCGCCGTCTTCGATGACCTGGCGGTAGTCCTGCGCCAGTTCCGCCATGTCGAGGGCGAAGGGGTGTGACGCCTGCAGTGCGTGCAGCGGCTGCCCCACCAGGGTGCCGCGGCTGGCGCCCAGCAGTTCCTCATAGCTGCGGTTGCAGGCGACGAGCCGCAGCCGGGCATCGCGCAGATAGACCGGTTGGGGTATGCCGTCGAGCAGCGCGGTCTGGATTGCGACACAGTCCTTCAGCGCGGCCTCGGCGGCCCGGCGCCGGCGCACCTCGCGGTACAGCGCAATGATCCAGGCCAGCAGGCAAGGGGTAAGCACGCAGAACACCGCGGTGGACCAGCCCAGCCATTGCGCATGCGAATCGGGCGCCGGCCCGGTTGCGGCCAGCGCAGCGCCAACCCCGCCACGCGAAAGGCCGATGGCCAGCGCGATGGCGCACGCAAGCCGCAGCGCGCGGGGGCTTCGGCCGGTCCGTGCCGGGGCCCGGGCGGGTTGGGGGGAATCGACAGCTGCGCTAGGCGGGCGCGTGATGACGGGTGGCGAAACGTTAGCGAGGGAAGAGAGCGGACGGTACGGCAAACGGGTAGCGAGATCGGTTTAGTGTTTTCACTCTAGTGGCGCGGGCCCGCCATCTCATTAGGACGAATCTGAAATTGATACAGAAATTTCGAAATCGCCGGCACTTTGTCGACTGCCGCGCCACATATAGAACACAATCTGGGCCCGCTTGCGCCGCGATGGGAAGCATGTCGGCGGCACTGCAATGCCGGCACGTTTGCGGTGCATCACATGAGCGGCGGCGCCCTATGGCAAGCGCGGCCTTTCGGAAGAAACCACCCCTGCCTCGGAAATTTCTGGTTTCGTAAGGCGCAAAGGCTTAGCACAATGATGTGCCCGCTCGCGCGGAAAACGCGATGTTTGCAACGGAGTACAGCTTGACCACAATCCTGATCGTCGATGACCACCCGCCCGTGCGCGCCGTACTCAAGACGCACTTTTCCCAGGTGCTGGGCATCACCCACGTGCTCGAGGCGGACAATGGCCAGGCGGCCATCGAGATCGTGCGGCAATACATGCCGGACGTGGTCATCCTGGATCTGGATATTCCCAAGATCAACGGGCTGGACGTGATTCCGCGCCTCAAGGCCAGCCATCCCACGGTGCGCATCCTGGTGATCTCTGGCCAGGACCAGAACGCCTTCGCGCCCCGCGCGCGCCATGCCGGCGCCCATGGCTTTGTCAGCAAGACGCAGGAGCTGGCCGAAATCGTGCGGTGCACGGAGTCGGTGCTGGCGGGCTATACGGTGATGCCGGAGATCGACCACGGCAAATCCGGGCTGGCCGACGAAGCCGAGCGCCTGGCCTCGCTGTCGGACAAGGAACTGGTGGTCATGCAGATGCTGGCCAAGGGCATGTCGAACAAGGAGATCGGACAGGTCCTGTTTATTTCCAACAAGACCGTCAGCACGCACAAGACCCGGGTGATGGAAAAACTGGGTGCGAAATCGATTGTCGATGTCATCGATTTTGCGCGGCGCCACCATATTGCGGTGGGATAGCGTGGACGCGGCTGAAGCGCAGTCCGGCCCCCGGGCCCTGTTACTGGCATCGTCCGGGGATTCAGGCTGGCTGGCGGATGCCGCCCGGACCCTGCGTGACCTCGGCTTTGTGGTGCGGATCGACGTGGGCGCGCCGCAGGCGGATATGGCCGCCGATGTCGAACTGGTGATGGCGAGTGCCGCTGCCGGCGTGCCTGCCTCGCTGATGCACACGTGGCGCATTCGCGGCGCGATTTGCGCCGTGGTGTTGCCGCCGTGCGCGGTGCCGGTGGCTGGCGCGGACGCCGACGTGGCCACTCTGCCCGCGCCGGTCACCGAAGCGACGTTGCTCGCCATGCTGGCCGGTCAGCACTACGTGGCGCTGTCCGCGCGCGAGGCCGCCGGCATCGCCGGGGCCATTGCCGCGCAGACCTTCGGCAATCCGGCATTCGCCAGGGAACTGCTGCAGGCGCTGGTGACCTCGACCCGCGACGACCTGGCGCAACTGCGCCGGGCCGGGCCCGACCTGGAGACCGTCCGGGGCGTCGCGCACCGGCTCAAGGCCTCCGCCCACTATGTCGGCTGCCATGCGCTGCGGCTGACGGCGCAGCGGCTCGAGCATGCCGCCCGCGACGGCGATGCGGGCACGGCCGCGGCGCTGGCGGCGATCGTGGTGCCAACGGCGGCACGGCTGCTCGCGCTGCTGGCCAGCCTGCCGTCGGCAAAGCATTCCGATAACCCTTCGCAAAAATAGCACAGCGGGAATACACCGAATTGGCGCGATCCCGGCGCTTGATTATTCTGGTGCCTTGAATGGAAACAGGGCGTGCTTTATTGATTATCGGGAATAAATCCCGACGATTTATTTTGTTCGGGACTGGTTGAATGCCGGATGCGAGCTGGCCTTTGCCGGCAGCGGCTTCTGGCATTTACGGGAAGGAGGGCAGGGATGGCCCATATCATGGCGTCAATGCCGGATTCGGCGGTCTATTTCCACCTGGCGGCGGTGGCGCTGCTGTTGCTGGGACTGGCCGCGTTCCGCGCGGTCGCTTATGTCATGGCATCGCCGCAGGGGCGCCCGGCACGCGCGCGGCGCATGCTGCTGGTCAGCGCCGGCCGGGTGCTGGCGGTCGGAGCGATCTGGACCGCCATCGTCTACGGCCACGGCGTTACCGAGCGCGCCGGTGCGCACAACTGCCGCCGCGTGCCGGCCGTCGATGCCGCGGCCCGCTATGCCGCCGAATACTGCTACCTGGGCGGCGAGCGCATCTTGCTGCGGATCTACGGTGCCGAACGCGACCGGGTGCTGGCCCATCGCACCTTTACCAGTACCGGGCCGGTGCGGCTCAGTTGGGACGGGCAGGCCGTGGTGTTCGACGCGACTGCGCCGGGCCGCAAGGGTCGGCTGGCATTGCCGCCCGCGCTGCATGACCGGCTGCTGGCGTGGCTGCCTTGAGCGCGCAGGTCCGCACGCTAGCGCGGCTGGGCCAGCATCCGGGCCAGCACAGCGTCCAGGCCGTCGGGCCGCGGCAACTGCGCGATCAGCCAGCGCACGGCCTCGGACAGTTGCTGCGCATCGTAGTCGGGCGCGAAGCTGTGCAAGGTGGCGCCGTGCAGGAAACAGCGCAGCGCCAGCCATTCCGGCTGGGGCGGTGCGTCCGGCGGCTGGCCGAACAGCCGCTGCGGCACCGACGCCAGCGGTTCATGCACGGCGCGGGCGAGGCGGATGTCGCCGCGCGTTGCCATCCACACCTCCAGGATCGCCAGCGAGGCATGCCGTTGCGGCCGGTTTGCCAGCGCATGCAGCATCAGGTGCATGCGTAGTGACGGGCCCAGCGGCCCGAGCGCTGCCAGACGGTCGGCTTCGCGCTCCAGCAGCGACTCCAGCATGGCGGGCAGCAGGTCGTAGCGCCCTTCCGGAAAGTGGTGGCGCAGCGAGCCGCGGCTGGTGCCCGCCAGCTCGCACACGCGCGCTTCGGAAAAGGCCGCGTAGCCCTGCTCGATGAGCAGGGTCGCGGCGGCGTCGATCAGGGACTGGCGGGTACTGGCGCTGCGTTCGGCTTGGCTGGGCATGGCCCGGATTGTAGCAATGGCGCCGGGGCGGCTTGCCGTGCCCGCGTACCGCATTTCGATCAGGCCTGAGAAGGCAGACCCGTGCGCTGCAGTTCCGGTGGTGCGCGGACGCTTCAGTGCGGCGCGGCCGCCGGAATGTCGGCACTGCAGCTCGGCGCCGTCTCGTCATGCGTATGCGGGGCGAGGGCGCCGGGGATGCGGGGGGTGTCGAGGCCCTTGGCGCGCAGCCACTCGGCCGTGGTGGCGGCGGCGCGGTCGATCAGCTCGCCGCAGCGGGAGTAGTCGTAGGGCGAGATGTCGAGCGGGCACAGCGGCGGCACCACGCTGATCTGCGCCTGATTGGCGAAGTGTTGCAGGTCGTGCACCAGCTGGCGCGCCACCAGCAGCGAGAGCGCGTTGAATGCATGCTCCAGCGCGCCGCGCGGAGGACGGCGCTCGGCGCAGGTAAAGCCCGCCGGCAGCACGATCACGCGGGTGGCGCCCAGGCCGATCGCGGTCGACACCGGCGTATTGTTGGCCACGCCGCCGTCGATCAGGATGCGGCCCGCCAACTGCACCGGCGGGAACACGCCGGGAATGGCGGCGCTGGCCAGTACTGCGTCGACGATGTTGCCGCTCGACAGCACTACCTCGTCACCGCTGTGCATGTCGGTCGCCACCACGTGCAGCGGCAGTTCGGCGGCCTCCAGGTTGCGCGGCCCGAAATGCCGCGCCAGCAGGCTGCGCAAACCTGTTGCTTCGACCAGATGGCCGCGGCCGCCGCCGAACATGTTCCAGACACTGCGCCAGCTCCACGGCAGGATGTCGGTGCGCCGGATTGCGCGCCACAGCGCGTCGAGCCGCTGCGCGCCTTCCACGCCCGGGTTGCAGGCAAAGTAGGCGCCGTTGATGGCCCCGGCCGACGCGCCGATCACGATATCAGGCGTCACGCCCCAGGCCGCAAGTTCACGCAGCATCCCCACCTGGATCGCACCCAGGCTTCCGCCGCCGGCGAATACAAAGGCTGTCTTGTCCATGGCTGCGGCGCTCTCCCCTGGCTTGTCGGCGTCCTGTGCAAAACAGGATAGGCGACGTACGGGCCATCCGACAGTTCCGCCTGCCACCGCGGCGAGTGCGATCTTTTGCTCGATAGTGCAATTAACCGCCATGAGTTTACCCCGCCCGTTGGCCTGGGCCAGCAAGGGTGGGTCGGCGTTTTCAGCGGGGTGGTGGTGCCGGGAATCAGCCGAGAAACTCGTCGGCCGAGATGCCGAGCTGCGCGGCCATGTGTTCGACCAGGCCTTGCAGCCTGGCCACTTTCTCGCTCAGGGCCTGCTGCTCGGCGCGCAGCTGTTCCAGTTCGGCCGACGGTGCGGCGTCGCCGTCGGTGCCACGCCCGCCGTCTTCTGCGGCCGCGGCGGCGCTGGCTTCGCCGCTCAGCAGATGCATCCAGCGGTTTTCACGGGCGCCGGGGGCGCGCGGCAGGCGTACCACGCGCGGCGGCGTCTGGGTGGCCAGCTCGTCGAGAAATGCCTCGACCGAGGAGATGTCGGCAAAGCTGTGCAGGCGCGCGGTATTCAGGCGCAGTTCCGCGGCCGTCTGCGGGCCGCGCAGCAGCAGCATCGCCAGCAGCGCGACCGACTGGCTCGGCACGCCGAGCGCGCGCTGCATGTTGTGCTCGAAGCGCGGCACGCGGCTGCTGCTGCCTTCGAACACCAGGCTCAGGCCCTTGAGGCCGTCGATGGCCTCCAGGATCTCGGCCTCGCTGACATTCATCACCGGCGCGCGCGCAGTCTTCTGGTTGCAGCCGGAAGCCAGCGCGTTGAGCGACAGCGGGTAGGTATCGGGTACGGTGTGCTGCTTTTCGACCAGCACGCCAAGCACGCGTCCTTCGACGGGCGTGAGGGCGCGCAATGCCGGGCGCGCGGGACGGTCGTTGGACGGGGTCGGATCGGATTCAGGGGTGGATTGCATCAAGGCTTGATTTTGCTGACGGTGACGGCGCGGTCTGGGGTGCCGGAGCGCCGAGGCGACCATTCAATCCCAAGCCGGCGCAATGCGCAACTGTTCGCGCCCCCGTCTCGCATTCCCCGCCGCGCCGTCTACTATCGATAAGCCGCGCCGCGGCAGCCGGGATATGCGCGATCCGGCAGGTACCGATGTCATCAGGGGGCAGTATGGCGAACTTGCAGTCGGAGGCAGTGGCGGCCGAAACGGAGCCGGGCGCGGAGGCCGGTGGCGGCCTGGAGGCACCGTACTCCACGCTGGAATCACGCTGGCACCAGATGTTCCCGCAACTCACCGCCGACGAGATGGCGCGCGTGCGGCGTTTCGGCACGCCGCAGAGCTGGCATGCGGGCGAGAAGCTGTTTGCCATCGGCCAGTCCGGGCGCGGCATGTACCTGGTCACCAGCGGCCGCGTGCGCGTGATGCGGCGCGACGGCCTGGGACGCGAACACCAGATCACCGAGCAGGGCGCCGGGCACTTCCTGGCCGAGGTCGGCACCCTGGCCGGCCGCCCCGCGCTGGTCGACGGCGTCGCCGTCACCGAGACCCACGGCTACGTGATCATGCCAGACCGGCTGCGTGCGCTGCTGGTGGCCGAGGCCGAACTGGGCGAGCGCATCATGCGCGCGCTGATCCTGCGCCGCGTGGGGCTGATCGAGTTCGGCAGCGGCCCGGTGCTGGTGGGCCACGGCACCGAGCCGCGGCTGCTGGCGCTGCAGGCCTTCCTGCGGCGCAACGGCTACCCGCATACCGTCATCGATATCGACGCCGACCGCGACTGCTCCTTATTGCTCGACTACGCCAACGCGCCCGCGAGCGACTTTCCGCTGGTGATCTGCGCCGACGGCCGCGTGCTGCGCGCCCCGGACGAGGGACAACTGGCGTCGTGCCTCGGCCTGCTGCCGGAGTTCGATCCGGACCACGTCTATGACGTGGTGGTGGTCGGCGCCGGGCCTGCAGGGCTGGCGACGGCGGTCTATGCCGCCTCCGAAGGCCTGTCGGTGGCGGTGATCGATTGCCGCTCGCCGGGCGGGCAGGCGGGCGCGAGCGCGCGCATCGAGAACTACCTGGGCTTCCCGACCGGCATCTCCGGGCAGGCGCTGGCCGGGCGCGCGTTCGTGCAGGCGCTCAAGTTTGGCACGCACATCGCGATTCCGCTGGAGGTGAAGGCACTGCACTGCGGCGACGACCCGATCCGGCTGGAGCTGGCCGACGGGCGCATGGTGCCGACCCATACCGTGGTGATCGCCACCGGCGCGCAGTACCGCCGCCCCGGCATCGCGGCGCTCGAGCATTTTGAAGGCCGCGGGGTCTACTACTGGGCTTCGCCGGTGGAAGCCAAGCTGTGCAAGAACGAGCCGGCAATGCTCGTGGGCGGCGGCAACTCGGCCGGGCAGGCGGCGGTGTTCCTGGCCTCGCACGCGGCGCACGTGCATATGCTGGTGCGCGGCCCGGGGCTGGCGGCGACCATGTCGCGCTACCTGATCGACCGCATCGCCGCGCTGCCGAACATCACGCTGCATACACACGCCCAGATCAGTGCGCTGGACGGCGACGGATGGCTCAGCGCGGTGCGCTACGAATGCCGCGCCGAGCATCCCGCGCCGGTCACCATGGCGGTGCGCCACCTGTTCCTGTTCATCGGCGCCGACCCCAATGCGGCGTGGCTGCGCACCTGCCATGTCGAGGTCGATGACAAGGGCTTCGTGCGCACCGGCGGCGGCGCGCTGGGCTGCGCGTCGGCGGTGCCGTATCCGCTGCAGACCAGCGTGCCAGGGGTGTTTGCCATCGGCGACGTGCGCGCGGGATCGACCAAGCGCGTTGCCGCCGCGGTCGGCGAAGGCGCGGCGGTGGTGGCGCAGATCCACGACTACCTGGCGAAGATCCAGGCGCCCGTTTTGCGCTGATCGGCGCGCGGCTTCAGCCCTGCGCCTCGCGCTCCAGCAGTTCGCGCTTGCGCGCCACGCCCCAGCGATAGCCCGACAGGTCGCCGTCGCTGCGCACCACGCGATGGCAGGGAATCGCCACCGCCAGGTGGTTGGCCGCGCAGGCCTGCGCCACCGCGCGCACCGCGCGCGGCGCGCCGATGCGGGCCGCGATCTCGGCGTAGCTGGCGGTGCTGCCCGCCGGGATCTCCCGCAAGGCTTGCCACACGCGCTGCTGGAACGCGGTGCCGCGCACGTCGAGCGGCAGCGCCAGGCCGATCGAGGGCGCTTCGATCAGCCCCACCACCTGCGCCACCAGCTGCTCGAACTGCGCGTCGCCGCCGATCAGGTTGGCGCGCGGGAAGCGGTCCTGCAGGTCTTGCAGCAGCGCTTGCGGATCGTCGCCCAGCAGGATCGCGCAGACGCCGCGCTGGCTCTGCGCCACCAGGATCGCGCCCAGCGAGCATTGGCCGACGGCAAAACGGATATCGATGTCGGCGCCGCCGGCACGGTAGCGCGACGGCGTCATGCCGAGCACGGCATCGGCGGTCTCGTAGAAGCGGCTGTTGGAGCCGTACCCGGCGTCGTAGATCGCTTCGGTCACGGAGTCGCTGGTTTCCAGCTGTTCGCGCAGTTTCCTGGCCCGATGCGCGGCGGCGTACGCGCGCGGGGTCAGGCCGGTGGCGCGCTTGAACAGGCGGTGGAAGTGGTAGGGGCTGACGCCCGCGGCGCTGGCCAGCTCAGGAAGCGTGGGCACGGCGTCGGCGGCCTCGATGCGGCGACAGGCGTCGGCCACCATGGCCGCGTGCCGTTCAGCCAGCGCGGGCGGCGCGGCACGGCGGCTGGGCCGGTAGCCGGCGGCTTCGGCCGCGGCGGCGTTGTCGAAGAACTCGACATTGGCCGGTTGCGGCAGGCGCGACGGGCTGCTCGGCAGGCAATACACGCCGGTGGTCCTGACCGCATAGACGAAGTCGCCGTCGGCGCCGGGGTCGCGCGCCAGCACGCGCGCCCAGCGCGGATCCTGTTCGACCAGGTTGGCGTCGGCTGCTTGTGCCGAACGGCGGATGGATCGGGTCATGGCATGCCTCACGCAGCGTCGTGGAAGATGATGCCGAGCATGTAGCGCTGTCCGGCATGCAGCCGGCTGACGCCGTGCCGCAGGTTGACGCGATAGCTGCCGCGGCTGCCCTGCACCGGCCGCTGGCTGACCGCGAACACCACGGCATCGCCCTGGCGCAGCGTCACCACCTCGGCGCGCGACTGCATGCGCGGGCGCTGCTCGGTCAGCACGAACTCGCCGCCGGTGAAGTCGCGGCCGGGCTCGGACAGCAGCACCGCGACCTGCAGCGGGAACACGTGCTCGCCGTACAGGTCCTGGTGCAGGCAGTTGTAGTCGCCCGGGCCGTAGCGCAGCAGCAAGGGCGTCGGCCGCGACTGGCCGGCGTGGTGGCAGCGGGCGATGAAGTCCCGGTGCGCGGCGGGATAACGGACGTCGATGCCCATGGCGGCATTCCAGCGGTTGGCTACCGGCGCCAGATGCGGGTAGAGCGCCGTGCGCAGTCCGGCGACCAGAGCGGGCAGGGGATAGCGGAAGTACTTGTATTCGCCCTGGCCGAAGCCGTGCCGGCGCATCTCGATGCGCGAGCGGTACAGCGCGTCGTTGCCATAGCCGGCGGCCAGCGCATCGCACTCGTCGGCCGACAGCAGGCCGGGGATGGCGGCACAGCCGTAGTCATCGAGCTCGCGCGCGACCGCGGCCCAGTCGATGCCGTCGACCCGAGTCGCCACATCCGCCTCATGTCGCCGGGCGAAAGCGGTGCCACGTGCCGGCGGTATCGGACGGCGCGGCCCGGCGACCGCTGCTTCGCGCTGCTGGATCTGGCTGGTGCCCACTGCAAATCTCCTGTCCTGTGCTTGCATGGTGCCAACTTTAGGCCGGGTCCGTGCGCGGTGCACTCCGGGTCTTGCTTTTGAATTCTTCCTACATCGTGCCTTGACAAGACAGATCTGTCTACCAATAATGAGACAGACCTGTATCACCTCGTCTTTTACCAGGGAGCTTTCATGTCAACACCCGTTGAAACCCGTCCGCCGCTGCCTCCGTTCACCCGTGAAACCGCCATCGTCAAGGTCCGCGCCGCCGAGGACGGCTGGAACAGCCGCGACCCGCAACGCGTGTCGCTGGCCTATACCGTCGACAGCGCCTGGCGCAATCGCGCCGAGTTCGTCAACGGCCGCACCGATATCGTCGCGTTCCTGCAGCGCAAATGGCAGAAGGAGCTCGATTACCGCCTGATCAAGGAGCTATGGGTGCACGAAGAGAACCGCATCGCCGTGCGCTTTGCCTATGAATGGCACGACGATTCCGGCAACTGGTACCGCTCATACGGCAACGAGAACTGGGAATTCGACGAGGCGGGGTTGATGCGCAAGCGCTTTGCCTGCATCAACGATGCGCCGATCCAGGCGGCGGAGCGCAAGTTCCACTGGCCGCTGGGCCGGCGCCCGGACGGGCATCCGGGCTTGAGCGAACTGGGCTTGTGATGGGTGTTGGCGCCTCTCCCGGGGGCGGGAGAGGTGACGCAACAAAAGGCCGGCTTACTGCATCTTGTCCAGGTTGCCGATCCGCACCAGCATCTCGGTAAACATTTGCATATCGAGATTGAGGTCGGCCACTTCCTTGTATTCGCGCGCATTGTGCGCGGTGTACTTCTTGCCCGGCATGGCCGGTCCGAAGTTGATGGCGTTGGGCATCAGCTTGGCGGTGGTGCTGCCGGCGGTGGAGACCGGCTTGGCTTCGAGCCCGGTGGTGTCGCCGAAGATGTTCAGCAGTGTCGACAACCACGCGCCCTTCGGATCGCGCGCCATCCAGTTGCCCTGGTCGTACTTGATCTCGACCGGCCCATGGGTGGCGGCCCAGGCGAAAATGCGCTTGGTGATCTTGCCGCCCAGCTCGTCCGGGGTGCGTCCGCGCGGCATGCGCACGTTGGTGACCACATCGACATATTCGCCGCGCTCGCGCACCAGCGTGGGCGACATGGTCAGCGGGCCCATGAACGGATCGCGGTAGGCCACGTCCATGCGGTTACCCAGGAAGTCCAGGCCATACAGGTCGTTCAGGTAGCGCACCGCGTTCAGGTAGTGGTTTTCGGCGAAGCGCACGCCGCTGGCCTGCAGGAACAGCGCCAGCCGCGGCAGCGGGTTCACGCCTTCTTCCGGCCGCGAGCCGTGCGCCGAGGCGCCGGTGACCTTGACCTCGACATCGTTGCCGGTGTGCTTGACCTCGATCGAGAACTTGCCGCGCGGCGTGTAGCGGCGCAGGAAATCCGCGCGCGCCTGTTCCAGCGCTGTGGCCACCGCGGCGGGATCGCCGCCGGCGATGCGCGCGGTCGCGGTCTCGGGAATGGCGTTGGCCGAGGCCGCGCCGCGCATCGCGACTATCGCCGGGCCCTTGCTGTCGGCCTGGCTGGGCGCGCGCTTGTCGTCGGCCGCCTTGATGCCGAACGAGACGGTCAGCGTGCCTGCGCCTTTCTCTGCCACCACGGCCGGATACTTGCTGTCGAGCACGACGTTGTACTCGGGCAGCGTGGTGTGCTGGCGGTAGTACTTCATGCCGTCGCCACCGGTTTCCTCGGTGGTCTCGATCATCAGCCGGATGCTGCGCTCGAGCGGCACGCCGCTTTCCTTGACGGTCTTCATCGCGTACAGCACCGCGGCGATCGAGCCCTTGTCGTCGATGGTGCCGCGCCCGTACAGCAGGTCGCCGATACGCGTCATGCGGAACGGGTCGAGTTTGGTGCCGTCATCCAGCACCCATTCCTCGGCCACCGCCGGCACCACGTCGGCGTGCGTCAGGATGCCGAAGGTGTCCTTGCCGCCGCCGGGCAGGGTGACCTCGAACACGCGGTTGTCGACATTGCGATAGGCCAGTCCGAACTCGCGCGCCATGCCTTCGATCATCTTGCCGAACTCGATGATGGCGGGATTCTCGTGCTGGGCGATCTTCTCCTCGCGCACGGTGCGCAGCGCCACCATCCTGCCGAGCACGTCGATGGCGGCGGCCTCGTTGCGCAGCCGGTTGTAGACCCCGAGCAGCCGGGCGACATTGACCAGGTTGTCGCCCGACAGCGGCGCTTTCGACTGCCATGCCGCCACCGCGGGCGCGACCATCGGCTCGGCCTTGGCCGCCGCCGCCATGAACGCCGGCAGGTCGGCCTGGGCCGCCTTGGCCGCGGCCGGGCTGTTTGCGGTCAGCGCGTCCAGCGCGGGCTTCTTCAGCGTCTGGGCGTGCGCGGGAAGGGCCAGCGCCAGCGACAGCGCGAGCAGGGATGCCCACCGATGGCGGTACGGCAGGCGGCAAGGTTGGGTCATTGCGAGGCAGGGAATCAGGGGAGATGCCGCATGATAGGGCACTTCCCGGGTGTTTCTTGAAAAAATATGCCTTTTCGTCCGCGCGGACTGGGCAGCTTCCGAGCCGATAGGCAGTGCCTATGCTGCAATCATAGTCTTTGGCAATCATCGTCGTTGAAACGATGAATTGTACAAATCACTTCCCGCTCTACAGAATGGGGCCTTCGCTGCAACCCGCAGCCGAACCAACCCGATCCAGAACCAGGAGTGAACTGATGCTGCAATCCCGCGAAGGCCAACGCGTTCCCAATGTCGCTTTCCGTGTGCGTGAAGACAACGAGTGGAAGACCGTCACCACCGGCGAGCTGTTCGACGGCAAGACCGTGGTGGTGTTCTCGCTGCCGGGCGCCTTTACCCCGACCTGTTCGTCGACCCACCTGCCGCGCTACAACGAGCTGGCGCCGGTTTTTGCCAAGCATGGCGTCGACGAGATCCTGTGCGTGTCGGTGAACGACACCTTCGTGATGAACGAATGGGCCAAGGACCAGGAGTCCGCAAACATCACCATGATTCCCGACGGCAACGGTGAATTTACCGAAGGCATGGGCATGCTGGTGGACAAGGCCGACCTGGGCTTCGGCAAGCGCAGCTGGCGCTATGCGATGCTGGTCAAGGACGGCGTGGTGCAGAAGATGTTCATCGAGCCGGAAGAGCCGGGCGACCCGTTCAAGGTGTCCGATGCCGACACCATGCTGGCCTATATTGCCCCCGGCGCGCGCAAGCCTGACCAGGTGGTGGTGTTCTCCAAGGTCGGTTGCTCGTTCTGCGCCAAGGCCAAGCAGCTGCTCGACGACAACGGCTTCGACTACATCGACGTGCCGCTCGACAACAAGGTGCGCGGCAAGGTGCTGGGCGCCGTGTCGGGCGAGATGACCGCGCCGCAGGTCTTTATCAACGGCAAGCTGATCGGTGGCGCCGAAGCGCTGCAGCAGTACCTGGCCGCCTGATCCGCAATCAGCGGATTCCCATTCCTGCCCCGAGCCACGGGGCCGGCAGTCGCCGGACCCGATGGCGCCGCCTTGCCCGAACCGCGCCGGGCAGCGCCATCCAGCCCGCTGATTGACCCAGCCTGACGCTTCAAAACACAAAGGAACCACCGCCATGACCACTATCCAGACCGACGTCGCCGTGATCGGCGCAGGCACCGCCGGCCTTGCCGCCTACCGCGCCGCGATTGCGGCGGGCAAGCGCGCCGTGATCATCGAAGGCGGCCCCTACGGCACCACCTGTGCCCGCGTGGGTTGCATGCCCTCCAAGCTGCTGATCGCCGCCGCCGAGGCCGCGCATGAACTGCGCCACACCGCGCCGTTCGGCGTGCATGTCGACGGCCAGGTCCGCATCGACGGGCGTGAGGTGATGGCACGCGTGCGCAGCGAGCGCGACCGCTTTGTCGGCTTCGTGGTGCGCGGCGTGGAGAACATCGCGCCGGCCGACCGCATTCGCGGCTATGCGCGCTTTATCGATACCACCACGCTCGAAGTGGACGGGCACACCACCGTGCGCGCCAGCCGCGTGGTCATCGCCACCGGCTCCACGCCGGTGCTGCCGGCGCCGTTCAAGGTGTTCGGCGACCGCCTGATCGTCAATGACGATGTGTTCTCGTGGCAGGACCTGCCCGGCAGCGTGGTGGTGTTCGGTCCCGGCGTGATCGGGCTGGAGCTGGGCCAGGCGCTGTCGCGGCTGGGGGTGCGGGTGCGCGTGTTCGGCGTCAGCGGCTCGCTGGGGCCGCTGACCGACCCGGTGATCCGTGCCGACGCGGCGCGCACCTTCAACCAGGAGTTCTATCTCGATCCCGACGCGCAGGTGACCGACATGGGCCGCGACGGCGACCAGGTGGTGGTGACCTACCTCGACCGCGAAGGCCGCAGCGTGACCGAGCGCTTCGACTACGCGCTGGCAGCCACCGGCCGCGCCCCCAATGTGCGCGGCCTGGCGCTGGAGAACACCGGCCTGGCGCTGGATCCGCGCGGCGTGCCGCTGTTCGACGCGCACACGCTGCAGTGCGGCGACGCGCCGGTCTTCATTGCCGGCGACGCCAACAACATCCTGCCGCTGCTGCACGAGGCCGCGGACGAGGGCAAGGCCGCCGGCGAGAACGCCGCCAGCTATCCGCAGGTGAAGCCGCTGGCGCGCCGCGCGCCGATCGCGGTGGTGTTCACGGACCCGCAGATCGCAATGGTCGGCCAGCGCTACGCCGAGCTGGCGGCGCGCGGCGAGGACAGCTTCGTCACCGGTGAGGTCAGCTTCGAAGACCAGGGCCGCAGCCGCGTCATGCTGAAGAACCGGGGGCTGATGCACGTCTATGCCGACAAGACCACCGGCCGCTTCCTGGGCGCCGAATGGACCGGCCCGCGCGCCGAGAATATCGCCCACCTGCTGGCATGGTCGTACCAGCAGGGGCTGACCATCGCGCAGATGCTGACGATGCCGTTCTACCACCCGGTGGTGGAAGAAGGCCTGCGCACCGCGCTGCGCGATGCCGCGGCCAAACTGGAAGGCTGATGCGTCGTGATTGCTAGACAGGTCTGTCTGTCATAGTATCGAAGCAGACCCGGGGCGGCGCGTTGCGCTGCCCCGGGCGAATTCCTGTTCTCGCTGAACCGCTTGCATCACATGGCCACCCCTTCCGCCCGCGACCGCATCCTCGACACCGCCGCCCGCCTGTTCTACCAGGAGGGCTATCGCGCCACCGGCATCGACCGGATCATTGCCGAATCCGGCGTCGCCAAGATGTCGCTCTACCGGCATTTCGCCTCCAAGAACGCGCTGATCGCGGCGTTCCTGGCGCGCCGGCATGATGAATGGATGGGGTGGTTCCGCCAGGACGTGGAAGCCCGGCTCGCCGAGCGGCCCCGCCTGGACGTGATCGCCGACACGCTGGCCGACTGGTTCGCCCGCGACTTCCGCGGCTGCGCCTTCATCAACGTGGTGGCCGAGGCGGGCGGTGACGACCAGGCACACCAGCAGGCCGCAGCCCACAAGGCCGAGCTGGAGGCCTTCGTCGCCGACATCGCGGCGCGCCTGGGACTGCGCGAGCCACAGGCGGTGGCTGCGGAGGCGATGCTGTGCATCGAGGGCATGATCGTGCGCTATCAGATGCAGCCGGACAGCGCGGTGATCGAGGCGGGCAGGCGGTTGCTTGGCCGTTTGCAGGGCGAATGACGGGATGGTCCGGCCTAGCGCCGGGGCAGCAGCCGGCGCGCTGCCGCATAGTCGCGCAGCGCCTCATTCATCAGCGTTTGCCAGCCGCTGCCGGTTGCCTTGTAGGCCGCCAGCACGTCGGGATCGATGCGTAACGTCTGATTGACCTTGCGCTCGCCGACCGGTTTGGCCGGCCTGCCGCGACGTTTCGCCAGTGCATCGGCTTTATCGTCGCCGAGCAGCTCCCGTGCCGGGCGCATCTTCCTGAACTGCTCTGTCGGCACTGACACCGCACTGGGGTCTTGCGCAATGCCGCGCGCGATGGCGGCGTCCTCTGCCGGGGTGGGGCGGATGAGGTCAGGTTTCCTGTTCATAGTGTCTGCCCGGAAATGGCGTTGAACCGTTTATGCTACAGCACAAAAGATCGAGCTGACATGGCATGGAAGCAGTCGGGTCGCTTTTTGCGGCATAAAGCCACCGAAAGTACTGGTCATATGTCTCGCTTCTGACACATTCAGGCTACAATTCTGACGTAATCACGAATCATTCCTATTCGTAATCAGAATTTTCCACTTGTGATGCCGCTTCGGCGGCAGTTCCACCTTCAGACCCCTGAGTGATGCCTCTGCACCCGAACCGTCGGGCAAAGCCGCGCTTTGCCCGCTCCGCGCTTGTCACCCCCTGCCGTCTTTCCCTGACTACCCTTGTGCTGAGCCTGCAGGCCGGCGGCGTGTTTGCGCAGGCCGGCGCGAGCCCTGTGCCTGCCGCGCCGGCAGCCGCAGCCGCAGCGGAATTGCCGGCGGTCACGGTGCGCGCGACCAGCGACGATGAAACCGCCACCGGCCCCGTCCATGGCTTTGTGGCGAAGCGCAGCGCCACCGCCACCAAGACCGACACGCCGGTAATGGAGACGCCCCAGTCGATCACCGTGATCACGCGCGACCGCATGGAGGCGCAGGGCGCGCAGAGCGTGCAGCAGGCGATCGGCTACAGCGCCGGTGTCTACGCCGGTCCCTTCGGCAATGACGCACGCGGTGACTGGGGCCGGTTTCGCGGCACCGAGTTCACGCAGTATCGCGACGGCTTGCTGAACCAGGTCGGCTTCTACAACAACGTGCGTCCCGATGTTTACGCACTCGAGCGCATCGATGTGCTGCGCGGGCCGTCGTCGATGCTGTTCGGGCAGGGCGCGGTCGGCGGCATCCTGAACCTGGTCAGCAAGCGACCGCAGGCGGAAGCGGCGCGCGAGATCGGAGTGCAGTTCGGCAACTACAACCGCAAGCAGGTGCAGGCCGACCTGACCGGTCCGCTCGATGCGGACGGCAAGTGGCTGTACCGACTGGTGGCGCTGGCGCGCGACAGCGACACGCAGGTGGACTACGTGCAGGACAACCGCTACCTGATCGCGCCGTCGCTGACCTGGCGGCCGACCCAGGACACCTCGCTGACGCTGCTGGCCAACTTCCAGCGCGACGTGAGCGGGACTTCAGTCGGATTCTTCCCGTGGCGCGGCACGCTGACCCCGAACCCGGGCGGACAGATTCCGGACCACCTGTTCATCAGCGAACCCGGCTTTGACCGCTACACCGCGGAGCAGCAGTCGGTCGGCTATGAATTCCAGCACAGGTTCAACGACACCGTGACGGTGCGGCAGAACCTGCGCTACTCGCACAGCTCGGTGGACTACCGCAGCATTTATGCCGCCGGCTTCAACGGTGCCGGCCACGGCTGGGTGCCGGGCAGCAATTCGCTGCTGCGCCGCACGGTCTACGTCAACCAGCCGACGCTGAACTCGTTTGCGGTGGATACCCAGGCGCAGACCAACTTCCGCACCGGCCCGGTCCAGCACACGCTGCTGACCGGCGTGGACTACCAGCACTCGGAAATCACCGGCAGCGCCGGCGTGGGCGGCTCCGCCGCGCCGCTCAATGTGTTCAATCCGGTTTACGGCAATTTCACGCTACCGGGCTCGCGCGCCCTGAATCCCGCGACGCAGGCGCAAACCGGCCTGTACGTGCAGGACCAGCTGGCCTGGAACAAATGGCTGCTGATGCTGGGGCTGCGCTATGACTGGTCGCGCGCCGCGCAGGACAACACGCCGTCGGCCAGCCGCGACGACAACGAGCTGACCAAGCGCGCCGGCCTGATGTACCGGTCCGACATCGGCCTGAACCCGTACGTCAGCTACTCCGAGTCGTTCCAGGGGCTGGCCGGCTTCAACAAGGCCAACCAGGCCTTCAAGCCGCTGCGCGGCTCGCAGTGGGAGGCGGGCATCAAGTACCAGCCGCCGGGCAAGAACGCCACGCTGACCATCGCGGCGTTCGACATGCGCGAGAAGAACCGCAAGACCGCCGGCGTGGTCAACGGCATTCCGGATTCGGTGCAGGTGGGCGAAGCGCGCACGCGCGGTATCGAGGTGGAGGCACTGGCTTCGCTGACGAACCGGCTCGACCTGATCGCCACCTACACCTACCTGGACGCGCGCGTGATCGACGGCACCCCGGCCGAGGTCGGCAAGAAGCTGGCGAGCACGCCGTCGAACATGGCATCGCTGTGGGCCAACTATCGCTTCAAGCTGTTCGGGATGCCGGGCTTCGTGGCGGGCGGCGGCCTTCGCTACGTCGGGCCCAGCTATGACGGCAACGACCAGAACCGGGTGGGCGGCGTGACGCTGTACGACGCCATGATCGCCTATGACCACGGCCCGCTGCGGGTCGCGCTGAACGCCAACAACCTGTTCGACAAGCAGTTCCTGACTACCTGCCTGGCGCGCGGCGACTGCTACTTCGGCGCGCGCCGCACGGTGGTGGGCACAGTTACCTATCGCTTCTGAGTGCGGCCGGCGCACAGCACCGAGCCCACGGCCTAATCCGAGTCGGGAATGGGCGCGCCCTGCACTTTGGGCGCGGGCTCGGCCCGCAGGGCGTCCGCCGGCAACAGCCTGAGGAAGGTGCGCGCGATCTCGGGGTCGCGGCACGCCAGCCAGTCGTCCCACTGCGCGCGCGGCACGATGACCACGGCGCGCTTCTCGTCGCCCGGCTTGTGGAAGCGCTGCAGCAGCGGGTGCTGCGCCGAGTTGACGGTCAGCATGGTGAAGGACAGCGCCTGGTCCGGCCAGCCGCGCCACAGACCGGCAATGCCGAAGGCCGGCTCGCCGGGCAGCCAGACGCGCCAGCGCACCGGCTTGCCCGGTGTCGCGCCGTCCGCCTCGCTGTCGGGGTACGCAAACTCATAGAACGCCGTGGCCGGTATCAGGCAGAGCTGGCCCTGGCGCCAGTAGCGCGCAAAGGCGGGCCGCTCGCCGACCGTTTCGCTACGGGCATTGGTGGTGTCGTAACGCCGTGTGCCCGGAGGAATGCGCGCGCGCGGCACCATGCCGAACGAGGCCAGGTCCGCGCTGCGTGCACCGCCGTCATCGGCGCGCACGATCGGCGCCGCATAGTCAGGGTAGGTCTCGGCCTTGTACACGCCCGCGGGTGGCTCCACGCCGAAGATCTCCCGCAGGATGCGTCGCTGGACCGGGGCATAGTTGGTGCACATGCGCTGTCTCCCAAGGGGATGCCCGTATCGTGTGGGACCCCGGGGCGTCGCGTCAAGGCCGCTTCGGCCCCGCCAAGCCGCCCGGCAAGGATGGCAAAAACCGTCAGCCGCGCTGGCGGAATCGGTTATTGCCGGATCGGCGCGCCGTGGCGCACACTCTTGCGGCAGCCGTGGCGCGGCAAAGCGCACGGCCATCGACTACAAGGCACCAGCCGGATCCAGGAGACACCATGCGCGACTACGCCCAAGCTTTCGACGGATTTTCCTATGACGACGCCGTGGCCCGGCAGCTGCACGGCAGCCTGGCGGCGATGAACGCCTGCGTCGAATGCTGCGACCGGCACGCGCAGCCCGGCCGCATTGCGCTGAACTGGGAAGGGCGCAACGGCGATGCGCGCAGCTGGACCTTCGCCGAGCTGCAGGCACTGTCGGCACAGTTCGCGGGCTTCCTGAAGGCGCAGGGTGTGCAGCCCGGCGATCGCGTCGCGGGCCTGCTGCCGCGCAACGCCGAACTGCTGGTGACGATCCTCGGCACGTGGCGCGCCGGGGCCGTCTACCAGCCGCTGTTTACCGCATTCGGGCCCAAGGCCATCGAGCACCGGCTCAATGCGTCGGGCGCGAAGGTGGTGGTCACCGATACCGCCAACCGGCCGAAGCTGGATGAAGTGGCCGGCTGCCCTGCCATCGTCACCGTGGCCGGCACCCAGGGCGGCACGCAACAGCCCGTGAGCGCGGGCGATTTCAGCTTCTGGGCCGAGCTGGCAAGCCAGCCGGCATCGTTCGCGCCGGTGGTGCGGCGCGGCGACGATCCCTTCCTGATGATGTTCACCTCCGGCACCACCGGCCCGGCCAAGCCGCTGCTGGTGCCGCTCAAGGCCATTGCCGCATTTGCCGGCTATATGCGCGACGCGGTCGACCTGCGCGACGACGACGCGTTCTGGAACCTGGCCGATCCGGGCTGGGCCTACGGCCTGTACTACGCCGTCACCGGGCCGCTGTCGCTGGGCCATGCCACCACGTTCTACGACGGCCCGTTCACGGTCGACAGCACCTGCCGGGTGATCCGCAAATACGGCATCACCAACCTGGCCGGCTCGCCCACGGCCTACCGGCTGCTGATCGCGGCGGGCGAGGCCGTGTCCGGCCCGCTGCGCGGGCAGTTGCGCGCCGTCAGCAGCGCCGGCGAGCCGCTCAACCCGGAAGTGATCCGCTGGTTCGCCAGCGAGCTGGGCGTCACCATCCACGACCACTATGGCCAGACCGAACTGGGCATGGTGCTGTGCAACCACCATGCCCTGGCCCACCCGGTGCGCATGGGCGCGGCCGGCTTTGCCAGCCCCGGGCACCGTGTGGTGGTGGTCGACGACGCGCTGCGCGAACTGCCGCCCGGCCAGCCCGGCACGCTGGCGCTGGACCTGAAGCGCTCGCCGATGTGCTGGTTCGGCGGCTACCACGGCACGCCCACCAGCGCCTTTGCCGGCGACTATTACCTGACCGGCGATTCCGCCGAGCTCAACGACGACGGCAGCATCAGCTTTATCGGCCGCGCCGACGACGTCATCACCACCTCCGGCTACCGGGTGGGCCCGTTCGACGTGGAAAGCGCGCTGATCGAGCACCCGGCGGTGGTCGAGGCGGCGGTGATCGGCAAGCCCGACCCCGAGCGCACCGAGCTGATCAAGGCCTTCGTGGTGCTGGACCCGCAGCACCAGGGCTCGCCCGAACTGGCCGAAACGCTGCGCCTGCACGTGCGCACGCGCCTGGCGGCCCACGCCTATCCGCGCGAGATCGAGTTCGTCGCCGAACTGCCCAAGACCCCCAGCGGCAAGGTCCAGCGCTTTATCCTGCGCAACCAGGAGGTCGCCCGCGCGCGGGAGGCGGCCGGCGCCTGAGGCCTATCGGCACAGCCGGGTCCGCCGTTGGCGGCAGGGCCCGCGCCGGACCGCTTCCTATAATGAGGAAGCGGTTGCCGGGGTCCCGGGGGTGAAGGAGGCCGCGGCGCCGCTCCCGCGCGCCTGCAGGCAGGGGCGCGCATCCCTCCATCTCCAGACCAACCGGCGAGGCGACAACATGCAGAGTAGCGAAGCGGTGCTGACGCAGGCGCGCGCAGCCCTGGCCCATGTGCCTTATCAGGGCCATGTCCTCCATCCCACCATCCAGCTGCGGCTCTCGGACGGGGCGCTGATCCTCGAGGGCGAGGTAGCCGATATCGTCGACAAGACCCGGGCCGCGGCGACGCTGCGGCGCGTGGACGGCGTCACCAGCGTGATCGACCACCTGCGCGTGGCCAACGGCGGCGCGCCGGTCGGCGACGGCGAACTGCGCGACGCGGTGTGCGAGCGCCTGCTCAATGCCGTCGAATTCCACGATTGCAAGATTTGCGCGCGCGTCAAGGGCAAGCCGGAGGCCATGCGCGAACCGGTGAACCAACGCAACGGCTGGATCGAGGTCGCGGTGCAGGACGGCGTGGTGACGCTGTGGGGGCAGGTAATCAGCCTGTCGCACATGCGCCTGGCCGGCGTGCTGGCGTGGTGGTCGCGCGGCTGCCGCTGCGTGGTCAATGAACTGGTGGTGGCACCCGCCGAGACCGACCGCGACGATGAGATCACCGAGGCGCTGATGCTGGTGCTCGAGACCGATCCCTTCGTCGATGCCGCCCAGGTCAGCGCGCATACCCAGGACCGCGTGGTCACGCTCGAGGGCTGCGTCAGCAACGAGCGCACGCGCCGCCAGGCCGAGCGCGATGCCTGGTATGTGCAGGGCGTGGAGGACGTGGTCAACCACATCGCGCTGCGTCCCTGAGCGCGGGCACGGGACCGGCTATCGGTGCGCGGCGCGCTTTGCAGCGGTATCTTCCATGCGCCAGTAGCGCCGCCGCGCCCGCAGCGCGAAGCGGGCGCGGTAGTCCGACATCGACATGCCGGTGGCACGCTGGAACAGCCGGCGGAACGCCGCGGCGTCGCTGTAGCCGCAGGCCTCGGCAATGGCATGGGTGCCGTGCAGCGTGACTTCCAGCAGCATGCGGGCACGCTCCACGCGCAGCGTGTGCAGGTAGTCCAGCGGTGTCATGCCGGTGACCTGGCCGAAATGCCGCAGCAGCGTGCGTTCGCTGACCGCCGCCGCCTGCGCTACCGCGGCCAGACGGTAGGGCTCGGACACATGCTCGCGCAGCCATTGGATGGCGCGGTAGACCGGGCTGTCGGCGGTGCGGCCGAGCCAGCGTTGCGACACCAGCGCCGGCACGCTGCGCTGGCGCTCGGGCTGGAACAGCATCAGCCGCGACGCCGCCTGCGCCAGGTCGGGGTCGTGCAGATGGCCCAGCACGCGCAGCATGAACTCCACCTGCAGCGCGGGCGCCACGCACGAAAACACCTGCCCGTGCACGCTCATGGCCGCGTCGCTGGCCAGGTCGCAATGCGGATACTGGCGCGCCATCCAGCTCTGGAACATCCACGGCGCGCCCACGCTGGCGCCATCGAGCAGGCCCAGCTGCAGCGGCAGCACCATCCCTGACGCGCACGCGGCAATCCAGCCGCCGGCGCGCGCATGGCGCTCCACCAGCCGCAGCGCCGCGGCATCGCGCTGCACCAGTTCGCCCAGTTCCGGCGCATTGCTGGCCAGCAGCGCGGGAATGACCAGCAGCGTGCGGCTGCCCGGTACGCGTGCGCGCCGCGTCGACGATACCAAGCCCGGCAGCTCCGTGGCCAGTGTGCGGCCGTTGGCGCGGCACAGTTGCCAGCTCAGCGTCGGCGCGGCACCGGGGTGCTGCAGGCTGGCCACGCCCGCCACCGTGCGCAGCACGTCGAGCGTGGTGAACAGGCTGCCGGGCATGGCTTGCGGCAGCCACAGCAGGCGCACGTGCAGGGGGACGTTCTGGGACGATGGCGCGATGGGGGCGGTGGGGGCGGTGGGGGCGGCGGGGGCGGTCATGCCTTGGGGCGGTCCGAAGGGTTGGAGATGGCGGGGCGGCGGAACGCCGTGGCGGGATCGGCATCCGGATTGGCGATATTGAACCTCCCCATAGTGGCTGGCAAGGACTAGCATCGTGCCGTTGTGCCGTGGCGATTGGCCAGGACCGCGGCACCCCAACAAGACCATACCGAGGAGATTCCATGCCGTTTTCCGTCCGCCACGTTGCCATTGCCGCTGCCCTGACGCTTGCCGGGACCGCCATGCCGGCCATTGCCGCGCAGCCCGATGCCGCGCTGCTGTCCGCCGCGCAGGCTGCGCAGCCCAGGGTCGTGCAGTCGCTCAAGGAGATGGTGTCGATCGAATCCGGCAGCGCCAATGCCAAGGGGCTGGCGCAGATGGCCAGCTATACCGAGAAGCGCCTGCAGGCGCTCGGTGCCAAGGTCGAGCGCCTGCCCGTCACCAAGGGCCCGGGCACCATGGTCAAGGCCACCTTCACCGGCACCGGCAAGCGCCGCGTCATGCTGATTGCCCACCTCGACACCGTATACCCCGACAACACGCTGGCCACGCAGCCGATCCGCGAGGAAGGCAACCGGCTCTATGGCCCCGGCATCGCCGACGACAAGGGCGGCATCGCCGTGATCCTGCATTCGCTCGAGATCCTGAAGCAGCAGGGCTGGCGCGACTACGCGCAGATCACGGTGCTGTTCAACCCGGACGAGGAGGTCGGCTCGGTCGGTTCGGCCGAAACCATCGCCACGCTGGCGGCGCAGCATGACGTGGTGCTGTCGTGCGAGCCCACCGCGGCCAAGGATGTGGTCAAGGCCGAGGCGCTGCTGCTGGGCGCCTCCGGCACCGCCACCGCCACCATGCAGGTCAAGGGCCGCGCCTCCCACGCCGGCGCCGCGCCCGAGCGCGGCCGCAATGCGCTGATCGAACTGGCCCACCAGCTGCAGCAGACGCGCGACGCGGCCAGCCTGGTGCCGGGCTCGCAACTGAACTGGACCCAGGCCCAGGCCGGCACGGTGCGCAACCAGATCCCTGAAAGCGCCGTGGCCTATGGCGACGTGCGTACCACGGCAGCCGGTGCCGCCGAGAAGCTGAAGGTGGCGCTGCAGGACAAGGTCAAGACCAGCCAGCTGGTGCCCGACACGCACACCACGGTGACGATGGAAGAGGGCCGTCCGCCGTTCGTGGCCGATGCGCGCGGCCGCGCCCTCGCCAAGCGCGCGCAGGAAATCTATGCCGAACTGGATGGCCGCACGCTGGCGCTGGCCGAAGGCACCGGCGGCGCTACCGACGCCAGCTACGCCGCCCGCTCGGGCAAGCCCGCGGTGGTGGAGAGCTTCGGGCTGGCGGGCTTCGGCTACCACGCGCGCGACGAATACATCGAACTGGATTCGATCGTGCCGCGCCTGTACCTGATGACGCGGATTCTGCAGGATATTGGCCGCAACTGAGCCTCCGCCCCAAGCCCGCCCCCGGGCTTTCCCCCATCCCGGCAAAGGCCAGCCGCAGGCCTGCTACAGTGTCATGGCCGCCTGCCTGGCGGCCATGACAAAAGAGCTTCCGGGGAGACAGCAGATGAATCGCAAAGGCCTGGTCGACGCCGCCATGGCGCTCGAAGACCTGGCGGCCGGCAACGTGCCCGCGCCCGCCCAGGTGGCGGCGGGCGCCGCCGCACTGGAAAAGCTGCACGCCGATTTCCCGGCCTGGCGCGACGTGGGCGATGCGCTGTTTGGCCTGAAGGCGCTGGCCGGCGGCAGCGGCATGGGGCTGGACGCGAAAGGGCGCCAGCGCGCCGGCCGGCTGGCCGACGTGGTGCGCAGCCTGATCGACCAGATCTGAGCGCCGGAACTGAGTCAGCGCGCAGCTACAGCATCGACTCGATCGGCAGGATCGACAGGAACCAGATGCCGAGACGACGCCACCAGCTGGTGTTCGGCTCGGTATCGTGGCGGATCACCTCATCGCCGCGCCGTTCCAGCCAGTAGAGCTGGCCGGTCTCGTCCAGCTTGACCTGGTAGGCCGCCTGCGGGACCACGCTGGCGAAGGTGGATTCGATCCGGCCCGCCAGCGCGGGGCTGTCGATAATAAAGCCGAGTTCGGTGTTGAGCATGGCCGAACGCGGATCGAAATTGAACGAGCCCACGAAGACCCGGCTGCCATCGACCGCAAAGGTCTTGGCGTGCAGGCTGGAGCCCGAGCTGCCGAAGGGGCCGGCGCGCTCCTCCTTCTTGCGCGGCGCGGCCGCGCGGCGCAGCTCGTACAGGTCCACGCCGGCCTCGAGCAGGGCCTTGCGCCGCTTGGCATAGCCCGAATGCACGGCGGCCACGTCGGTGGCCTCCAGCGCATTGGTCAGCACGCGTACCGCGACGCCGCGCCTGGCCATATCGGCGAAATAGGACGTGCCGCCGGTCGAAGGCACGAAGTAGGGCGAGACCAGGTCGAGCTCGCGCTGCGGCTCGCCCAGGATCTCGCGCAGCTGGTGCGCCACCAGCGTGCTGCGCGAGGCTTCGCCCAGCGCCTTGGCGGGATTGTCGCTGACCATGCGCGTGCTGGCCCACTGGAACTGCAGCGTGCCGTCGAGCATCCGCTGCACGTCGGGCAGTTCGCGCACCGCGGCCAGGTAGGCCGCCGCGGCCGGGTTGCGCTCGACCTCGCGCGCGTGTCCGACCAGCGCCTGCAGCCGCTCCACGCTGACCGGCGGCAGCAGCCGGTCGACCGGGTAGGCCGACGCGCTGGACCAGTAGCGGTCGAAATCCTGCGCCACGTCGCCGGCCGCCGGACCGACTGCAATCACGTCGAGGTCGGCGAACAGCACGCCGTCGGTGGCGCCGAAGTATTCGTCGCCGACATTGCGCCCGCCGATGATGGTGGCGACGCCATCGGCGGTGAACGACTTGTTGTGCATGCGCCGGTTCAGGCGCCGGAAATCGGTCAGGAAGTTGAGCGCCTTGGGGTGGCGGATCACGAACGGGTTAAAGATGCGCACCTCGACCTGCGGGTGCGCGTCCATCGCGGCCAGCAGTTCGTCCATGCCGGCAATGCCGTTGTCATCGAGCAGCAGGCGTACGCGCACGCCGCGATCGGCGGCCTCGTGCAGGGCCTCGAGCAGCAGCGTGCCGGTCAGGTCGTCGCGCCAGATGTAGTACTGCACGTCGAGCGTGCGCTGCGCGGTGCGCGCCAGTTGCACGCGCGCGGCAAAGGCGGCGTAGGCGTTCTCCAGCGGGTGGATGCCGCTCAATCCCGGGTGCTGTGCCACTGCGCCGGCCAGCGCCTGGCCCAGCGGCGTGGCTTGGGCTTCGGCCGGCGTCAGCGCAGCGGATTCGGTGCGGGGATTCAGCGGCGGCAGCGCGCAGCCGCCAAGCAGGGCGGCGCAGCACAGCATCAGCGAACTGGCGCGCAGGCGGCGCTGGGGGGCGAATGCGGCGTGGGTCGGCAATGGCATTGGGCGTCGGGACGGCCCGGTTGCGGGGCCCCGTGGTTGCGGCAATGGCGCCATGTTGCCATGCCCAGTCGGGTGCGTCGCGATTCGGGCGGGCGCAAGCGGCTGCGCCATGCACCAGACTGCGCCCTGGCGTGCGCCATGGCGTAGCACGGCAGCGCAAAAACCGTTGAGTCTTCGAGGTACGGCGCTGGCCCGGAACCTGCATGAGCGGCGGCAAGAGTAGAAGCGTTCACCAGCCGCGTGCCAGATCGATGCGCATGCGGGCTGGCCGGGAATTGCTCTTGAAGTCCGTGCCCCGCGCCGTTGCGCAGGCTGGCACCGTCGGCCTCAGGAGCGCGCTGTCCCGGCGCGCATTGTCGTTGGCGGCCATGCCTGGGCCGGCGCGGGGCAAGTCCCCTGACCCGCTTGCCACGAGGAATGCCATGACCCAGCCAGACCAAGCCTGCACCCTGGACGAACTCCGCCGCGAATCGCGCATGGGCGCGTTCGGCTCCGAAACCCGCCAGCGCGAGATCCGCCGCATCGACCTGTCCGACTACGCGCGGCGCAAGCCGCAGATTGCCGACGCGCTGTGGCAGGCATCGATCGACGTCGGCTTCTTCCAGCTCGCCAACCACGGCATCGACCTCGCCAGCGTGCACGATGCCTTTGCCATGACCGAGCGCTTCTTTGCGCTGCCCGTTGAAGTGAAGGCGCAATACCCGCTGCAGAAGGCCAACAACGCCGGCTGGGAAAGCCGCGCGCAGGTCCGGCCCTCCACCGGCACGCCGGACCAGAAGGAGTCCTACCAGATCACGCGCCCGCACATGGATGGCCTGTGGCCGGGCGAGGACGAAATGGCAGGCTTCCGCGACACCATGCTTGCCTTCGAGGCGCAATGCTGGGAAGTCGGCATGAAGGTACTGTCATGCTTTGCCGACAAGCTGGGCTTTGCCAGCGACTTTTTCACGCAGGCGCACGATCCGCGCGCGCCGGACTACCAGAGCACGCTGCGGCTGCTGCACTACTACGCGATCCCGCCCGAGCTGCGCGACGGGCTGGGCCTGTGGCGCGCCGGCGCGCATACGGACTTCGACTGCCTGACGCTGTTGTTCCAGCGCCCCGGCCAGGGCGGCCTGCAGGTATGCCCGGGCAAGGAGATGGCGGCGCAGGCATGGACCCCGATCGAGCCGGACGAGACCGTCATCACTTGCAATATCGGCGACATGCTGATGCGCTGGAGCGATGACCGGCTGCCGTCGAACTTCCATCGCGTCCGCAATCCCGCGCCGGGCGAGTACATGGGGTCGCGCTACAGCATGGCGTTCTTCTGCCAGGCCAACCGTGGCGCGACCATCGCGGGGCCGGGCGGCAAGTATCCGCCGATCAGCGCGGGGGATTACCTGCGCCAGCGGGTCAATGCGAACTTCAAGGGGGATTGAGGAGGGTGCGGCAGCGCGGCGAGCCCGGACCCGCGTGGTCCAGGCCCGCCGGCCGAGCGTGCTGCGCTCAGGACGCGGCCACCACGCCGCAGGCAATGCGGCCGCCGGCATTGCCGGTGGGCTGCGTCTTGTAGTCGTCCGGATCCTTGTGCACCACCACCGCGCGGCCGATCACGCTGTTGGTGCCGGTGCCCACCGACAGCGACGGCAGCAGCATGCTGACGCGCACGTTGCCGCTGGCATCGGCGGTGACGTTGTTCATGTCGCCGGCATGGTGGTCCGGCATGGTCATCTGCCCGTGGGGCTTGCCGGTCGGGTTGAAATGGCCGCCCGCGCTCATCGCGTCAGGCGCGGAGCAGTCGCCTTTCTCGTGGACGTGGAAGCCGTGGACCGAATTGGGCGGCAGCCCGGTAATCGCGGCGGTCATCATCACGCCGCCGGGCTGCTGCTGGAAGGTGACGGTGCCCGCGGTGTTGGAGCCGCTCTTGGGCTGCAGCGTGGCCGACGCGCGTGCGCCGCTGGTGGCGCCGGTGGCGGACGGCTGGGCCGCCGACGACGAGGTCATGCCGGAGCCGGCGCAGCCGGCCAGTGCCAGGGTTGCGGCGATGCACGCCGCCAGGGGGAGAAGCACTTGTTTCATCGGAATCCTCTTCTTGTCGTGATTTCGGATGAAACAGTATAGGTCGGCGGCCGCTGAACCGATTTCCGGTTTTGTCCTACATGGCGCCTGGCACACGCGCCGCTGGCGGATCGCGCCAGCGGGGTGGCCGTTCAAGTTAGCGACTCAGGCCGCCACGGGCAGCGGCTGCTGTGCCGCACCAAAGTGCGGATGGCGCGAGAACAGCTCGGCTGCCCAGTTCACGAACACCCGCACCTTGGCCGACAGGTGCCGGTTCTGCGGATACATCGCCGAGATCGGCAGTTCATCGGTCTGCCAGTCGGCCAGGATTTCCACCAGCCGGCCGCTGGCCACATAGGGCTCGGCCATGGCGCGCGAGATGCGCGCGATGCCGTGGCCTTCCAGCGCGCAGCCGAGGTAGACATCGGCGTCATTGGTGGAAATGGCGGAGGGCAGCAGCACCTCGCCGCGCTCGGTGCCGCGCGCCAGCGGCCACGGCATTTCCCGGCCGGTGCGGTTGGACAGGAAGTTGACCGCCTTGTGCTGCGCCAGCTCGGCCAAGTCATGCGGCGTGCCGCTGCGCTTCAGGTAGATCGGCGAGGCGTAGAACGCCAGTTGCACATGGCCGATGCGGCGGGCCACCATGGCTTCGTTCAGCGGAATGCCGACGCGCAGCACCACGTCGACGCCTTCCTGCAGCAGGTCGATCGGCTTGCCGTTGATGGTCAGCTCCAGCTTCAGGTCCGGATAGGCCTGGAAGAATTCATGCAGGTGCGGCACCAGCACCAGTTGGGCCAGCCCGGCGGTGGTGTCGACCGACAGCGTGCCGCGCGGCGAATTGTTCTGGCGCGTCAGCGACTGCTCGGCCTCCTCGACATCGGCCAGGATGCGCACGCAACGCTCGTAGTAAGCGGCGCCGTCGTTGGTCACGCTGATGCGGCGCGTGGTCCGGTGCAGCAGCTTCACGCCGAGGTGGGTCTCCAGGTTCTGGATCAGGCGGGTCAGCGTGGCCTTGGGCAGGTCCATCGATTCGGCGGCACGCGCAAAGCTGCCGACATCGACGACCCGGGTGAATGCCTGCATTGATACGAGACGGTCCATGATGAGGTTCCGACGATAGATCCGAACGGCGTGCCGCCCGCGCTCGTGGCGCACGCGGCCTGTGTTGTTGTGATGGGGAGTCTGCCGGCTGCTGGCACTGGATGCGCGCTGGCTGGGCGCGATGCCGGCCTGAATTCAGTCAGGCGTCCGGCGCCGCGGGGAATCCACCCACGGGCCGGGCGCGCAACGGCCTGGCCAACCGCCGCGCGTGCCGAGAGCGGGAGTGAATCACAAAATCCAAGACCTTGTCATGCGTGGGGATTTCAGTTTTCAGACGCATGACAGCCCGGTTTGCGATTATTCCAATCCCGGAACAGTGCATTGGCGATCTCTCGCTTTATCCCATCCTCGTCAATCACCATAATCCGTTGCATCGCAACACTCAAGCGCATTGTCCATGCCGTGCGCCGCTGCCATGTCACAGAAGCCAGGCCAACGCTCCGCAGCCGCCAGCGCCGCCACTGCCCCCGCGGCAGCCGGGCCGGGACAGGCGCGCGTGGCAGAGCACACGGTGACCAGCGACGGCCGCGAGATCCTGGTGCGGGTGTGCTATCCGCCGGGCTATCCGGCACCGGGCATCGACAGCGCCGCGCTGCTGCCCTGGCTGGTGTACCTGCACGCCGGCGGCTTCGTCGACGGCGGCCTGGAACATGCGTGCCACCTGGTGCAGGACCTGGCCACGACGGTGCCCGCGGTGGTGGTTACGCCGGCGTATTCGCTGGCGCCCGACCATCCGTTCCCGGCAGCGCCCGAGGATGCGCACAGCACGGTGCAATGGGTGTTGCGCAATGCCCGGCGCCTGAAGGTCGACAAGACCCGCTTCGCGCTGGTGGGCGAGGAAGCCGGCGGCAACCTGGCGATCGCGCTGGCGCAGATGCTGCGCGACCGCGGTACCGCCCAGCCGCGCGGCCAGTGGCTGATCCGCCCGGTGACCGACCCGTGCCTGCAGCATGCCTCCTGCGCGGGTTTTGGCGGCGGCACGGTGCCGATGGAAACGCTGCGCCGGCTGGCCGACAACTATCGCGACTACCTGCCGACGCCGGCCGATACGGTGCATCCGTATGCCGCCCCGGCGCTGGCCTCGCGCCTGGCCGGGCTGCCGCCCACGCTGGTGCAGGTGGCCGAACACGACGCGCTGCGTGCCGAAGGCGAAGCCTTCGCCGGGCGCCTGGGCAAGGCCGGTGTGCCGGCCCAAGCCATGATCATGCCCGGCGCCTGCGGCGACGGCGTGGAAGAGGCCCATGACAGCTGTCAGGCATGGGTCGACGAAGGTGCGCGGTTCCTGCGGCGATGTCTGGCCGTGGCCGACGCCACCTCATCCCTGACTGAACGCCACGCTGGCGCCAACGCCAGCGGGCCTGGAGCCAAGCCCGCCGGCTGAGCCGCTCCAGACAACCGCCAGCCGGCTCTGTTTCGGCCAGAGCCAGGACCGTAGCGCGCAGTGATGCGCGCGGTCCCAAGTCCGACCATCAGCTTGACCATGGTTCCGATCCGCCCGCGCGGACCGGCAGGCGGCGTTCGGCCATTTGCTTTTCCGGTTGAAGAAAACCCGATCCAGGAGTTTGAGAAATGCAGCAGCAGAAGCGACGTACCCTGATTGCCCTCGCCATCGTCGTGGTGCTCGGTGCCGGCGTGGCCGGTTCGATCCTGCGCCCGTGGCACAGCGGCGAAGCGCACGCCAATACGCCGCCGCCGGCGCCGGCCATCGAGGTGGCCGCGGTGGTCGGGCAGACCATCACCGAGTGGGATGAATTCTCCGGCCGCCTGGAAGCGGTGGACCGGGTCGAGATCCGCCCGCGCGTCGGCGGCACCATCGATGCCGTGCACTTCCGCGAAGGCGCGCTGGTGAAGAAGGGCGATCCGCTCTTCACCATCGACCCGCGGCCTTATGCCGCGGAGGTGGCACGCGCCGAGGCCGCGCTGGCCGCGGCGCAGGTGCGCGCGGCCCACGCCAAGAGCGAGGGCGAGCGCGCCCAGCGCCTGCTGGACGACAACGCGATCTCGCGGCGCGAGTTCGACGAGCGCATCCATGCCGCGCGCGAAACCGGCGCCAACGTGCGCGCCGCGCAGGCACAGCTGGAAACCGCGCGCCTGAACCTGGCCTACACCCGCATCACCGCGCCGGTGTCCGGCCGCGTGTCGCGCGCCGAGATCACGGTGGGCAACCTGGTGGCGCCCGGCGTGGCGACGCCGCCGCTGACCACGGTGGTGTCGGTGTCGCCTATTTACGCCAGCTTCGAGATCGACGAGCAGAGCTACCTGCGCTACACCGCTCCCGGCGCCGGCGGCGGACAGGCCAACCTGCCGGTCTTCCTGGGCCTGGCAAACGAAGACGGCCATCCGCATCAAGGCAAGATCCAGTCGGTCGACAACCGGCTCGATACGCGCAGCGGCACCATCCGCGTGCGCGCGGTGTTCGGCAACGACGACGGCCGCCTGCTGCCGGGCCTGTACGCCAAGGTCAAGATGGGCGGCGGCGCGCCGCATGCGGCGGTGCTGGTCAACGACCGTGCGGTCGGCACCGACCAGGGCAAGAAGTTCGTGCTGGTGGTCGACAAGGCCAACAAGCTGGTCTACCGCGAAGTCGAGCTCGGGCCCAACTATGAAGGCCTGCGCGTGATCCGCAAGGGGCTCAATCCGGGCGAGAACATCGTCGTCAATGGCCTGCAGCGCGTGCGCCCGGGCGACACGGTGCAGCCCAAGACGGTGGCCATGGCCTACCGCAGCGAACTGGAACCGCGCCCGGCAGCGCCTGACCGCAAGCAGGCCGCGAGCGAGAAGGGCGACGCGGACGCGAAGCCGGTGAGTTGAGCCCGCACACCCAGCGCCCCTAGTTTTGCATCGTTCCCCAGGCTATTGATGGTGCCCGCCACGAGCGGGCCGCCAGGGGAGCGCTTTTAGCAGAGACCAACATGAATCTCTCAAAATTCTTTATCGACCGCCCCATCTTCGCGGGGGTGCTGTCGGTGCTGATCTTCCTGATCGGCGCCATCTCGATGTTCAAGCTGCCGATCTCGGAGTACCCGGAAGTGGTGCCGCCGTCGGTGGTGGTGCGCGCGCAGTATCCGGGCGCCAACCCCAAGGTGATCGCCGAAACCGTGGCGTCGCCGCTGGAAGAGCAGATCAACGGCGTCGAGGACATGCTGTACATGTCGTCGCAGTCCAACAGCGACGGCCTGCTCACGCTGACCGTGACCTTCAAGCTGGGCACCGACCCGGACAAGGCACAGCAGCTGGTGCAGAACCGCGTCTCGCAGGCCGAGCCGCGGCTGCCGGAAGACGTGCGGCGGCTTGGCATCACCACGGTCAAGAGTTCGCCGGACCTGACCATGGTGGTCCACCTGGTCTCGCCCAACGACCGCTATGACATGACCTACCTGCGCAACTACGCGGTGATCAACGTCAAGGACCGGCTGGCGCGCCTGCAGGGCGTGGGCCAGGTGCAGCTGTTCGGCTCGGGCGACTACGCCATGCGCGTGTGGCTCAACCCGGAAAAGATGGCCGAGCGCCAGCTGGCCACCGGCGACGTGATCAAGGCCATCCGCGAGCAGAACGTGCAGGTGGCGGCCGGCGTGATCGGCCAGTCGCCGTCGCTGCCGGGCGCCGACCTGCAGCTGTCGGTCAATGCGCAGGGCCGCCTGAGCACGGTGGAAGAGTTCGGCGATATCGTCGTGCGCACCTCCGCCGACGGCGCCGTGACCTACCTGAAGGACGTCGCCCGCATCGAGCTGGGCGCGTCGGAATACGCGTTGCGCTCGCTGCTCGACAACAAGCCGGCGGTGGCGATTCCCATCTTCCAGGCACCAGGCTCCAACGCCATCCAGATCTCGGATGACGTGCGCAAGACCATGGAAGAGCTGAAGCAGAACTTCCCCGACGGCATCGACTACAGCATCGTCTATGACCCGACGCAGTTCGTGCGCCACTCGATCGAGGCGGTCACGCACACGCTGTTCGAGGCGATTGCGCTGGTGGTGCTGGTGGTGATCCTGTTCCTGCAGACCTGGCGCGCGTCGATCATCCCGCTGCTGGCGGTGCCGGTGTCGATCGTCGGTACCTTCGGCCTGATGCATCTGTTCGGCTTCTCGATCAATGCGCTGTCGCTGTTCGGGCTGGTGCTGGCGATCGGCATCGTGGTCGATGACGCGATCGTGGTGGTGGAGAACGTCGAGCGCAATATCGAGGAAGGGCTGACGCCGAAGGAGGCCACCTACAAGGCCATGCGCGAGGTCAGCGGCCCCATCATCGCCATCGCGCTGACGCTGATCGCCGTGTTCGTGCCGCTGGCCTTCATGACCGGCCTGACCGGGCAGTTCTACAAGCAGTTCGCGCTGACCATCTCGATCTCGACCATCATCTCGGCGTTCAACTCGCTGACGCTGTCGCCGGCGCTGTCGGCGCTGCTGCTCAAGAGCCATGACGCGCCCAAGGACTGGCTGTCGCGCTGGATGGACCGCGTCTTCGGCGGCTTCTTCAAGCGCTTCAACAAGTTCTTCGGCCGCAGCGCCGAGAGCTATGGCCGCGGCGTGAAGGGCGTGATCCGCCGCAAGGGTTCGGTGTTTGGCGTCTATGCGGTGATGCTGGCGCTGACCTGGGGCGTGTTCCAGCTGGTGCCCAAGGGCTTCGTGCCGGCGCAGGACAAGCAGTACCTGGTGGGCTTTGCCAAGCTGCCTGACGGCGCCACGCTGGACCGCACCGAAGACGTGATCCGCAAGATGAGCGACATCGCGCTCAAGCATCCGGGCGTCGAATCGGCGGTGGCCTTCCCGGGCCTGTCGATCAACGGCTTCACCAACAGCCCGAGCGCCGGCATCGTGTTCGCCACGCTCAAGCCGTTCGAGGACCGCAAGAGCGCCGAGCTGGGCGGCGCGGCCATCGCGGCCGAGCTGAACCAGAAGTACGCGGCGATCCAGGATGCCTTCATCGCGGTGTTCCCGCCGCCGCCCGTGCAGGGCCTGGGCACCATCGGCGGCTTCAAGCTGATGATCGAGGACCGTGCCGCGCTGGGCTATGACGCGCTGTTCGAGGCCACCAATGCGTTCGCCAACAAGGCGCGCGCCACGCCCGAGCTGACCGGCATCTTCAGCAACTACCAGGTCAACGTGCCGCAGCTCGACGTCAGGCTGGACCGCGTCAAGGCCAAGCAGCTGGGCGTGCCGGTGACGGACGTGTTCGACACGCTGCAGACTTACCTGGGTTCGGCCTATGTCAATGACTTCAACAAGTTCGGCCGGACCTACCAGGTCAAGGTGCAGGCCGATGCGCCGTTCCGCGCCCATGCCGAGGACATCCTGCAGCTGAAGACGCGCAACGCCGCCGGCGACATGGTGCCGCTGTCGTCGCTGGTGCAGGTGAAGCAGGGCTTCGGTCCGGACAGCGTGGTGCGCTACAACGGCTTTACCGCCGCCGACATGAACGGCGGGCCCGCGCCCGGCTTCTCGTCGGGCCAGGCGCAGGCCGCCGCCGAGCGCATCGCCGCGGAAACGCTGCCCAAGGGCATCAAGTTCGAATGGACCGAGCTGACCTACCAGGACATCCTGGCCGGCAATGCCGGGATCTGGATCTTCCCGCTGTGCGTGCTGCTGGTGTTCCTGGTGCTGGCTGCCCAGTACGAGAGCCTGACGCTGCCGCTGGCGGTGATCCTGATCGTGCCGATGAGCCTGCTGGCGGCAATGACCGGGGTGTGGCTGACGCAGGGCGACAACAACATCTTCACGCAGATCGGCTTTATCGTGCTGGTGGGCTTGTCAGCGAAGAACGCGATCCTGATCGTCGAGTTTGCGCGCGAGCTGGAGCATCACGGCCGCACCGTGGTGCAGGCCGCGATCGAGGCCAGCCGCCTGCGCCTGCGCCCGATCCTGATGACGTCGTTCGCGTTCATCATGGGCGTGGTGCCGCTGGTGATCTCCACCGGCGCCGGCGCCGAGATGCGCCATGCGATGGGCGTGGCGGTGTTCGCCGGCATGCTTGGCGTGACCTTCTTCGGGCTGTTCCTGACGCCGGTGTTCTACGTGGCGCTGCGGCTGCTGGCCACGCGTGGCCAGCGCCGCGCGGCGACGCAGGAGCAGGGCTCCGCCCGCCTGACCGCATCGGCTGAATAATGGTGATCAACATGAATGCCCCTGCAATGTCGACAACAAACTACTGGTTGCCGAAACTGGCGACGCTGGCCGCCGCGCTGATCCTGGCCGGCTGCTCGCTCGCGCCGACCTACAAGGTGCCGGAGACGGCCACCGTGCCGGCCTTCAAGGAAGCCGAGGCGGCCCAGGCCGAAGGCGCGCAATGGAAGACCGCGACGCCGGCCGAGGGCCAGCATCGCGGCGAATGGTGGAAGATCTTCGGCGACGCCGAACTGGACCGCCTGATCGCCGCTGCGGGCGAATCCAACCAGGATCTCGCCATCGCCGCGGCCCGCCTGAAGCAGGCGCGCGCCTTTACCGGCGCGACCGAGGCGGACCTCTATCCGCAGCTGAGCGTGGGGCTGGACCCGACCCGCTCGCAGCCGTCGGCGGCGTCGCAAGGCTTGCCCGACGGCACCCGCGTGCCGCCGCAGACGGTGCTGAAGGCGCGCGCCTTCGCCAGCTATGAGCTGGACCTGTTCGGCCGCGTCGCGTCCAGCGTCAATGCCGCCCGCGCCGAAGGCGAGGCCGCCGAAGACCTGTACCGCTCGGTGCAGCTGGCGCTGCAGGCCGACGTGGCGCAGGCGTATTTCGCGCTGCGCACGCTGGACAGCGAGCGCGAGCTGCTCAAAGCCACCATCAGGCTGCGCGAGGACGCGCTGTCGCTGCTGAAGAAGCGCTATGACGCCGGGGAAACCACCGACCTCGATCCGGCACGTGCCGAAGCCGAACTCGGCACCGCGCGCGCCGACCTGGCCGGCATCGAACGCCGCCGTGCCAACCAGGAGCATGCCCTGGCGGTGCTGACCGGGGTGCCGCCGGCGGCGTTCGCGCTGCCGTCCAGGCCGTTCGATGCCGCGCCGGTGGCGATCCCCGCCGGGCTGCCGTCCGAACTGCTGGAGCGTCGCCCGGACATCGCCGCGGCCGAGCGCCAGATGGCGGCGGCCAACGCGCGCATCGGCGTGGCCAAGGCGGCGTTTTTCCCGCGCATCACGCTGACCGGGTTGTTCGGCTTTGAATCGGCCGACCTGTCCAACCTGTTCAAGTGGTCCTCGCGCACCTGGATGCTGGGGCCGCTGATCGGATCGAGCATCGCGCAGACCGTGTTCGACGGGGGCCGCAACAGCGCCAACCTGGCCGGTGCCCGCGCCGCGCACGAGGAAACGGTAGCAAGCTATCGCCAGACCGTGCTGGTGGCCTTCCGCGAGGTGGAAGACAGCCTCGCGGACGTGCGCTGGCTCAGCCAGCAGGCCGGCGCGCTGGACAGCGCACTCGGCGGCGCGAAGCGTGCGGCGCGGATTTCGCGCAGCCGCTATGACGCGGGCGCGGTCGACTACCTGACGGTGATCGATGCCGACCGTACCGTGCTGCAGTCGCAGCGCGAGGCCAACCAGGTTGCCGGCCTGCGCGCGGCCGCCACGGTATCGCTGGTGCGCCGTCTGGGCGGGGGCTGGGGCCCGCTGCCGGCAACGGTGGCCACGGCGCCGGCGCCTGCGGCCGACGGCGCTGCCACCCCGGTGGCGCGCTAAGCCACGCACGGGACTGGCGCGATGCCGGGCAGTCACTACACTGTAAGCATCGCGCCATGCGCATGGGATGCACGGGTGCTTCCCGGTTGCGTCCGGTTGCGTCCGGTCCCGCCGCCATGCTTGTCCGACACAGGAAACTGCTCTGGGGGTTCGTCTTCGCCGCGCTCACCGTGGGCGCGCTGGTGGCGCCGCTGCCGGGGCTGGACCGCACCGCGATCCATGACGAGGTGGTGATCTCGCGCCCGCCGGCGCAGGTCTTCGATTTTGTTGCAACGCCGCGCCATTGGCCCGCCTGGCATCCGGCGTCGCTGGCGGTGGCGGGCGCGACCGACCATCCGCTCGAGCGCGGCGAGCGTGTGGCCGAGACCTTCATGCTGGCCCGGCGCGGCGGCGTGGTGGTCTGGACCGTGATCGAAAGCCAGCCGCCACGCACGTGGTCGATCGAGGGCGTGGCCGCGGGCCACCGCGTCGGCACCATTACCTACCGGCTGACGCCGGCGATGTCGCCGTCGCTGACGCCATCGGCCGAGCGCACCCGCTTCGAGCGGGAGTTCCGCTACCGCTCGCCGACGCTGCTGTTCGCACTGATCAACTGGCTGACGCTGCGCGACCAGCTCCAGGCCGAGTCCACCGAAGCCGTGCGCCGGCTCAAGTCGCTGCTGGAGGCCCAGCCTGCGCCATAGCGCGCGACCCGGTCACGATCCCGCTCCCGATATTGCACAATACCGGCTTTGCAGGACTTGCATCGACCGGAGATACCGCATGGCAAAGCAGGGCGCACTGGGCCTCAGGAGCATTGCGTTGTTCGAAGCGGCCAAGGGGCTGCTGGTGATCGTGGCCGGGCTCGGCCTGGCCGCACTGCTGCATCGCGATGCCCAGGCGCTGGCCGAGGCCATCATCCAGCGCTGGCACGTCAATCCGGCCAGCCGCTATCCCACCATCTTCCTGTCCTTGCTCGAGCATCCCGACAACGCGCGCCTGTGGGCTATCGGTGCATCCGCCGCGGCCTACGCGCTGCTGCGCTTTGCCGAAGCTTATGGGCTGTGGCGCGGGCTGGCCTGGGGCAACTGGCTCGGCGTGTGGTCGGGCGGCATCTACATCCCGCTGGAACTGTACGAAGCCCTGGTCCATCCCAGCTGGCTGCATGGCGCGCTGGCCGCGGCCAACCTGCTGGTGGTGCTCTACCTGGCGCGCGGGCTGTTGGCGAAATCGACCACCAGGGGATCGTGATCGGAAGACCGGTACGGGTCATGCGCATAGAAGGCCGGCGCGGCGCCTGAGCCCGGGGCCGAGGCATAGGAGAAGGCCGCAGGCTCATCGGCATTGATATGCCACGCATGTACGGCCACCACCTGCGCCGCGGCCGAGGCGTCGGCAAGCACATGGTCCAGATAGCCGGCCTGCGCCGCGTAGACGTAGCTGTAGGTGTGCGGGCCGGCAAAGCGCGCGACCAGGTCGGCGTAGCCGCGTCGTGCCAGCAGGCGTATCGGGTCTTCCATCGCGTAGCTGTTCAGGTCGCCGATCACCAGCACGCCGGCTTCGGCGATGCCGGTCGGCGCGGTGCCCAGCCAGCGCGCAAGGGTGTCGGCGGCCTGCACGCGCGCGGGATTCCAGCAGCCCTGGCCGTCGCGCTGGTCGGCTTGCGCGCCGGCGGCCTCGACGCAGTTCTTGGATTTGAAATGGTTGACCACCACCGTCACCGGCGCGCCACCTGCCGCCGCGCGGAACGTGGCTGCCAGCGGCTGGCGGCTGCGCTCGCCCAGCCATGTGGTCGCCACCCGGCCGGCGGGCAGCGCGGTGCGGGCGTTGTACAGCAGCCCGACCGCGATGGCATCGGTGCCGAGCGCGGGCGTGCCTGGGTCGGCCACGCGCCAGTCCGGCCCCAGCAGCGTGGCGAGCTGGCGGATCGCGCCGGTCGGGCCATAGCCATTGTTCTGGACTTCCATCAGGCCGATCACGTCGGCGTCCAGGCCGCGTAGCGCGGCCACCAGCTTGGCCTGTTGCCGTGCCAGCGCTGCAGTGTCCGGCGCGCCGCGGTTGTCGGGCGCATCCAGGCCCCCGCCGTGGCCATCGCCATTGAAGTAGTTCTGCAGATTAAAGGCCGCCACGCGCAGCGCGGTGGCCGGATGCCGCGGCGGTGCCGCGGGGCGCGGGTTGGCGTGCTGGTAGGCCGGTGCGCCGGCACCGCGTACCGGCTGCAGCCGCCATTGTCCGTGCCGTCGCTCCAGCACCCCCTGCACGCCGGTGACGGTATCGCCGGCGCGTACCGGATGCGCTGGCGAGAGTCGCGGGGGCGGGTAGGGCACCACGGCAGGAAACTGGCGTGTCGAGCCATCGTCGAGCAACAAGCGGTTGCGTGCGTTGGCGGCGGCGGCTTGCCGCGCAGCCGGCCCCGGCAGTGCCTGTTGCGTGGGCGCGATGGGGCGCCCGTGGCTCAGCACCAAGGTGCCATAACGGCCCAGTTCGTGGGCATCGCTGACGGTCAGCGTCTGTGGCAACCGTACCAGCATGCCCTCCATGGCGGCCAGGTCGGATTCGCCGGCAAGCGGCAGCGTCAGCGTTTGCGGCGTGACGGACAGCCCGCGCGCGCATACGGCGGGCGAGCCCGACAGCGCCAGTTGCGTTTGTCCGAATTTTTCTTCGATCTTTCCGGACACGCGCACCATGTCGCCGACATCGGCCCGGGCGCGCGGCGCGTAGACAAAGAGCCCTTCCGAAAGACCGGGTCGATGCAGGCGCTGCGCATCCGCGGTCTGCAGGAAGAAGCCGCGCAGGCCGCCGTCGCCGCTGAAGTCCGCCGTGACGATGGCCTGGACTTCGACCGTGCGGCCGGCAAGCGGCGAGACCTGGCCGGGGCTGCGGATCTCGGCAAGCGCGGTCGCGGGGCTGCCGCATGGCTGCATTGCAGCATCGGCGCCGGACGAACATCCCATCAGGCAAGCCAGGGACAGGGCGGACAGCGCAATGCTGCATTCAGGCGGAGGCAGACGCATGACGGTTTCGGCAGGTGTTGGCAAGGTGGACGATGCTAACCCCCGCTTGTAACGGAATGCTTGCCGCGGGCATGTGACGCCGCGATCGTGCTAAGGTAGTAGAGACCCGCCGGTACCCGACCGGCGCCGGCATCCACCTCATCGCCACGACGACATGATCAAGGAAATCGCGCAAATCACCATCAAGCCCGGCATGGACAAGCAGTTCGAGCAAGGCGTAAGCCAGGCCACGCCGCTGTTCCTGCGCTCGCACGGCTGCCACGGGGTGCAGCTGTTCCGCTCGATCGAGCAGCCGGAACAGTACACCCTGGTGGTGGACTGGGAAACCGTCGACGACCACATGGTGCTGTTCCGCGAATCGCCCGAATTCCAGCAATGGCGCGGGCTGGTAGCGGAAACCTTCGCCGCGCCGCCCAACGTGCACCACGTGTCCAAGGTCCTGTAAGCCGCGCCATGAACACCCGGCCCGAACGCCCCCGCCATTTCTCGATGCTGCGCGAACTGCAGCTGGCCGATGTGTTTACGCTCGGCAACGCGGCCTGCGGCATGGGGTCGGTGTTCTTCGCGATGTTTTTCGTCGCGGACCAGCAGTTGGCGCATTTCTATACGGCCGCGGCGCTGGCACCGCTGGCCTTTATCTTCGACGTGCTGGACGGCCGCATCGCGCGCTGGCGCCATGCGCATTCCGCGCTGGGGCGCGAGCTGGACTCGCTGGCCGACGTGATCTCGTTCGGCGTCGGCCCCGCCACGCTGGCCTTTGCCGCCGGCATGCGCGGCGGCTGGGACCTGGCGGTGCTGATCTACTTTGTCTGCTGCGGCGTCAGCCGGCTGGCGCGCTTCAACGTCACCGCCGAATCGCTGGCAGCCGGCAGCGACAGCGGCAAGGTGGCGTACTTCGAAGGCACGCCCATCCCCACCAGCGTGCTGCTGACCGCCGTGCTGGCGTGGTGCGCCTCGCAGGGCCAGCTCGGTGCCGAACTGCCTGGCGGCGCATGGGCGCTCGGCCCCGCCGTGCTGCATCCGCTGGTGCTGCTGTTCGCGCTGTCGGGTACGCTGATGGTGAGCAAGACGCTGCGTATTCCGAAGTTCTGAGTGGCCGGCGCGCATGACGCCGGCGAGTTCTCTTTCTCGTTCTCTCCGCCAGCGCTGACGCGAACAACGCCTCACGCCTGGCTTAGGCGCGCGCCGCCTCTGTGACCACCCCCGCGCGCTGGCGGCTGACCATCAACGCCATCAGCGCCGCCACCAGGCAGGCCGCTCCCGCCGCGTAGAGCGCCGGCGTATAGGTCAGCAGCAGCGTACGGCTCAGGCCTGCGCCGAACGCCGCCACCGCCGCGCCGATCTGGTGCGCTGCGAAGATCCAGCCGAACACCATCGGCGCGCGCTCGCGCCCGAACGCGGTTGCCGCCAATTTGACCGTCGGCGGCACGGTGGCGATCCAGTCGAGGCCGTAGAACATCGCAAAGATCGACAGCCCGTACAGCGTGAAGGTGGAGTGCGGCAGCCAGAACAGCGACAGGCCGCGCAGCGCGTAGTACCAGAACAGCAGCTTGCGGCTGTCGTAGCGGTCCGAGAGCCAGCCCGACAGGATGGTGCCGACGAAATCGAACGCGCCCATCATGGCCAGCGCGGACGCCGCCGGCACCGGGCCCATGCCGAAGTCGCCGCACAGTGCGATGAAATGCGTCTGGATCAGGCCGTTGGTGCTCAGGCCGCAGATGAAGAAGGTGCCCGCCAGCACCCAGAACGCCTGGGTACGCGACGCTTCGCGCAGCACGCGGAACGGGCCTCTCAGCGTGAACGGCGTAGCAGGCTGGGGTGCGGGCGGTACGGCCGCGCTGGCCGGCGCTTCGCCGAACGCCGCCAGTCCCACATCGGCGGGCCGGCTGCGCATCAGCCCGAAAACCAGCAGCGCCAGCGCCGCGCACGCAACCAGCACCGGCAGCACGGCTACGCGCCAGCCCATATGCTCGATCAGCCAGGCCGCCACCGGCAGGAATGCCAGTTGCCCGGTGGCGGCGCTGGCCGTCAGGATGCCCATCACCAGGCCGCGCCGTGCGCTGAACCAGCGATTGGCAACGATGGCCGCCAGCACCAGCGCCGTCAGCCCCGAGCCGACGCCCAGCATCAGACCCCATGCCACAAAGAGCTGCCACAGCTCGGTCGACACAGTGGCCAGCGCCATGCCGCCGGCAATCAGCGCCAGCGCTGCGCAGACCACGTTGCGCACGCCGAAGCGATCCATCAGCAGCGCCGAGAACGGCGCCATCAGCCCGAACAGCGCAAAGCGGAACGCCAGGATCGACGAGATCTGGTCGGTGTTCCAGCCCATCTCGCGGCTCATCGGCTGCAGGAAGGCCCCGGGCAGGCCAAGCGCGGCCGAAGTGGTGAGCATGACCAGGAAGGTCAGGGCGGCGATCAGCCACGCGTAGTGGATGCCGCGCCGGTCGAGCCGGCGGGAAAGGGCTTGGGCGAACATGGGGCTCTCGTGGTCTCGGTTTCGGTGCGGGTCGGAAAGGGCAAAGGAAGGGCATCCCGCTGCGTTCGGCCGCGGGTTGTCGGTCAGTCTTCAGGAAAAAAGCTTGGGTACTAGGCGGTGCTGTCCAGCAGGTGAGCCCGCGCCGCGTTCAGCATCTCGTCGGAGAGCGGATCGCCTTCGGTGGCGCGCGCGAGCGTGAGGGCGCCGACCAGCAACGCCATTCGCACCAGCGCCTGGTCGTGGCGTACCTGCGGATCGTCCGACGCCACGGTCTGGGCCATGTCATCGATCATGATTCGCAGCCCTTCGGCATAGGCCTGGCGCACCGGTTTGCCGGCGGGCTCGCGGGCGACATCGACGGCCAGCGCGGCGGCCGCGCAGCCGACGCCTGGGTTGGCGCAATGCGCGGCGGTCAGGTAGGGCTCGACCAGGTTGGCGAGCATGGCCTTGCGGTCGCCGTCGGCACGTGCAAGGCGGCGCTCCCAGCGTGCGGTCGATTCCTCGAACGCGCGCTTGCAGGCCTGCGCCGCGAGCGCGTCCTTCGACGCAAAATGGCCGTAGAAGCCGCCATGGGTCAGGCCGGCGCCGGCCATCAGTTCCGCCACGCTGACCCCGTTGAGGCCGCGCTCGCGGAACAGCCGCGACGACGCTTGTTCGATCGCCTCGCGATTCTTGTCGGTTTGCTCGCGTGATGCGCGTGCCATCTGTAGACCTCGCTGGGGTTGGGCTTTCACGAAGCTTAGATGATGTGCATCATTTATTCAATAGATGTTGAGCATCATTTAATCGGTCTTGCCGAAGCGTAAATGTGCATACATAGGAATGCCTCTTCAGCAAGGTGAAGGGTTTTCCCGTATCGTCTTGCCTGATGATCGCCCCGGCTGCAGTGCGCCCCCGCACTGCGAACCCCGGCCCCGGCGGCAACCGGTAAAGAAAGTGTCCAACACAGCCCCCATTCAGACCGCCTCTGCGGCCGACGCCATGACCTCGCGCGAGCGGCGCGGCATGGCCGCCATCCTGATCGCCGTCGCCCTGGCCACGCTCGATACCGCCATCGCCAATACGGCGTTGCCATCGATTGCGGCGGACCTGCGCGCCACCCCGGCAGCCTCGGTGTGGGTGATCAACGCCTACCAGCTGGCGATGGTGGCGACGCTGCTGCCGTTCGCGGCGCTGGGCGGCGTGGTTGGCCACCGGCGCATCTACCTGGGCGGCGTGCTGCTGTTCACGGCCGCGTCGGTGGTGTGCGCGCTGGCGTGGTCGCTGCCGACGCTGGCCGCGGCGCGGGTGCTGCAGGGCATCGGCGCGGCGGCCGTCATGAGCGTCAACACGGCGCTGATCAGCGCGATCTTTCCGACCCACCGGCTTGGCCGCGGGCTGGGGCTGAATGCGCTGGTGGTCGGGGTTTCGTTCGCGGTGGGGCCGACGGTGGCGTCGGTGATCCTGTCGTTCGGCACGTGGCCGTGGCTGTTTGCCGTCAACCTGCCGATCGGCCTGCTGGCGCTGGCGATCGGGCGCGGCTCGCTGCCGCAGACGGCACGCAGCACGCACGGCTTCGATCGCGTGGCAGCGGGGCTCACCGTGATTGCCTTTGCCGCGCTGATCCTGGCGCTGGGCGAGGGCACCCAGCGCGCGCCGCTGCACTTGTCGCTGGCCGCGGCCGGCGTCTTCGTGGTGGCGTTCGGGCTGCTGCTGAGGCGCGAGCGCGGCCATCCGGCGCCGATGCTGCCGGTGGACCTGTTCCGGCGGCCGATGTTCGCGCTGTCGACGCTGACCGCGGTGTGTTCGTTCGCGGCGCAGGGGCTGGCCTTTGTGTCGCTGCCGTTCTATTTCCAGCACGTGCTGGGGCGAGGGCAGGTGGAAACCGGCTTCCTGCTGACGCCATGGTCCGTCGTGGTGGCGCTGATCGGACCGCTGGCCGGGCGCCTGTCCGACCGCTATCCGCCCGCCGTGCTCGGCGGCGTGGGCCTGGCCGTGCTCAGTGCCGGCATGCTGTCGCTGGCGCTGCTGCCGGCCAACCCCAGCGCGTTCGATATCGGCATCCGCATGTGCCTGTGCGGCGCCGGGTTCGGCTTCTTCCAGTCGCCCAATCTCAAGGCCTTGATGACCAGCGCCCCGCGCGAGCGCAGCGGCGGCGCCAGCGGCGTGGTGGCCACGGCCCGGCTGCTGGGGCAGGCCACGGGGGCGGCGCTGGTGGCATTGTGCTTCGGCATCGGCGGCGACCACGGGCCGGGTCTGGCGCTGGCGTTGGGCGCGGCGTTCGCTGGCGCCGGTGCCGTGGCCAGCTGGATGCGGCTGGCCGCTGACGCGCCGCGTCCGTAGCGGCGCGGGCCGCCGCTCGCTACTTCAGTTCAGGCGCGTGATCCGGTTCGGTGCGCCCGGACCGACCGGGGATTTCGCCCTGAAATAGCTTTCGAAGACATCGATATCGACCGGCCCGGCTTGCTGGTTCGTGCCTTGCGTCAGCACCGTGAAATTGTCGCCGCCGGACGCCATGAAGTTGTTCACCGTGACGCGGTAGGTCTTGGCGGGGTCGATGACGACGCCGTTGAGCCGCAGCGACGCCGGGTCGACGCGATTGCCCTGTCCCGCGGCGGCGCCTGCCGGCTTGCTCGCGTCCCAGGTATAGCTAAAGCCGCTGGAAACCTGCAGCACGCGACCGCCCGCAGGTTGAGGCGCCTCCCATTGCTGTTCCAGCAGCCGCAGGATTTGCGCGCCGGTCAGGTCCATCGTCACCATGCTGTTGCCGAAGGGCATCACGGCGTAGAGCTGCCCGAACGTGGTCTGGCCATTGGTGGCGGCGTCGTACGTCAGGTTCTGGCGCAGCCCGCCGGGATTGGTGAAGGCGATCACCGCCGGCCCGAATGATGCATCCGACGTGCCGGCCAGGTAGGCGTCCGCCACCAGGTCGCCCAGTGCCGACTCACCCGCCGCAGTCTGGGTGCGATCGATGCTCGCGGTGATGGCGCCCACCACCGCATTCTTGATCGGCGCGGTCAGTTCCACGTAACGGCTGACCATCGCGTCGACCGCGCTGTCCTTCGGCAGCGCCGTATAGCCGGCAGGCAGCGGGATCGGCTTGCCCTGGCTGTCCTTGATCACCAGATCGTTGACCGCCACGCGGTTGTTCGCCAGCTTGGACGAGACCCGGCGCGTGGCCGGATCGATGGTGATGTCGATTTCCGAAGCCAGCCGGCCGTAGAAGCCCGTCTGCGTCAGCAGCTTGCCGTCCGGCCGGGTGCAGACATATTCCTGGTGGGTGTGGCCGCTGACCACGATATCCACGGCGGGATCGAGCTTGTCGACGATCGACACGATGGCGCCGTTCAGTCCCGGGCAGCTCTTGTCGTTCACCGTGCCCGCCGTGGTCGATCCGCCTTCATGCAGCAACACCACGATCGCATTGACGTTCTGCTGGCGCAGTTCCGGAATCAGCTTGTTGACCGTGTCTGCCTCGGACTCGAACCTCAGGCCCGCCGTGCCCGCGGGCGTGACCACCGACGGCGTGTCCTTCAGCGTCATGCCGATAAAGGCGACCTTGGCCCAGTCGAAGGTCTTGATCTGGTACGCCGGCAACAGCGGCTTGCCGGTTGCCTGGTCAATGACGTTGGCGGCCAGGTACTTGAACTTCGCCCCGGCGTAGGCGCCGTTGGTCATGCACGTGTCCACGCCGACGATGCCGCGCCGTCCGTCGGCCGACCGCGGAAAGCAGCCCCCGTTCTGCAGCCGCAGCAGCTCATCGCGGCCCTTGTCGAACTCATGATTGCCCACCGATGAAATTTCCAGGCCCATCTGGCCCAGCACATCGATGGCCGGCTCCTCATGGAACGCCCCGGAAACCAGCGGCGAAGCGCCGACCATGTCGCCGGCAGCCACCACCACGTTATTCGGATTCTTCGCCTTCAGGGTCTGGATCAGCGCCGCCAGGTACGCGGCACCGCCCGCCGATACCCGGGTACCAGCCGGGTTGGCGGCATCCTGCACCACCACGCTGCCGCCCGGCGCTTCCAGGTTGCCGTGGAAATCATTAAGACCGATGATCTTGACCGATACCGGAGCATCCGCCACCGGAGCAGGGCTCGACGGCGCCGAACCGCCCTCGTCATTCCCGGAACCGCAGGCAGCAACGATGCCTGCAAGAGCGAGCGCACCCAGGCTCGCGACGACATACCGTTTGCGTGTCATGTGGCCAATCCTTTGGGAAGCGGCTGCAGGCAGCCACTCTATGGGCCCATCGTGACTGCTTCATGACGCGGGGATGTCATGCCATGGCGCTAACCTGAGGTGCAATCAACGCTATGCATCGAATGCCATGCATCCCAACCTGATCGCCTGCGCACTGGCCGTGTGCACGGGCATTACCCAAGCCGCCACCACCGAACTGCCGCCAGCCGTGGCACAGGCAAGCCGGCATGCCATGGCGGCCTGCCAGGAATACATGCATGACGACGCCGACGAATACCGCTCCTGCATCGACGCCATCGCCCACGAGATTCCGCGCGGCCGGAAGCATACGGCGGCGCGGTTGCTCGGGCATTACTACTATGCGTGGGTCGGGGCCAATAGTTCGGCGCGTTTGTCGCTGCCGGGGGCGCAGGCGGCGGCGCGGGTCTATTTGCGGGAGTTTCGGGTCTTGCAGCGCAAGCTGGGGGTGGATGACAAGACGCTGTGCAAGGCGGTGGAGGGGGATTGTGGGCAGAGGGTGGGGGTGATTGAAAAGATGGAGCGGGAGAAGGGTCGGTGAAATGCTCCAGGAATAGTTGCGCGCGATAGTTGCAGGCGGACTATTCGCTGTACGCGCGGAGTAGGTCGCGTATCTCTTCCTTGGTCAATTGGCCTGAGCCGAGCACAGCTGAAAAATCATCCTTCCCCAGTGGAAAGCGCTTGAGCAGCGCATGCAGGCTGTCCTTATCGAAGGGCGTTGCAGTCAGCGGGTCTAGCCAGAATTCTTCCGTTGCGTCCCGAGGCTGGAGCTTTGTGCCCTCCACATTGATGTAGACCTTGTATCGGACAAAGCCTTCCGGGAAGGCGCGATCGAAATATAGAGAGGTCCCTCGGGGAAGGATTGCGGCAGGGCTATCGGCATTTCCGCCAGTAAGCATCAATGGATACTGAAGCTTGTGCACCTTCGGAGTTTCTTCGTGCGCGAGCTGGTGTACCACGGTTGCGCCAACTATGGCTCCGATGACTGCGGAGAGGATCGGGGTTAGTAGGCGCTTCATGGTGCTATCCATTCTCGCTGACGCTCATTCGGTTTCGTCAATTGGCGCGTCCAAGCTGCTGGTGACAAGGTTCGCATCACGCAAGCGTTTGGCGTAGGCAACGAGGTCTTCAATGACTAGGCGTGACCTTGTCGTCCTGAATCGATTAGACGTGTTTCAGAGCCTCGGATCCGACAGGTCAATGTCCCATTGACAGATGGTAGTGCCATAGTGAGGCCACTACGGGCATGGTGTCGCCTTGCTTGAAATATCGCCGGGAGAGAACCTTAGTCGGTGTTATCCAGCAGCCGCTCTTGGGGCAAAATTGCCTGTCTTCGCAACTTAGGCGATATTCCTTAAGGGCTTCGGTCGATCGGACCGTTTTCCACAAAATGCCAGGTGGTATTCATGGCTTTCGTTACCGGCTCACCTTCGAGTTCCAAATTTGGCTCAAGCGCGCTTCCCGCCTTTTCATCGAGAGGCCACATATCGAGCCTAATAATTTTGTAGGCAGGCTGCATTGATAGACCTTCAACACAGAAGGCCAAGCTAAAATCACTGGCGCCTGCAATCCATTGTGATGGCACCCAAACGCCGGTGCGGGGACATATCTGTCCAGGGGATACTGAAAAATCGTCGTTGATCCTGTGCCTTGGATAGGTCTCTAATGAATTGAGTATGCCATATTTTTCCAGGAACCCTATTGACTGGGCCATGTCGCCGACATGGCTATCGTCCCGGTCAACAAAGGGTGACTCGATCGCATCTGCACCACGCTTGAGCCATTCCAAACCGCCCGAGCGGAGGTTGTTCAGCGTGACATGCCCGGTTCCACAAGCAGCGCTAAGCCGTTCGTGCGATTTTTTCCACTGTTTGGATTGTTCTTCGGTCATCCAACCGAGTGGTTGTTCAATGAGACCGCGATAGTCGGTGGTGGGCGAGTTAAGAAAACCAATCATAGGAATATAGTCGCCTCCGTCCTTAATGAACTTAATTCCGCGGCGAATGTTGTCGGCATGCTGTAGGTAGCGCGAAACCCAGTAATCCAGCCGAGCTTGGCGATGGAGTCCATGGCCGGTGATGAAGCTGTTGTACAGGGTGGCAAAATCTTCGCATAGCGTTGCACACAACTCGTAAAAGCGGAAAGACGTGGTCTGATAAAGAAACCACGCATCCTGATCCAGGTTGCGGGGGAGGTTGGGACTGGAAGAGACAACATTCGAGTAATTCGTTGCACTCATGGTGTAATGATAACTTTCGAGGCGACGCTATTACATAGATGGGATGAACGTGAGAGCACGTGAGGTCCTTTAAGGGCATTTATAGCCTTGGATCGGACTGGTCCACGTCCCATTGCCAAATAGTCGAGCCAAAGTCCGACGAAACGACGGGCATGATTCCGCCTTGCAGAAAAAAACGCCTCGAGCCTGCCTTAGCCGGAGTCATCCAGTAGCCGGTCTTGGGACATGGGAGATTGCTATCGGCACGCAGTCGCTCATGGCTTTCCGGCTGCAGTTGAGCGTCGGCTGCCTTCTCCACGAATGTCCAAGTCGTATCAACAGCCTGCGTTACAGGCGAACCTTTTGCGATCGCTTCATATTCGGCGGCCATCTCGTCGTCAAATCCTGCAAAAGGATTTGATACCTTGAGCCCAATTATCCGATAAGCGGGCTGCATCGGTTGGCCTTGAACGCAGAACGCTAGGCTAAAATTACTTTCGCCACCGAGCCATTGTGCTGGTACCCAAACGCCGGTACGTGGACAAGGTTCTCCGGGAGCAATCGTGAAAGCGGTGTCAATCGTATGTTGCGGATACTTTGACGGCGGAGATAGAATTCCAAAATCCTCGGCGTATTTAATGGAGTCAGCTCGATCGCCGGGATGACTATCATCTCGATCAAGATATTTTCGATCATTGATCGAGCCTCGATTCAACCACTGTCTGCCTTTGGTGCGATTGTTGCCAAGCGTTGTCTTGCCGGTACCACAGGCGTAACTCAGCCTTTGGAAAGTGTCATCCCACTGCTTGCGCTGCGCATCACTCATCCAGCCGAGGGGCTGCTCGACCAGCCCTCGGTAATCCGTCGTAGGCTCGTTGAGGAAACCGATCATCGGCATATAGTCGCCGCCATTCTCGATAAACTGGATGCCGCGTCGAATATTGTAAGCGTGCGTTAGGTAGCGGGACACCCAGTAGTCCAGTCGCGCCTGCCCATGGAGCCCATAGCCTGTAAGGAATTTGTTATACAATTCCGCAAAGTCCTCGCATAGATGCGCGCACCGTTGATAATAGGGCAGCGATGCCGATTGGTAAAGGAACCACGCGTCTTGGTCTAGGTCGCGTGTCGTTGTATAAGGTCGCAAATTCGCTTCGCTCATTGAATGTCGTCCGGTAATGCCAGGATGATTTCATTCGCCTGATTTTTATTCCAATCGGCAAATCCCCAGCCGGTTTCAAAAGGACCTTTTACATGCGAATCGTTGGCCTTCTCCCGTGCGACCGCTGTAGTTTTCCTGCCAGTGACGTCTGTCCACACGATCCGGGTATCCGGTTTACCATTACGATCCAAAAGATTCTCGCCAGACTCAAGGTCAATCCGTGGTCGTGAGGGTAGCAGGTCGTCGGGAGTTGGAAAGAAAACAATCTGATCCGCTCCACCAGGTAAGTGATATGGCGTCCCGTCCAAGGGTTGAGAGGCCGCGGGACCGCGCCAAACTTGGAATGCTTCCCCCGGGGGTACCTCGTAGACTACATATTGGCCATTCTGATTCCATTCAGGCTTGACGGCTAGCTTTTCGCGCCAATCCGCCCGACTCCTAAGGCTTTGAAAGGTCGTCTCGTCAACCCAGAAAATACCGCCGGCAGCATTTGTGGGATCTACGATACGATACAGTTTCCTCGGTCCCGTAATGGTATCAATTTTAAGTTGGTCTCTTTCGAAGGTGGCTATTAGGTTGGCATCGATCGCCGGTGGATTTGATTTGCCAGCGGCAGTTCTTTTTGCGAGCACGTCTTTCAGGGCTAACTCAGCCGCTATGGCTTCCTCATTGCTGGGGGCGGGGTGAGGGAGATCGTCGGCAATTCGCACCCATTTAGGTGGATTTTTATTTATCAATTGAGCTGCGCCTTGAGAGCTAATTGGTGCAATCCAGCCCTTATTATGCGTCTGGGTATAAGCAATCCAGGCGTGGTCGTCCAAGCGCTTCGCTGTAATTTTCAAGATCGTGCGAATCGGTGCCGTGAACCGCTCTAATTCGTTTGCGATCTGTTGCTTGTTCTTCGCAAGGAAATCTAGAAAATCGTTCAATTTCTCGCGCGTGGGGCCAGGGACGATATACTTCAATCTGCCGAGTAGCTTCTCGGTTTTGTCAGCGGCCGTGAGGAATTGGGTCCTCAACTTGGCGCCGTTGACCAAATTTGCGAGTTCAGCAATCTTCCGCGCGCAGAAGCGGTAGATGTCAGCCACGCCCTCCTTCGTCGCCCATTTCACGACCCGAGAACTGCTGAGAAACTCAGTAATTTTGGGCAGGGCGGCGTCGAGCGCCTGGTCAGTAGCACGGGCAAGCTTGGTCGCATCGAACAGGTCCTCTAGCCTACGCAAGTACTTGCGGATGTAAACAAAGGCGATCTTGATGACCCCCTTGATTACCGAGCCGACCTCGGGGAAGAAGCCGATAATGGTCAGGGCGATGAAGAAGAGGATCAGCTTGTTGCCGGGGTCTTTCCGATACGCACGAATATTTGCACAGAGGTCGCGGATGTCGCAGATCGTATCGACGATCGGAATCAGGGAGATGACCATGTCGGCCGCAATCTGACCGGCGGAACGGTCTTCATTGAAGTCGCCCTGAATCGCTTCCCATAGCCAAAGGCCGACCCCTTTGTCTTCAGGCTTGGCCTGGCCGTGAACAAGGCCCCATGCCTCTTCTGTCTGTTGTTGGGTGCTCATGCGGTCGTATTCGTCTGGTCCTGGTTTAGCCGTGCTTCCTCTTCACGGATGAGCGGTTCAGTGGCAGCCAGCAGGTCATCCAGAGAGGGCCGAGGCACGTCCTTTGCAGCCGGGTTGTTCTTGTACGTGAGCGTGGCTTGACCCCATGGCACGGCTTCTTCCCGCTGCTCGGCAACGCCATTCAGCTTGCCCGTACGCTTGGTGCCGTCGGCAAACGTGAGTTCGTATTCGATGTTGCGCATAGGCTGACCTTCATAGCCCAGCAGGCTCATCTCGATCCAGTTGGGCTGGCTTGCTGGAATTGGCAACGCCGGCAACGCCGCGGCATTCCCCCCAGCCCCCACCAACGGATGCCCAGCCCCCTTCACCGACAACAACCCCGGTGTCTCAAACGTAATCGCATTCCCATCCAGCACGATCCGCGACGAGCCGCCGTGCAGCACCACTTTCTTCTGCGCCAGCACCTCGATGCCGTCGGTCGATGAAGTCACCGTCACGGCCTTGTCCGCCATCACTGCCAGCGCATCGGTATGGGCCTGGATTGCGCGCCCCAGTTGGGGCCGGCTGCGGCAGTGGCCACGCGCACCCAGGCGGTGACCTGGGTCAGGTCGTCCTGGGCCGGGTCGGCGGCGGTGTCGGCCCTGGGGTCGGCCATCGGCGCGCGCAGCCAGGGCAGGCGCACGCGCACGCGGTGATCGCGCTCGGTGGTCAGCGGGGCGCCGCCTTCGGCGATGACGACGGCAGGCTGTCCTTCCGGAGCGGTGGGCTTGGGGCAGTACACCGGCACGATCGGGGCATCGGCGCGCACGGCTTCGAAGCGGTTGCGGTAGCTGCCGGCCTCGATGTCGGACAGGCCCAGCAGCAACGCTACCTCGGCCCCCAGGTTGTTGGCCGCTTCATGGCGCACGGCCAGCGTGACGAACTCGTTCGCGGCGGTGTCGAAGTGCCCGGTCAGCGTGAAGCGCTCGCCGGCGCCCAGGGCGCGGACGCTGCCTTCGCCTTCGTAGCGCAGGTAGCGGCTTTCATGCGCTTGCGCGCGCAGCTGCGCGGCGCGGCGGGCGGCGTCGGCGTCGGGGAAGCGGTACGTGCCGCGTGTTTCGAAGGACTCCAGCGTTGGCCATTCGCCCAGGCTTTCGCTGCCGGCGTCGGCCGCCGTGGCGGCAATGGCGGGGGACTGGCGCCTGTCATCCTGGCCGGATTGCCCGGCACGCCTTGCCGGTGCTCGAAGCGGTAGGGCAGGCCTTCCTCGGCCAGCAGGCGCGTGACTAAGCCAAAATCCGTCTCGCGGTACTGGCAGCAGATCGAGCGCTTGCGCAGCGGCTGGCTGACCGCCATGCGGAAATGGGCAAGCGGGTAGGTCGGCCAGCACGTCTTCGATGATCTCCAGCGCGGTCTTGTCTTGGTAGACGTAGCAGTCCGCCCGCGTGCGCAGGTGGTCGAACCAGGAACCCACCGTCAACCGGTAGCGGGCCAGGCCGCCGTCGCCGCCCAGGGCCGCGCAGGCTTGCACGTTGCCCGTGCCAAGCGCGCAGCTTCCCTTTGCAAAGATAGTCAGTTGCAGATTTCAGAGGGTTGGATCTGCTTGATTCGGATCCCATTGCCAAATGGTCGTGCCATAGTCGGAGGCGACTGGGGGCATCTCCTGGCCCTGCGGAAAATATCGGCGAGACCCCGACTTGGCCGGCGTCATCCAGTACCCGCCCTTTGGGCAGGGTTGCCCGGCTTCGCAGCGCAGACCCGTTGCCGCTACCGCATTCTGTTTAGCTTCCAGAACCGAATGGGCTTTTGCCCAATCGACAAGATCCTTGGGGTAGTAAAGATAGGTGTGAAGGCTGCTATCGTCGTCGATGCCAAGCAAGAGGACTGCCGCTCCAGCTTCAAAAGACCAATAGCCATAGTAGCCTCCGGTTCGACCTTGGGCGTCCGGCTTGTGTGCGTCGTGCCAAGGCGCTCCGGCAAGATCCTTATACCAGCGTTTAAGAAACTTCCGCAGATGCTTTAATGCATCCTTATTGTCGGCGCTGTCCATGGCATCGGCCAGGGATTCGAATGGCTCAGTCACGAGCAGCGTGTCACTCTCATAGCGGTCCATGGGAGCGTAGGAGAGAAAGTCCTCAATCAGGAAATCCATGCCGACATTATTCTTGTCCGGCCCGTCAAGAAGCTCCGCAACCCTGGGGAGCAAATCTCGGCGATGCAGGAGGTAGCAGAGACTAATCAAGCCCAAGCAAGGACAATATCCATCAAAAGAGTCGACTTGAAATCCGCTGGCGTTTGGATCTCTAGAGTATTCGCGAAGTTGATTGGTGGCCCGTTCGTAACCCTCCACGACTCCTTCAAGCTCACTGCGCATGGCTTCGATTGATTCTCCGCCGGTATACTTCAATACGAGGAGGTTGAATAAATCGAAAGCTATCATCCGGTATGAGATCAACCAGCCTTCCGCTTCAGAGCTACCAGATCTCGCGGGCTCCGATTCGAACAATTTGATTCCTTGTGGAATTTCTTTAAGGGCGAGCTGATAATTTTTTTCGCTTAAAAATTGTTGACGACGTTTTACGTGAAAATTCATCATCATCTCTGTCTTTATCGTTTTCGCGATACACCCGTCAAGCCTTGACGGCCGTCAACGAGTTTCTGAATTTGATTCTCCGTCCATTCTCTAGTAGCTTCGTGACCGGAATGCATGGATACATTGACTGCCTTGTCGGCTAGATGCATAAGTAGAGCTTGAGCATGACTGATTGCATGAGGAACAGAGAAAAAAAGTACATGTCGAGAATAGCCTCTGAGAATAATGGTTCTTGAAAGCAGAGAGCTTCCTACGGCATTTGCAATGCGACTCTCAATCCAATCTTTGCTCATCGGGGTTCGGGATGGGGCCGAAGCCTTGACCGCAGTTGTACCATTCTGCAGTTTAGGAGGAGCCTGCTTGCTTTGTCTCCCCCGTCGAGGACTCGAACTACTCCGTGCATCCTTCCCTGTTTTATCACTCAAATCCCGCAACAACGAGGCCAACGACTTGGTTGGATCATAACTGGCCTTGGCTTCGATAATTGCGTACGGTTTGTTGCCGTTCGATTTCCACACCGCGTCGATTCCGCGTCCTCGCACTCTGAGTGGCCACAACTGCACGAGTTCGGAGTCATCGTTCAGCTTGGCTATGTTCTTTCGGCCCCCGTCATGCCTGGCTCGCTCGCCCCATCGCTTAACCTCTTGGCAATGGTAGTCAGCCATGTGCTCTCCCAGCACTCCAAGGGCCTTCTGCTTCAATTGCCCCAGTGTACGTCGTGCAAGTTCTGACGATTTTGTCTGATTCGCGTGTGTACCGTCATTGGCATCGGCCTTGCTTTTAGTTCCCCCCTTTGCCTCTGTGTTGGGCTTGGCGGACGGCGTAGTTTTGCCAGGCTTGGCCACAGGCGCCTCTGCAGAGGTCTTTCGGCCCCGGGTGAGCCAGCCGTCCACTTCACGCTTGAATGCATCAAACTGATGAGAAAGATTCTTACGAATGCTGTCTAGCTGCCGTTGCGCAGTAGGACTCAACTGGCGTCTCAGGCTCGGATTGTTGAGCATGTCATCAAGCAACTTCTGGAGCTTGCTTGGATTGAGCATCTCCCGTAGGAATTTCTCCGGGTCGCCCTTGCCGAATTTCCGCATCAGGTCCAGCAGGCTATCAATGTTCGCCGAACCGCTCTTGATCGCACGCAGGCTACGCTTGGTTGCATCGCCGCCACCTGGCACCAGTCCAATGAGCGCGGTGATGAGATTGAACCAGGCCGCGGGCGAAGCCGGCGCCCCCGAGACTTCGATCAGGCCCTTGATGATGTCACGTGCATCGACCACTTGCCCGAGCACAGGTACGCAGCCGATCACCGTTTCGGCCAGGATTGCCCATGGGGCATTGTTATCCCCCTTAAAGAAGCTGATGGCTTCGTCAGTCAGCGAGTCAAACCAACTATTGCGCTTCGAGTCTGCTGCGGCTCTCCCGGTGCGAGCCAATGCACTAGCCGTGTTCATCCTTGTACCTCACCACGCAGCTGTTGCTCCAGAGCTTGCTGTTCTTGTGTGTCAAGGTAGTTCCACAGACTTTCGCCGGCGGATTCGTCAGTATCGTTTAGCAGAGCGAGATACTCCCGTTGCTCGGAGGTGGCCTCTGTCGCCCAGAAATGGTCCGCTTCTGCGAGATATCTCTCGATGTTTGCGATGGCCTCTTCGTTAGTTGTCGAGCCTGTTTTCAACGTGTTGGCGGGCAAGGTTGCCTCCAACGTGAAGGGGCGGGGGTCTTCGCCGTAATAGACCCGGGCAGAGCTATTCGGCACGTTCTCGACGCGCGCGAAGCCTTTGTCGTCGAGTTTGCCTTGCAGGACTGTACCGTCTTCGAACACGAGTTTGTAGGGCGCGCCCGGCACCGGCGAAAGGTCATCGTAGTGATAGTTGAGTTCAAGGAAATTTGGCGCCTGATTGAGCATTCCCACCGGCAGCGCCGCCAACTCCGCCGGATTCCCCCCAGCCCCCACCAACGGATGCCCAGCCCCCTTCACCGACAACAACCCCGGTGTCTCAAACGTAATCGCATTCCCATCCAGCACGATCCGCGACGAGCCGCCGTGCAGCACCACTTTCTTCTGCGCCAGCACCTCGATGCCGTCGGTCGATGAGGTCACCGTCACGGCCTTGTCCGCCATCACCGCCAGCGCATCGGTATGGGCCTGGATGGAAACCGGTCCGCCGGCCGCAATGGCGCGAATCCCATTGTTCTGGCTGAACAGGCTCACGCCCTTGGCCGCGGCCGCGGCGACGGTGTTGCCGGCGCCGACATGCCAGTCAGCCTGTGCCAGTCCCAGCAGGTGGCGTCCGGCAAAGATGCTGGTGGTGGCCTGCGTGGCCAGCGCAATCGAGCTGGGCGATTCTGCGACGAGCCATGGTTGCCCGAAGCGCTCGGCGGCGGTGCCGGTATCCGGGCGCTTGGCGTCCTGCTCGTTGACGCGGTCGGGATAGCTGCCGTCCTGCTGCGGGTCGATGGCCTTGGTCAGCGGTTCGAAAGCGGCGAGCGCTCCCAGCGGCAGCGCCCGCTGCGAGGCGGCGGCATCGGACAGGCGCTGGGCGGTACGCTCGGCGGCGGCGATCTGGCCGCGGGCTTCGCGGATGTCGAGCATGGTGCCGGCGGCCCTGGCCTGGACGGTGGTGGACAGCAGCAAGCCGTTGCCGGCGCGCACGATGGCCCACGCGTCGGTGCGCAGTTCGGCGCCGGTGCCGCGCCAGGCGCCGCGTTCACCGCTGGCGGGAGCCTGCGCGATCACGTAGCCAAGGTTGAGCTGGGTGTCGGCGGCGGAGCTGGCCAGGCGCATGCGCAGCTGGCCAGTGTTGTCGTCGACCACCCACTGGTTGTAGCCGCCGTCGCCAAGGTTGTGCGAATGCCAGCCGGACAGCGCAGTGTTCAGCGGGGCCTCGGTGGCAGGCCAGGGCAGGGCGTCCTGTTCGTTGTGCAGTTGCGCCACCACCATCGGGCGGTCGATGTCGCCATCGAGGTAGGTCAGCATGACCTCGGTGCCGGCGCGGGGCAGGTGATGCGCGCCCCAGTTGGGGCCGGCTGCGGCAGTGGCCACGCGCACCCAGGCGGTGACCTGGGTCAGGTCGTCCTGGGCCGGGTCGGCGGCGGTGTCGGCCCTGGGGTCGGCCATCGGCGCGCGCAGCCACGGCAAGCGCACGCGCACGCGGTGATCGCGCTCGGTGGTCAGCGGGGCGCCGCCTTCGGCGATGACGACGGCAGGCTGTCCTTCCGGAGCGGTGGGCTTGGGGCAGTACACCGGCACGATCGGGGCATCGGCGCGCACGGCTTCGAAGCGGTTGCGGTAGCTGCCGGCCTCGATGTCGGACAGGCCCAGCAGCAACGCTACCTCGGCCCCCAGGTTGTTGGCCGCTTCATGGCGCACGGCCAGCGTGACGAACTCGTTCGCGGCGGTGTCGAAGTGCCCGGTCAGCGTGAAGCGCTCGCCGGCGCCCAGGGCGCGGACGCTGCCTTCGCCTTCGTAGCGCAGGTAGCGGCTTTCATGCGCTTGCGCGCGCAGCTGCGCGGCGCGGCGGGCGGCGTCGGCGTCGGGGAAGCGGTACGTGCCCCGCGTTTCGAAGGACTCCAGTATGGGCCATTCGCCCAGGCTTTCGCTGCCGGCGTCGGCGGCGGTGGCGGCCAGGGACTTGTAGTCCCATGAGGCCACGGTGACGGCGTTGGTGCCGGCGGCGGCCTGCAGCGACCAATGGTCGATGGCGTCTTCGCGCTCGGTGGCGTCGCTGCGGTGAAAGCGGATGCTGGGCTGCGCGCAGGCGGGGCGTTCGGCCTGGTTGTCGAAGATGACCAGGCAATGACGGGACTGGGTCTTGTCATCCTGGCTGGATTGTTCGGCGCCGTCCTGCTGATGCTCGAAGCGGTAAGACAGGCCTTCCTCCGCCAGCAGCCGCGTAACAAAGGCAAGATCCGTCTCGCGATACTGGCAGCAGACCGAGCGCTTGCGCAGCGGCTGGCTCACCGCCATGCGGTATTGGGCCAGCGCATAGTCTGCCAGCACGTCTTCGATGACCTCGAGCGCGGTCTTGTCCTGGTAGACATAGCAATCGGTGCGAGCGCGCAGCTGATCGAACCAGGTGCCGACCGTCAGCCGGTAGCGCGCCAGGCCACCGTCGCCGCCGATGGCCGCGCACGCTTGCACATAGCCATGCCAGGCGCGGCGGCTGCCGTCGGCAAGCATCAGCCGCAGCGTGATTTCCTCGGTGGCCAGGCGCGCGGTGTCCAGGTGCGCAGACGGGCTCAGGCAATCGATCTGCAGCCGGAACGGTGTGCAGACACCTTCCTGTGCGACGAAGCGCTCCACTACCAGGTCGTCGGCGGTAAGCGCCGTCTCCAGCGTGATCTGGCGCGTGCGCTGGCCCAGCAGCCCGGACAGGGCGGCCATCGCGGATGACGGGTAAGAGGACAAGGGCTTCATCGGAGCAGGGTCGCGCTAGAGGGTTCGGCATGCGGGCCTGGATACGGCAGGACCGCCTTCGATGACATCAACGCGGCATCAGGGCAGCGAGATGGTCAGGTGCGAATAACGCGGCCCCAGCTTGATCACCTGCGAGTAACCCTGCAGCGTGTCGCTGGTCTGCGAGCGCAGCGTGGTCGACAGCCCCAGGAAGGCCAGCAGTGCGATCAAGGCAAAGACCGCGCCGAAGATCCACAGCGGGGTTTCGCGCTTGAGTGCGTGCGAGATCTTGTCCGGGATCGGCCAGTGCGGCGCAAAGGCGGCGCGCTTGCCCTTGATCGCCGAGATCTCGTCGCCCAGCCGCGCAGTCAGGTAGGCCAGTTTCTCTGGCCCTTCCAGGATGTACTTGCCGCGGAACCCCAGCAGCAGGCACATGTGGAAGACTTCCAGCGCCTGCAGGCGCGGCGCGCCGTGCGCGCGCAGTTCTTCCAGCTTGGTGAAGAAGCCTTCGCCGGCCAGCTGCTCGCCGAACAGCACCAGTTGCAGCGGCCGCCGCTCCCACGTGCTGCGGATGCTGAAGTTCGACGCCAGGATGGTTTCGTCGATGGCGGCGCAGAAGGCGTACTTGGCATCGAAGATGTCTTCGGCCGCCACATTGAGCCGCTTGGCGCCGCGCTCGAAATCATCGAGGAAATCGCGCACCTTCTGCAGGAACTCTTCGGCGCTGCCCGGCTGCTGGCCATTGCGCAGCAGGAACAGCATGAAAAAGCCATCGTAGAGCAGGTCCAGCAGCGTGCGGGCGTGCATGGCGCCGTCGGCGGAGCCCGCTGCGGCAGGGGATGGCTGGCCGGCCGGCGAGGCGCCGAACAGCGAAGGCGTGGAGGTAGCGCTCATGAGGTCACCGCTATCAGTTCAAGTTTGAGTTCCCGGATGCCGGCCGGGGTGTAGATGGTGATGGTCTGTGCCTGCAGCATGCGGTCGTACAGCGCGCCACGCGCTTCGATCGCGAAATAGCATGCGCCCGGACGCACCGGGATCGCGGGCGGCACCTGCGGCGTGTAGGTCAACGGCACGCCCGGCATCGACGACAGCACCAGCTTGTCCACATCGTCCGGGGCGCCGACCTTGAAGCGGCTGGGGATGGCCTCGACCAGTTCGGCCACGGGCATGTCCGCGCTGACCGACAGGTAGAAGCTGGTCTTGTCGTCGATCTTGCCGGAATCCAGGCGCCCCAGATGGAACGAGGGACGGGTCTCGTCCAGCGCGATCGAGAAGTAGCGCGTGGAGATAACGGTATCGAGCAGGTCGCGGATGATGCTGTCCAGCCGCGCAAAGACCGGGCCCGGACTGTCGTGGTCATAGACCGGCAGATCGGCCAGCGTGTGGCTCTTCGAAAAAGTCATCAGCGCGCCGGCCAGCCGCAGCATTTCCTGGAACAGCCGCTCGGGATGCAGTTCGGGATGGTGGAACAGGTGCGCCAGCGCAGCGAAAGAGGCGTTGGCAGTGTGCAGCAGCCAGAACGACGCGATATCGCCCGAGCGGAACTCGATGATGTTCTTGGTGGGTTCGCGATGGAAGCCGTACAGCGCGTTGACCTTGGCCTGCAGCGCATCGATCAGCCGCCGCAGGCGCAGGTACAGCACCGCCGACGCATTGATCGACAAGCTCGGGGCGACAAAGGTCTCGTCCAGTTCGAAGCCGCCGGTCGCGGTACGCCGGATGCGCACGACCGGCAGGGAGATGAACTGGTCGCGCGGCTCGGTCTCGGCCACCAGCCGCACCGCCTTTTTCAGGTAAGTGATGGCGGCCGGCTCGGCTTCCGTGAACAGGTCCGAGGTTTCGGTCTGCAGGCCGACATAGCGGGACGACAGCGATCCTTCCGCGTCGTCGCGGTAGTTGCCGCCGGCGTCGTGCAGCGGCTGCAGCGCCAGGTAGAAGGTCAGTTCAGAAGTGCCGGCGGGAATCGCGTCAAGCACCACCGGCGGTGGCAGCTCGTCGGCCTGGGGCGCGGAATACAGCTCGCCGTCGGGAAAGAACAGCGACAGCTCGGTGACGCGCAGCACCCCGCTGGCGAGCGCATCGGTGTCAAAGCTGGCATTGCGCACGCCCCAGCCGTAGGGCTGGATCACTTGCGCAGTGGCGTGCAGGCGCGACTCATGGTAGGCGTCCTGCCGCTGGAAATGCTGGGGCCGCAGGAACAGGCCTTCGCCCCACAGAATCTTGGCGGAATAACTCACGTTTGCCTTTGTTGTCCTTGTTGGTGCCGGGTCGGCTACGTCAGGTGCGGCAGCCGGCTGCCGAGACCAGGTTCAGGTTGCTGCTGGCCGCTGCGCCGGCCGGCGTGATGGCATCGCCCACGGTCAGCGTCATGGCGCAGGCGTGCAGGCCGATGGTCACGCCGGACTTTTCGCTCCTGGCGCTGTCGAACGCGAATTTCCAGCGCTGCGGGGCAGGGCTGCGAAACAGCGCCACCACGCCGAAGGTGCCCGCCTCGCGCGTGATCTTTTCCACGATTTCATAGCGCTGGCCGGGAATTAGAGTCATCTCTCTAACTTGTACCAGGTCAGCGCCGAGTGTCTTCTGCTCTCGTTGCGGATCGATGAAGGTATCGAACGGTGCCTGCAGGAAGCTGGTGGGGTCCTTCAGCTTGTAGAGCCGCACCACGATGGCGGCCGGCCGGTTATCGGCCGCCGCATTCAGGTTGTTGCCGGCGTACAGCTTGAGCGGGACTTCGCGCGGCGGCTTCTGCGATTCCGGCACGTTGGACGGCTTGAGGCCAACGGCTTCCAGCGCACCGCTGGCTGCCCCCGCGAGCAGCGTGCCGCCGACCGAGCAGCCTGTCAGCGCCGCAATGCAAGCGGCTGCGGCCAGGCCTGCGCCAAGCCTGGAGCACGGACCCGCAGCGGGGCGGCGCGCGGCGCGAGCGCTTGGCTCGCTGTACGGCTCCCGACTGAATTCAATTTGTCGCATGACAGAAATTAAAACTATCTAATTCAGCAGACGGAGACTTATCCGACAAACGGTAGAGAACTACCAAAAAGTACTAATGCTGACAATATCTTCCGATCTGTTGTCAGCCGTAAGCGGCAGAGTGTACTATTCCGGCCAATTCGGGTTCAACACAGTTCTGACATTATTGGCATTTGGCACTTTTCCTAGCCGGAGCTTGCCAGGGCCAGGCCCGGATCGCCCCGCCGCAATCTTGAACTTTCACAGAGACTCGCCGTGAACGACTACAAGCCCAAGTCAGGAATCCATCGCACCCTGGTGATGCTGGCCAGCACCGCCGTGCTGCTCGCCGGCTGCGCAACCTCCAATCCGGGGCCGCAGAGCGATGAGTCGTTCAAGCAGAGCATGTCCGAGGCCGAAGCGGCCCTGGCCAGCGGACAGCGCGAGCAGGCCATCAGCCTGTTCGAGCAGATCGCCAAGAACAACCCGACGCGCGAAGAGCCGTGGTCGCGCATGGCGCAAATCGAGTTTGGTGCCGAGCACTATCCGCAGGCAATCGTCGCGGCCGAAGAAGCGCTGCAGCGCGACGCCACCGACCGCAAGGCCAAGAGCGTGCTGGCGGTCAGCGGCCTGCGCGTGGCGCGCCGCTCGCTGCAGGAACTACGCGCCGACAGCGCGCTGGCCGGCGACGTCCGCTCCGACGCCCAGTTGCTGGCCCAGATGCTGCGCGACACGCTGGGCGAGCAGGTGCTGTTCCCGCGCGAGAAGAATGCCGCGCCCGTGGCCAAGCCGGCTCCGCGCCGCCGTGCCGCGCCTGCCAAGCCGACCGCCGCCGCGGCGCAGCCGGCACAGCCTGCGGCTGCGGGCGGCGGCAACGCAGACCCGTTCGGCGCCCTGCGCTGATTCCCAGACCGGATTCCGCCAGATCGGAGAGTAGTGATGGCCAAGAAAGAGAGTGTCCAGAAGCGCCTGCAGAAGGTGCGTCCCCCGCGTGTGCAACTGACGTACGACGTCGAGAAGGGCGACGCCATCGAGCAGAAGGAATTGCCCTTTGTCGTGGGCGTGGTGGCTGACCTGTCGGGCCAGTCTGAAGTGGCGCAGCCCAAGCTGCGCGACCGCAAGTTCGTCAATATCGATCGCGACAACTTCGACGACGTCATGGCCGGCATCGAGCCGCGCGCGGCGTTCCAGGTGCCCAACACGCTTTCCGAGGAAGGCGGCAAGTTTGGCGTGGACCTGAAGTTCCATTCCCTCGAAGACTTCAATCCGGAAGCCGTGGTCGAGCAGATCGAGCCGCTGCGCAAGCTGCTCGAAGCCCGCTCCAAGCTGGCCGACCTGCGCAACAAGCTGGCAGGCAACGACAAGCTGGAAGACCTGCTTTCGGAAGTGCTGACCAATACCGAGTCGCTGCAAAAGCTCGGTGCCAATGCCAGGAACGGTGGCGACGATGCTTGATAACCAGTCCGCTGCAGTTGCCCAGCCCGGTGCGGCTGTCGGCACGTTGAACCTGCTCGACGAGATCGTCGAGCAAAGCAAGGTGGCGAAGTCGGATTCCGAGCATGCGCGCGCCAAGGACATCATCGGCGAGCTGGTCAGCCAGGTGCTGGATGGTACCGTGGTGGTGTCCGACAACCTGTCGGCGACGCTGGATGCGCGCGTGGCCGAGCTGGATCGCCTGATCTCCGCACAACTCAGCGCCGTGATGCATGCGCCCGAGTTCCAGAAGCTGGAGAGCACGTGGCGCGGCCTGTCGTACCTGGTCAAGGAAACGCAGACCGGCACGATGATCAAGATCAAGGCCTTGAACGCGACCAAGCGCGACCTGGTGCGTGACTTCAAGACCGCGATCGACTTCGACCAGAGCGCGCTGTTCAAGAAGGTCTACGAAGAAGAGTTCGGCACCTTTGGCGGCGCCCCGTTCGGTGCGCTGATCGGCGACTACGAGATCACGCGCCAGCCCGAGGACGTGTATTTCATCGAGCAGATGTCGCACGTGGCCTCGGCCTCGCACGCACCGTTCATCGCGTCGGCGTCGCCCGAGCTGCTCGGCCTGGAAACCTTCGCCGATCTCGGCAAGCCGCGCGATCTGGCCAAGGTGTTCGATACCGTCGAGTATGCCAAGTGGAAGTCGTTCCGCGAATCCGAGGATTCGCGCTACGTCGGCCTGACCATGCCGCGCTTCCTGGGGCGCCTGCCGTACAACCCCAAGGACGGCACCACGGTCGAGGGCTTCAATTTCGTCGAGGATGTCGACGGCACCGACCATGGCAAATATCTGTGGTGCAACGCCGCCTGGGCCTTCGGCGCGCGTCTGACCGCAGCCTTTGAAGATTTTGGCTGGTGCGCAGCCATCCGCGGCGTCGAAGGCGGCGGCCTGGTCGAGGACCTGCCGACGCATACCTTCAAGACCGACGATGGCGAGATCGCACTCAAGTGCCCGACCGAGATCGCCATCACCGATCGCCGTGAGAAAGAACTGAGCGACCTCGGCTTCATCCCGCTGGTGCATTGCAAGAACTCGGACTATGCCGCGTTCTTCGCCGCCCAGTCGGTGCAGAAGCCCAAGAAGTACAACACCGACAGCGCCAACGCCAATGCCGTGCTGTCGGCGCAGCTGCAGTACATCTTCTCGGTGTCGCGCGTGGCGCACTACCTGAAGGCCATGATGCGAGACAAGATCGGCAGCTTTGCTTCAGCGCAGAACGTGGAGAGCTTCCTGAACCGCTGGATCTCCCAATACGTTCTGCTGGACGACAACGCCAGCCAGGAGCAGAAGGCTCAGTTCCCCCTGCGGGAAGCCTCGATCCAGGTGTCGGAGGTACCCGGCAAGCCGGGCACCTACCGCTCCGTCGCCTTCCTGCGCCCGCACTTCCAGCTTGATGAACTTTCGATCTCGCTGCGGCTGGTTGCGGATTTGCCGAAAGCGGCAAACTCCTGACCGCGATCCCTGCGGGGGAATGCGGGCGCAGTACCTAGCAATGCCAGGCAACTGGCAAGAAGCCTAAATAGCGATTTTCATCGAGGGTCTTTCCATGAAGGATATCTACGTCAAGTTCGGCAGCCCGGCAATCAAGGGCGAATCGCAAGACAAGGACCACAAGGACTGGATCGAGGTCAACACCTGGAAGCACAGCATCACGCAGCCGCGTTCGGCAACCGCGTCCACCGCGGGCGGCCATACCGCCGAGCGTTGCGAGCACGGCGAGATGGTGTTCACCAAGGATCTGGACGTGGTCAGCCCGCTGCTGTACCAGCACGTGTCGGGCGGCACCACGTTCGACGAAGTCACCATCGACTTCCTGCGTGCCGACGGTGAAGGCAAGCGGGTCAAGTACCTGGAAATCAAGCTGAAGAACGCCATCCTGGGTGCGGTGTCGGCCAACGTGGTTGCCGAAGGCATCCCCAGCGACAGCTTCACGCTGAAGTACGCTGCCGTGCAGTGGAAGTACACGCAGCAGAAGATCGGCGGCAACCAGGGCGGCAACTCGCAGGGCGCCTGGAGCCTGACCAAGAACGACAAGACCTACTCGGTCTGACGTTACTGCAGCCAAGCCTTGCCGCGGCAGCGTTGCCGCGGCATTTGCTTGTTCGCTCCCATGAAAGGCTTTGAGCCCAGCCTGCTCGACAAGCTCTTCGACGACGAGCCGCACGCGCCACTGCCCAGCGCGCTGCGGCAATTGTCGCTGGAGGAGCTGAAGGCGACGGTCGCCCGCGACATCGAGTCGCTGCTGAATACGCGCATCGTCCATGAGGATGCCGATTTCAACGGCTTGCCCGAATGCCGGCGGTCGCTGCTGACCTACGGGCTCAATGACTTCGCGGGGCTGAGCCTGGCCAGCTTCGATGACCGCCAGTACATTTGCCAGTCGTTGCGCAATGCGATCGAGCGCCATGAGCCGCGCTTGCAGAACGTCAACGTCGCGCTGTCGGTCAACGAGCGGGCCACCAGCGTGCTGTGCTTTGGCATCAGCGCGGTGCTGCTGGTGGGGCCCGCGCGCGAGCCGGTCAGCTTCGATGCCATGTTGCAGCCATCGACGCTGCAGTACTCGGTCACGCGGGGGCGGGGCTGAAGCGCGGCGCGGGTCAGGTTGGCCTTCGGAGCCACAGACCTCCATCGTTGCGTACCCGCCTTACTAGTGTCACCACCGGCCACACAGAATGGAAGACTTGCTGCCATATTACGAACGCGAACTGGCCTTCCTGCGCCGGTATTCGCGCGACTTTGCCGAGCGCTATCCCAAGATTGCGGCGCGCCTGGCAATGTCGGCCGATGGCTGCGACGACCCCCACGTCGAGCGGATGATCGAATCGTTCGCCTTCCTGTCCGCCCGCATCAGCAAGAAGCTCGACGACGAGTACCCCGAATTCACCGAAGCGCTGCTGGAGGTGCTGTACCCGCACTACCTGAGCCCGTTTCCGTCCTGCTCGATTGCGCATTTCGACGTGGCCGGCATGGCCGCGCAGTTGAGCGCGCCGGTCACGGTGCCGCGCGGCACGTTGCTGACCACGCGCCCGGTGCGCAAGGTGGAGTGCCGTTTCCGCACGGCCTATGACGTGACCTTCCTGCCGTTGCGGGTCGCTGCCGCGGGCTTTGAGCGGGCGGTGTCCGCGCCGTCGACGGTGACCTTGCCGAAGGGCGCCACGGGCGCCATCTCGATCGAACTGGAGTACCTGGGCGAGCAGGGCGGCTTCGATGCACTGGGCCGCCAGGCGGTGCGCGTCTACCTGGATGGCGAGCCGTCATTCGTGGCGGCCCTGGGCGACGCGCTATTCCTGCACATGGCCGCGGCGTATGTGGAAGAGCGCCCGGGTGTGTGGAAGCGCCTGCAGCGGGTGCCGCTGCGCGAGGTGGGTTTCGGCGCGGACGAGGCGCTGATCGACACCCCCGCGCGCTCGCATCCGGCATACCGCCTGCTGAGCGAGCATTTCGGCTTTGCCGAGAAATTCAACTTCTTCGATCTCGACCTGGACCCGGTTCAGCGGGCGCTGTTGCCCGGCGGCGCTGTGCGCCGCGTGACGCTGCATCTGGTGCTGACAGACGTGCGCAGCGACAGCAACACCGCGCGCCTGCTTGAAGGGCTTGGCGCTGCTCACCTGCGCCTGCACTGCACGCCGGTGGTCAACCTGTTCCGGCAAAAGGCCGACCCGATTCGCATCGAGCATACCGCCACCGCTTATCCGGTGGTGGCCGACAGCCGCCGCGCGCATGGTTTCGAGATCTATTCGATCGACCAGGTGCAACTGGTGCGTGAAACCGCAGCCAGTCACGACGTGGTGGAGTTCCGGCCGTTCTACTCTCTGCACCACGGCGAAAATCCGGGCAGCGCCGGCCATTACTGGATCGCCCGCCGCAATGCCCTGGTAGCGGAACGCAGCCCGGGCTTCGAGACCGAAATCTCCATCGTCGATTCGGACTTCGATCCCGCAAGCCCGCGCACGGAAACGCTGAGCCTGAGCGTGACCTGCACCAACCGCGACCTGCCCGCGCTGCTGGCGTTCGGGCAGCCCGATGGCGACCTGACCATGGAGGGCAGCTCGATCGCCCGCCGCATCAGCTTCCTGCGCAAGCCGACGCCGTCGATGCGGCTGAGCAGCGGGCGCTCGTCGCAGTGGCGGCTGGTTTCGCTGCTGGCGCTGAATCACCTGTCCCTTGTGCAGAACGGCCTGGCCACGCTCAAGGAGATGCTGCGCCTGCATGACCTGCCGCGCAGCGCGATCTCGGCGCGGCAGATCGAAGGCATCGTCGGCCTGGATTACAAGCCGACGACGCAGTGGCTGGCCGGCAAGCCGTTCGCCACCTTTGTGCGCGGGATCGAGATCCAGCTGACGCTGGACGAGGATGCCTTCGTCGGCACCGGCCTGCATCGCTTTATCCGGGTCATGGATCATTTCTTTGGCCTCTATGTCCACCTGAACAGCTTTGTGCAGCTGGTCGCGGTATCGCGCCGCGGCGGCAAGGAACTGGCAAGATGCGCACCCCGCAGCGGCGAATCGATCCTGGTGTAATCCGCACGCTGCTGCGGCAACCCTACCGCTACGAGTTCTTCCAGGCGGTGCGGTTGCTCGAGCTGCACTATGCGCGCGAAGGTGCCGGCACACCGGAGCAGGTGCTGGCCACGCGCGTCGCCTTCCGCAACACCCTGTCGCTGTCGTTCCCGCCCAGCGAGCTGCAGTCCATCGAGGCCGCCACAGCGCTGAATGGCGAGCTGGATAGCGACGCGGCCTTTGCGCAGGCCCTGGCCGATGGTGCGCTGGACCAGGTGTCGATCACGCCCACCTTCTTCGGGATGCTGGGCGCGCAGGGCGCGCTGCCGCTGCACTACACCGAGATCGTGGCAGAACGCGAAACCCTGCGCCGCGACCGCGCCGCACGCGCCTTCTTCGATATCTTTTCCAATCGCGCCACGGCGCTGTTCTACCAGGCGTGGAAAAAGTACCGGCTGCCGTTCCAGCACGAAGTCGACCGCAACCGGCACTACCTGCCACTGCTGCTGTCGCTGGCCGGCATGGCGGACAAGTCCATGCGGCGCGGCCTGTCTGCCACGGCCGGGGTCGTGCATGACGAAGCGCTGGCCGGGTATGCCACCGCCGCGCGCCACCGGCCGGTATCGGCTGCCTATTTGCAGCAGGTGCTGTCCGACTATTTCCAGGCTGAAGTGCGCGTGGAGCAGTTCGTCGGCGGCTGGTACCAGGTGCCGCCGTCACAGTATTCGCGGCTTGGCGGCACCAACAACCTGCTGGGCGCCACTGCCCTTGCCGGGGCCCGCGTCTGGCAGCGGGACCTGCGCGTGCGGATCTGGATGGGGCCGCTGGGCCGCGAACAGTATCGAAACTTCCTGCCGGGTGCCGAAGGCGCCCTGGCCTTGCGCAAGATGGTGACGGTGCTGTGCGGCGCGACGCTGGAGTATGAAGTCGGCCTTATTTTGCGCGCCAGCGACGTATCCGGCTGCGCGCTTGGCGCCAAGGGCAGCGGCAGGCTTGGCTGGGATACCTTCCTCAGCACCAGGCCCGCGCGGCAGGACCGCAGCGATGCGCGCTACACGCTTGCGCCCGTGCATTGAGTACAGCTTTGCTTTCGTCCCGATTTCGCCACTGACGCGCACCACCAACGCGATTCACACCTACCGGAGCCCAAGCCGCCATGGCCATTCCCCTCAAGACGTTGATCGCCAAACTGAATGCAAGCTGCCGGCAGGCCGCGGAGCGCGCCGCGTCGCTGTGCATGGCGCGCGGCAACTATGAGGTCGACCTGGAGCACCTGTTCCTGGCGCTGCTGGAAAACGCGCGCAGCGATTTCTCGGTGGCCGTGCGCGCCAGCGGCATCGATGCCTCGGCGCTGCAGCGCGACCTGGAAGCGGAAATCGCGCGCTTCAAGGACGGCAACACGCGCACGCCGGCTTTTTCGCCTTATCTGCCGAAGCTGTTCGAACATGCGTGGCTGATTGCGTCGCTCGACTCCCAGACCACCCGCATCCGATCCGGCCACCTGCTGCTGGCCCTGCTGACCGAGCCGGCGCTGGCGCCGCTGGCAGTACGCGGCTCGCATCGCTTTGCCGAGTTCGATGCGGACCGCCTCAAGCATGATTTCGACAAGCTGACCGCCGGTTCCGAAGAGCGGGAGCAGGCGGTGGACATGGCCGAGGGCAGCGGGATCACGGCAAACGCCAACGGTGCCACGGCGGCGCCCGCGCTGACCGCGACGCCGGCGCTTGACCAGTTCACCGTCGACCTGACCCAATCCGCCCGCGATGGCCGCATCGATCCGGTGATCGGGCGCGATGCCGAGATCCGCCAGGTCATCGACATCCTGATGCGGCGCCGGCAGAACAACCCGATCCTGACCGGCGAGGCGGGCGTCGGCAAGACCGCGGTGGTCGAAGGCCTTGCGCAGCGTATTGCGGTGGGCGACGTGCCGCCGCCGCTGCAAGGCGTGACCGTGCGTACGCTCGACATGGGGCTGCTGCAGGCCGGTGCCAGCGTCAAAGGCGAATTCGAGAATCGCCTGAAGAACGTGATCGAGGAAGTCCGCAAGAGCCCGCAGCCCATCATCCTGTTTATCGACGAGGCCCATACCATCATCGGCGCGGGCGGCCAGGCCGGGCAGAACGATGCCGCCAACCTGCTCAAGCCGGCGCTGGCGCGCGGCGAGCTGCGGACCATCGCCGCGACTACCTGGAGCGAGTACAAGAAGTACTTCGAGAAGGACGCCGCCCTGGCGCGGCGCTTCCAGGTGGTCAAGGTCGACGAGCCCAGCGAGACGCTGGCCGCAGCGATGCTGCGCGGCATGGTTCCGCTGATGGAGCGCCATTTCGGCGTGCGCGTGCTGGACGAAGCCATCACCGAGGCGGTGCGCCTGTCGCATCGCTACATCAGCGGCCGCCAGCTGCCGGACAAGGCGGTCAGCGTGCTCGATACCGCTTGCGCCAAGGTGGCGCTGGGGCAGAATGCCACGCCAGGCGCGATCGAGGACGATCGCAAGGCGCTTGAGCGCCTTGCCGTGGAGCTGGCCGCGCTGCAGCGCGAGGAACGCGCCGGCGCCGCGCACGCGGAGCGTCTGGCAACGCTGGAAGCACAGCGTGCCGAACTGGAACAACGCGTGGCCGCCGCCGATGCACGCCTGGCGCAGGAGCGCGAGTTGGTGGCGCGCATCCAGGCACTGCGTACGGCACGAGAGCAGGGCAACGATGCGGAGATGGAAGCAGCCGCCCCGGCCATGGCCGCCAACAGCGATGTGGTGGCCATGCCGCGCAAGGGCAGCCGCAAGGCAGCCGCTGCGGCTGCGGAGCCCGACGAACTCGAGCGGCTGCTGGCGGAACTTCGTGCGCTCCAGGGTGAAGCGCCGATGGTGCCGTTGCAGGTGGACGGGCACGTGGTTTCCGAGATCGTATCGGCATGGACCGGGATTCCGCTCGGGCGCATGGTCAAGGACGAGCTGCGCACGGTGCTGAACCTGAAGCCCTTGCTGGCCGCGCGCGTGATCGGCCAGGACCATGCGCTGGATGCAATCGCCCAGCGCGTGCGCACCGCCACCGCGAACCTGGAAGATCCCAACAAGCCGCGCGGCGTGTTCCTGTTCGCAGGCCCGTCCGGCGTGGGCAAGACCGAAACCGCGCTGGCGCTGGCAGACATCCTCTACGGTGGCGAACGCAAGCTCATCACCATCAACATGAGCGAGTACCAGGAAGCGCACAGCGTGTCGGGGCTGAAGGGATCGCCGCCGGGCTATGTCGGTTATGGCGAGGGCGGCGTGCTGACCGAGGCCGTCCGCCGCAACCCCTACAGCGTGGTGTTGCTGGACGAGATCGAGAAGGCCCACCCGGATGTGCTGGAGATGTTCTTCCAGGTGTTCGACAAAGGCGAGATGGACGATGCCGAAGGGCGGCCCATCGACTTCCGCAACACCATCATCATCCTGACGTCGAATGTCGGCTCGTCGGCCATCATGCAGGCATGCCTGAACAAGCCGGCAGAGGAACTGCCTGACGCCGACGCCCTGGCCGAGATGCTGCGACCGACACTGTACAAGGCCTTCAAGCCGGCCTTCCTGGGACGTACCAAGGTAGTGCCGTACTACCCGATTCCGGACGACGTGCTGGTGGAGATCATCACGCTCAAGCTGGGCCGCATCCGCGACCGTGTGGCCGCCAACCACCAGGCGGAATTCCAATGGGATAACGCGCTGGTCGAGGCGGTGCTGGCGCGCTGCACGGAAGTCGATGCCGGTGCGCGTGCGGTCGACCATATCCTGAACGGGACGTTGCTTCCGGAGATCGCGCAGACCGTGCTGGTGCGCATGGCCGAGGGCGGTGGTGTCGACAAGATCAAGGTCACCACGGGCAAGAACGGTGAGTTCAAGTACCGCATCAGCTGATATCGGCATGCGCAGACTCGTGACATCGCGGGAGTAATCCATGGTTTCAGCGACCGACCTGGCCAAACTGCTTGGCGCCGCTTTCTCGCAGGCCAACCGCTTGCTGCGCCTGCAGACGCCCCTTGGGCAAGACGCGCTGATGCCGGAGCAGCTGCAGGCGGCAGAGCAACTGGACGGCGGCGGGTTCCGCATCGACCTGACGGCGGTGTCGGATAACGCCGGCATCGATGCGCAAAGCCTGCTGGGGCAGGCCGTGCGCATCGACCTGCTGACCCAGCGCAGCCGCACCACGCTGCGGCCCTTCCATGGCCACGTCACGCGCTTTGAGCTGGTGGGCGCCAACGGCGGACTGGCGCGCTACCGGATCGTGGTGGAGCCCTGGCTGGCCTTCCTGCGCCACCGCCGCGACAGCTTCCTGTTCCAGGACATGTCGGTGGTCGACGTGGTGGACAGCGTGTTCGGCGACTACAACGGCCAGGGCAAGCTGGTGCCGGCGTGGCGCTGGGCGCTGCGCGACGCCTCGGCCTATCCGCGCCGCAGCATCGTCACGCAGTACGAAGAGAGCGACTTCGATTTCGTGACGCGCCTGCTCGCCGAAGAAGGCTTGTTCTACTACTTCGAACATGAAGCCGCCGACGGCGAGGCACTCGGCACGCACCGCATGGTGATCGCCGATGCCAACGATGTCTTCCAGGATAACGAACAGGCCAGCATCCGCTTCGGCCGCGCCGATGCCACCGCTGCCGAAGACGTGATCGACCGCTGGCAAGGCGCGCGCAGGCTGCAGACCAATGCCGTGGCCGTGGCCAGCTGGGACTATCGCGCCAAGGCGGTGCGCAGCGCCGAGGCCGGTGCGCCGGCCGAGGGCAATTCAGCCGCTCCGACCCTGCAGGATACCGACTATCCCGGCCAATACTGGTTCGAAGACGGCGAACAGGCGCAGCGCCATGCCCGGCAACTGGTGGAGGCGCTGGAAGTCCGACGCCTGTCGTTCTCTGGCGAGGGCAGCGTACGCACGCTGGCGCCCGCCAGCCGCTTCATGCTGACCGGCCATTATGACTACGAGCGAGTGCAAGGAGACGACGAACGCCGCTTTGTCGTCCTGGCGGTGGCGCATGCGGCCCGCAACAACCTGAACGAGCGCTTCCGCGGCGTCATCGATCAATTGCTCGGGACCGGCCAGCCGACTGAGGCGCCAACCGAAGGTACATCGGCCGCCGCGGACGTGCCGTTCTACCGCAACCAATTTACGGTAGTGCCGGCAAAGCTTCCATACCGCCCGCAGAAGCTTGACGGACGAGGCCGGCAACTCCACCCGCGACCCACCGTCACGGGCGCACAGACCGCCATCGTCATCGGTACGGACGGCCCCGTGCATACCGACCGCGACCATCGGGTAAAAGTCCAGTTCCACTGGCAGCGCGGGGCCCGCTCGGCCAGCCGGCTGTCTCATCCCGCGGGCGACGACAACGCCCGCGCCGAAGCCGGTTTGGGCACCTGGGTGCGCGTAGCGACCCCGGTTGCCGGCGCAAACTGGGGCGGCGTGGCACTGCCGCGCGTCGGCCAGGAAGTGGTGGTGGAATTCCAGCACGGCGACATCGACCGCCCGGTCGTGATCGGCGCCGCCTACAACGGCCGCGGCCAGGCCAGCGCCCAGTACAACCAGAACCAGACCGGCGCTGCCAACGCCACCGGCAACGCACCGGCGTGGTTCGCCGGCAGCAACGAGACCGCCGATGGCAAACAGGACGGCAACGGCAAGCCCGACGGCCAGCAAGGCCACGCCCACAATGCGGTGCTGTCCGGCATCAAGACCCAGGCCCTCGGCCACAGCCAGGACGGTACCGGCGGTTACAACCAGCTGGTCTTCGACGACACCTCGGGACAAAGCCGCACCCTGCTATCTACCACGCAAGCGGCCTCGGCGCTGACGCTGGGCCACCACCTTGAGCAACGCGACAACGCCCGCCAGGCAGCCCTGGGCCACGGCGCCGCGCTGGAAACGGCAGACAGCGGCGCCTTGCGAGGCGGCGCGGGCATGCTGCTGACCGCGCACGGCGCCGGCACCGGCGTACCTTTGCTCGACAGCGAGGGCGCTGCAACGCAGGTGGAGGCCAGCACCGAACTGCTGACCTCACTGGCCGATGTCGCGCGCAAGCAGAAGGCGGACTTGCCGGATGAGCCGGCTCCCGCCGAACTGCCCGCCATCGCTCAACTGAAGCACACCACCGAAGTGCTGCGCCATACCGAAGAAGGGGCCGATGGCAAGGCCAGCGCCACTGCCTATAGCGAGCCCCATCTGCAGGTGTCCGCACCCAAGGGCATCGCCGCAACCACGCCCGCCGATGCGGTGCTGGTCGCGGGGACGCAGTTGACGGTGGCAGCGCAGAAGGATGCCAATGTGGCGGCGGGCGGGAATCTGTCGGTGGCGGTAGCGGATGGCCTTAGCTTGTTTACGCATGGGAAGGCTGGGGGTGAGTCCGCAGCGGGGATCGCCATGCATGCGGCGAGTGGGAAGGTGGGTGTTGCCAGCTTGCAGGGACAGGGTCGCATTGCCGCCGAAAAACTGGTGACGGTGTCCTCGTCTCAGGGAGCGGTCAATGTGCAAGCGAAGGAGCATGTGCTGTTGAATGCGGCGGGGGCGCAGATCCGGGTGCTGGGGAACGCGATTGAGGTGCATGCGCCGGGGATGACTACGTTTAAGGGGGCGCAGCATTTGTTTGTGGGGCCGGGGGGGAGTGAAGCAAATACGAGCCTGCCCAAGGGCGAGCTACCCTTGTGCGAGTATCAGGCGATGGGGGCTGAATCGACCGGTGCCGCCATCGTTCCGATTCAATCCTGACTTGCTAATTATGGCCGTGCAAGATCGCCACCTAATGAATCACGCTGAGTCCTGGAATGCGCAGGGCGCAGCTGACATGCCTGCTGGCCACTCCGCCTTTTCTCACCGGTGGCTATCAGATTTCGCCTACGGGCTGCTGAATCCGCTGCGCCTTGAACGTGAGGAATGGGAAGACCTTCCGGTTACCAGGCTAGCACCTCCAGGATTGAAAGTGCAGGCGGAGTTCATGCCGTTGCTGTTAAGTTTCAATGATCTGACCGCGTCGCAACGCGCTATCCTGCTGGGTCGTATAGAAACGAGAGAACAGCAGGGGGACTCATATCTTTGCGGTCTCCTCAACAGCGACGCCGAGAACTCAGTGCTGAGCGCCCATCTCAGCCGCCTTCTGGTGATGACACGACAGGACAATGGACAGCGTTACTTGCTTCGCTATTACGACCCGCGTGTCATGCGTCACTTGCAATGGTTATTGACGGACAAGCAGCATGTGGAATTCTGCGGGCCGATCAGCGTCTGGTCGTGGCCTGCATCCAGCGGCTGGATTACCAGCCGCCGTCTCGCCCAATACAGTCCCGGCCAGCGATTGGTCCTGCATCCCCACCAGTGGGCGACGCTCGAGCGCCTGGCCCTAATGAACCGGGCACTGACGGAACTTGAGATTTTGGCGCCTGATCTATCGCAGAGCGACGCGTTGTTTCAGCGGCTCGATGCGGCGCTGCTCCAGGCCAGTACTGAACTCGCGCTCACCGATAGCGAGGATTGGCTGTTTTGCGCCATTCAATCCGTCCGCTTTCATCCGCAGATCCACCATCATCCGCAGCTATTGGAACGTCTTGGGCAAGCAGCTACCAAAAGGGGAAGCTATGCTGCCGCATGTGCGGACCTTGACGATTCCGCTTGGCTCAGTATGGCGGAGGAGCTGAACAGCCGAATGCCGACAGCGTAATGAGACAACCATGACCCAATCTGGTACGACTCCGAAGAACAACAAAGCCGGTTGCCCGTTCTGCCTAAAGAAAGGGCTGCCGATCTTGCCTGTCCGGTATGCGATCGCCCGCGATGACATAGGCAAGGGCAAACCTGCGCCACGCCTTGGTGGTCCCTTTGGTCACGGCGTCCAAGAGAATGAACTGCCGGCAGGGCAACACTATACGTTGCGTCTCATGCGGCCCGGCTACCTCTATGTGTGCAATGAAAAGCGTGGCAGCTGGGATGCCTATGTGGTCACGGAAAAAGGGTACCTGTACCCCTTTGCAACCGAGATCAAGCACAGTGTCCTGGAAAAGATGGACACCAACAAGGTGCAGACCATTGACGCGTTGTTGCAGCCGCCCAAGGAAGCCATCGAATTCAGTTGCCAGAGGGAACCCGATCATCCCTATCTAGCTCGTTGCATCATGGTTCCCGATGCCAGTTCCGCAGAAAGAATCTGGATCGGATTCTCAGATACACCGTGGACAAAACGTGTATGGAAGGCGCATACCAATGCGAGGGAGAGAGCGCGCCATATGCGCGAACTCCGTTTGGATCTTTGGAAAGGAGGAAGCCACCGCCACGTCGATTCGTTGGAAAAGCTAGGTAGCCATTTGTCCGAGGGAGGCTATGCGATCAAGGAGACCCGTCCCGAAGCAGGCAAGCGCGGCACATATCCAAGCGAAATGGCGGGACAACCATCCGCATTTTCTCACTCGCCACAGGCATTTTACGGTTTGAGCGAACAGCTGCCCGGTCTTGTCAACTGGGCAAACTCGCAAGCAAAGCGCATGGGAATGGTTGCCCCAATGTTGGCAGTTGACGACCCAGTCGGATTGGCTTTGGAGGCCGCTCAATTGCTGCGCTTGCGCGTCGAAATATTCGAACGCGACAAGGGCAGAGACTGGAAACACGCCACGTCCACGACCATCGTGGGCATGCGGCATGCCATTGAAGAGCAGGCCGTGCAGGAAGCGCTCCAAGTCAAACGAAACACTTCTAGCGTTGCCGTCTACACGTACGCCGATGGAATGCCGGTCGCGACGCCCTATGACCCAGACCTGGAGGAAATGGTATGGGAGCAGAATGGACTGAAGGCACTGACGCCGGATGAAGAGAAGCGCGCGCGCCGAAATGCTTGGAAGGAGTATCTGAACGATTACAGCGAGCCTAACCGAGAAGCCTTCGATAAGGAACTCGAGCGCGATATGAACGCGTACGCCAAGAACATACTCGCGCCGCTCGCGCGGAGCTTTGTGGCATGGTACGGAGGGACTCCGTATCGCGAGGCGATGGCCTGCAACCACGATGATACCGATATCAAGAGCGGCGAAGCCATGACCAGCCTGGTCATGGCTTGCTTGTATGACATTGTTGGTATTGAGCCGGTATCCGACATCCTTCTCAAGGAATTGCAGGGTGCCTTTACGGAGCGCAAGAACATGGTTCTGCGGGCACTTGTGCTTGACAACTCCGAGGCGGCGAAGAAATTGGAGAAGGCGGCGACTGCAGAGTTAGAAGTAGGCAATCCTGGAGCCTGGAGCAATGTATTCAAGGCCTTTGCCCACGTACTGGAAAAGGGGCATGCAAATGAATTGGCAGGGGCCTTTACAAGCGTCGCGCGCTTGGCTTACAGCGTGTCAGGGCCTATCGTCACCTTGCTTGGGCGCTCCGGTCGGGCAGTCGCTGGAAAAGCTGGAGATGCAGCGGTTAGTCTTGCGGTTCGCTATCGCCAGATGGCGTTGCTCGGTTTGCTCGCCAATAAACCGCTAAACCGACTAAAGATTCGGGCATCGGAGGCAGAGCTTGCCCACATCATCGTTGATGAGTTGGCGCGGGCGAGTCCAAATGTTGACCGTGAGGCCTTACGGCGGCAGGTGGACCGTCACGTTAGGGCGGAACTGTCCGAGCGATCCGGCGCTCGAGCTCGTGCCCCCGACGCAAGGAATGCTAGGGGCAGGCGCGTGTTCCACTGGACAGTCTTCTGGGATGAAGAGAGTAAGCGCTTGTTCAACGGTACCAGGTTGGATCAGTTGGACAACGTGCTATTGAGAGAGGATCAGCTAAGATCTGTGCTGCGAAGCCGGACGGCAAACGGGATCAAGTTGGATATCGGCCTGGGTGCGGCTGGGATGATTCTGGATGGTTGGAACGTCTGGCAGGCGTTCGCCGATATGCCTGATGCCAAGAAGGGAACGAAGGGGCAAAGACAGCTTCAACTCGTCGGCGCGTTGACCAGCCTGGCGGGAAGCGGTGTGGAACTATTTGGGAAAGCGCTGGAGCGAACTAGATGGGGAAAGACTGCACTTGTTAGCCCCTTTCGGGTGTTTCTGACACAGGTTCCAAATCGCGGAGCGTTGGTCGCCTTTTTTGGCAAATGTATTGGCACAGTCGGCAGCTTCCTAGGCGCTGCGCTGGATGCTTGGAAAGGTTGGCAGGCGGTGATGCGCGGAGACGTTCCTATGGCGGTGCTTTATTTCAGCTCCGCCCTCGCTGGAGGCATCATCGCCGGTCTCATGCTTTTTGGGTTGCTAAGTGCCGGCTTAGGATTCTTGCTCTTGCTTGCTCTTGCATTGCTTTCCATGTTGGGTGAGTGGTTAATCAATGTTATACGTGACAACAAGGTAGAGATCTGGCTCGATAAATCGCCATTTGGTCGTCATGAGCATGGACGATTCAAGCACTTGAAGGAACAAGAATTCGCCTATGAGGCGATGATGAAAGCCTGAATGGAGTAGGTAAATGAGAGACGGTGAGTATGCAGGCTGGATTACACGGTACAAATTAGATAGGTCGCTGTATCAGTATGAGGAGGAGGAACATTTGGATCCTAAAGCTCCCGCCGCGGAATTACCTCCAAATGATCATGGGCTCCTTCGCTTGAATTCGACTTTTTGTGAATACAGGGATAGGTTTTTTTTGCGCCGCGGGTGGGCTGCAATGGGCGGCGCTCCATTCTTTTTTTTGGCCTTGTTTTTTGCTGGATTGTTTGGGTTTACTATATATTCACCACGTGATGATGGATCGGACCCCACCGATGCAATGGTTACATTTAGTTGGATCGTTACCATAATATGCATCCTGGGCGCAATATTCGTCGTAAAGGTCATCTGGTTGAAGGATTTTTTCCGCTATACGCACTACCCGATTCGTTTCAATCGGAAAAATAGAGTAGTCTACGTTTTTCGGCACAATGGTCCGGGAGGTGTTCTGACGGTGCCTTGGGACGACGCCTATTTCTTCATCGGACGTTCCGGGCCAGCTATGGGCGGGCAGACTTATTTCACGTTCGATTTGCGTTGTCACATCCTCGACGATCAAAGAATAGTCCGCGATACATTCGCGGTTGGGATGGACGGCAGTAACAGTCGCGGTGCAGTCCTGGAACATTGGGAAATGGTTCGGAGGTATATGGAGGATGGACCGCAATCGCTACCGTTTCCACCACTGGCAATGACGGTCAACACAGAACCGACTTTTCGGAATGCAGTGATAACACAAGTGAGCGGCCAGTTTTCCGGTATCTGGCGAATCCTGATGCTGTTCATTACGCTACCTTGGGCGCTGTTCCGCTATCTGGCCATGAAGACATGCAAACGCCCTGTCTGGCCGGCAGAGGTGGAGGCGGCCTGCATCATCGATCCGGATGATCCTTTTGTCCAATATGAGCCCCGCTATGCGGGGGACCTTAAGACGAGGGGGCCTGCAGGCGAGAATGAGCTGCTTGCCTACCGCGAACGTGCGCTGAGGATGGCCCTGGAGTACGATGCCGAGCGGAGAAACCGTCTCGGTCCGGATGGGACAGCTGCTTAAAGTTTATCCACGCTGGGAAGCTTACCGTTGACGCTGGCGGTTTGGCGTTGGCCGATTTGACGACCGCTTCGCATGTTGCTCGATCCAAATTGCCACGGAGAGGTAGAAACAGGCAAGGAGCTTCATGTTCGGTCGCGAATACGAGTGGGCACGCGCTAGGCACCAATCTATTGCCACAGCGACTGCGGCAAGCGAAGACATGATCTGATCGAGCCGACGAGCCGTTACGATGGAGGGTTGCTCGCGAAACCGGTAGGAAAGGTCAAGGAGAGTCGGTGGCTGTTTGACTGGCAGTGCCGCAGCGCGAATCGGCGGGTTCCGCATCGACCTGACGGCGGTGTCGGATAACGCCGGCATCGAGGCGCAAAGCCTGCTTGGCCAGGCCGTGCGCATCGACCTGCTGACCCAGCGCAGCCGCACCACGCTGCGCCCCTTCCATGGCCACGTCACGCGCTTTGAGCGGGTGGGCGCCAACGGCGGGCTGGCGCGCTACCGGATCGTGGTGGAGCCCTGGCTGGCCTTCCTGCGCCACCGCCGCGACAGCTTCCTGTTCCAGGACATGTCGGTGGTCGACGTGGTGGACAGCGTGTTCGGCGACTACAACGGCCAGGGCAAGCTGGTGCCGGCGTGGCGCTGGGCGCTGCGCGACGCCTCGGCCTATCCGCGCCGAAGCATCGTCACGCAGTACGAAGAAAGCGACTTCGATTTCGTGACGCGCCTGCTGGCCGAAGAAGGCTTGTTCTACTACTTCGAACATGAAGCTGCCGACGGCGAGGCACTCGGCACGCACCGCATGGTGATCGCCGATGCCAACGATGTCTTCCAGGACAACGAGCAGGCCAGCATCCGCTTCGGCCGCGCCGATGCCACCGCTGCCGAAGACGTGATCGACCGCTGGCAAGGCGCGCGCAGGCTGCAGACCAATGCCGTGGCCGTGGCCAGCTGGGACTATCGCGCCAAGGCGGTGCGCAGCGCCGAGGCCGGTGCGCCGGCCGAAGGCAATTCAACCGCCCCGGCCCTGCAGGATACCGACTATCCCGGCCAATACTGGTTCGAGGACGGCGACCAGGCGCAGCGCCATGCCCGGCAACTGGTGGAGGCGCTGGAAGTCCGACGCCTGTCGTTCGCTGGCGAGGGCAGCGTACGGACGCTGGCGCCCGCCAGCCGCTTCATGCTGACCGGCCATTATGACTACGAGCGAGTGCAAGGAGACGACGAACGCCGCTTTGTCGTCCTGGCGGTGGCGCATGCCGCCCGCAATAACCTGAACGAGCGCTTCCGGGCCGTCATCGATCAATTGCTCGGGACAGGTCAGCCGACTGAGGCGCGAGTCGAAGATACATCGGCCACCGCAGACGTGCCGTTCTACCGCAATCAATTTACGGTTGTGCCGGCAAAGATTCCATACCGCCCGCAGCAGCTTGACGGACAAGGCCGGCAACTACACCCGCGACCCACCGTCACCGGCGCACAGACCGCCATCGTCATCGGCACGGACAGCCCCGTGCATACCGACCGCGACCATCGGGTAAAAGTCCAGTTTCACTGGCAGCGCGGGGCCCGCTCGGCCAGCCGGTTGTCTCATCCTGCGGGCGACGACAACGCCCGCGCCGAAGCCGGTTTGGGCACCTGGGTGCGCGTAGCGACCCCGGTTGCCGGCGCAAACTGGGGCGGCGTGGCACTGCCGCGCGTCGGCCAGGAAGTGGTGGTGGAATTCCAGCACGGCGACATCGACCGCCCGGTTGTGATCGGCGCCGCCTATAACGGCCGCGGCCAGGCCAGCGCCCAGTACAACCAGAACCAGACCGGCGCTGCAAACGCCACCGGCAACGCACCGGCGTGGTTCGCCGGCGGCAACGAGGCTGCCGATGGCAAACAGGATGGCAACGGCAAGCCCGACGGCCAGCAAGGCCACGCCCACAATGCGGTGCTGTCCGGCATCAAGACCCAGGCCCTCGGCCACAGCCAGGACGGTACCGGCGGTTACAACCAGCTTGTCTTCGACGATACCTCGGGACAAAGCCGCACCCTGCTATCCACCACGCAAGCGGCCTCGGCGCTGACGCTGGGCCACCACCTTGAGCAACGCGACAACGCCCGCCAGTCAGCCCTGGGCCACGGCGCCGCGCTGGAAACGGCAGACAGCGGCGCCTTGCGGGGCGGCGCTGGCATGCTGCTGACCGCGCACGGCGCCGGCACAAGCGTGCCCTTGCTCGACAGCGAGGGCGCTGCAACGCAGGTGGAGGCCAGCACTGAACTGCTGACTTCGCTGGCCGATGTCGCGCGCAAGCAGAAGGCAGACTTGCCGGACGAGCCGGCTCCAGCCGAACTCCCGGCCATCGCCCAGTTGAAGCACACCACCGAAGTGCTGCGCCATACGGAAACAGGAGCCGATGGCAAGGCCAGCGCTACTGCCTATAACGAGCCCCACCTGCAGGTGTCAGCACCCAAGGGCATCGCCGCAACCACGCCCGCCGATGCGGTGCTGGTCGCGGGGACGCAGTTGACGGTGGCGGCGCAGAAGGATGCCAATGTGGCGGCGGGTGGGAATCTGTCGGTGGCGGTGGCTGATGGGCTTAGCTTGTTTACGCATGGCAAGGCTGGGGGTGAGGCTGGGGCGGGGATTGCCATGCATGCGGCGAGCGGGAAGGTGGGTGTGATGTCGTTTGAAGGCAGGGTCAGCATAGCAGCCGACAAGGTCGTTTCTCTTTCGTCTGTGCAGGGCATAGTCAATGTCGAGGCACGAAAACACGTGCTGTTGAATGCTGCTGGGGCCCAAATTCGCGTCGTCGGTAGCCAAATTGAGGTACATGCTCCGGGTATGACGACTTTTAAAGTGGCGCAGCATCTTTTCACTGGGCCTGCGGGTTCCGAAACGGAAAACACATTACCTAAGGCCAAGCCCGCGTATCACGAGCAGTTTGTTCTACGTGATGAAATCAGCAATGAGCCGGTCGCATTCCGTCATTATCGAATCGAAGATGCAAAGGGCACGCTACTGGCCCAAGGAATTACCGATGAGCACGGTCGAACGATGCGTGTTTATACGGAAAGACCCGAAGAAATCAAGGTGTTCTACTGAGCGGATATTGCCATGTACGACGACAAGACATCGACTCCTGACAATGACACGTCCGCCGGATCCGCCCCAGACAGAGAGGCTCCGCGAGAGACGGCGCGGACTAATCCTAAGCCGAAGAGCGAGGTGGTCACCAAGGTTCGGCCTGAGCCTCTTCTGGTCTTCAGACCTGAAACAGGAGAGTTTATCTGCGTGCCCGCCGCAGACGTGACTGCGTTTGAAAATGCTTGCGCATTGCTCGACCGGGTTATTGAGGCCTTCCACGCTGCGAATGAAAAGGTCGATAAGCTGGCAGAGCGCTTGCACAAGTTACAGACATCGCCATTATCAAGTCCAGCAGAACGCAGCACGGCAGAGCAATCCCTGATGAAGGCATATCAGGAAGCTAAGGCAGCGCAAGAGAAGTTGCGGGGGACACTCGAGCCGCTTGACAAGCTGGACGGAGGGCATAAATCCATCGTTGAGCTAATCCCAATATACAAGGACAAGGCGGGGCGGGAAAAACGGAGCTTCCGTAAGTATACGGCGCGATATGTACGGTCAGACCGAATCAAGAGCGCTTGGGACAAATATGTCCCGACCGGCTGGGAGCAGTTGAAAGGAACCGCTAAAGAGAAAAAATCTGGCGACAAAGCGTTTCTTTCGCGTGCCAACGGGACTACCAAGATCGATACAAAGGAACTAAAGAAAGGTCTCACCGAGCTTGAGAAAAAGTTCAAGACCGATCTGATTAAAATTGATTCCCATGCAGTGCAAGGAATACTTTTTCCCTGGGCGGAAAGTTGGAATAAGAGCCTTCAATATGATCGCGCCAATTCCAATCCGGACGCTGCGCTCAAAAATAATGTCGATCTTACCGCTCAGGCCCAGTTGATGCGCTATTTTGCCGGCGTCGGTCTCGCTGCTGAGTGGGATCCCAAGAAAGGCGAATGTGCCTTGAAGGCGGGAGCCAGGGCAGAGTTTGCGGTGGCGGAAGCCAAAGCCTCTGCCAAGTTCTATTTTCCGGACAAAGTTGGCTGGATCTGGCAACTGACAGATAAGCAGTCAGACAAGTCGACGGCGATTCGCTTCGCGGCTGAACTCGGACTATCCGGCATGGCCGGTGCGAGTGTGGTCGCGGAACTAGGCGTCGCTATTAACTATAAGGACGAGAAACGCAAGGAGCTCGGCCTCTATGGTGCGGCCGTCAATGGGGCAGGTGCTAGACAACGAGAACTAAAAATCAACCAGCGACCCATCGACCCGGCCGTGAGTGGCGAGTTGGAGGCGTTTGCTGGTGTGAAGGCCGAGCTCAAGTTACTTGGAAGTGTTCAGTGGCTAAACCCTGAAGACCTGGCTGGAGGGTATCAGGACTTTGCGAAAGTCGGTCCGGCAGTCACCGGCATGCTCGGTGCAGGTGCCGGATGCATGCTAGAGCTTACATATGCGGCAGGAAAGTTTCGTTTCCGGGCCATGGCAAGCGTTTGCCTGGGTGCGGGCGCCAAGGGCAAGTTAGAACTCGAAGTGGATGTTGGCCAAATCGCGCAGTTCTTCAAGTGGTTTGCCTACCAACTTTACCATGCGGATTATACGCAACTGAAGTTCGTTGCAAAGGAAGCGTTTGAGTTAATTGTTCGCCTCCATGTGATGTTAGTAGAAGGTACGATTCGGGAAGCACGCGAGGTCGTCGGATGGGCTGAGTCGAAGATTCGCGATAATTTTGATGATTTGCTTGACATGTTGGAGAAAGAAGATCGGCGAGTAAAGTTGATGGAGCGTATCCTTGTTAGTTCATCCGCCGCATTGCGGAATACTGTGCCCGAGGCAAAAGGAGCGATGCTATATCAGCTTACGCGTCACGATTGGCGTATAGATGGTTTAGATGCGCGTAACCATCGAGGGCGATATTATGGTCGCCGTAAAGATGCAGTAAAAAAAATATTGCGCGAAGCGCAGACTCGTAGAGATTTCGATAACATAGTGCAACACATGACGCCGGATGGTAGTAAGGGCAGCCTGCCTAATAACCGGGCACATCTCGAAAGGTTTTTGGATATGGCTCTTATCGGCAATGCGGGTGATGACGAAGAGATCGATGATTTTTACTATCGGCTTCAGGCTTCGTTAAAATTGGAACCGACTAGAGGTTATCCAATGTGTTCGAATAATGCTCCTGTATATCTTGCTCAATGCAGTATGGGTACGGATCATCCTCTTCTGGCCGATATTGGTATGATGCCGATGCCAAACACGGCATCGGCATAAGAGCCGTCAGTTGACGGGGGTTGTAGAATTTACTACGCATCGAAAACCAATGTCGGGGTGTCGATCAGTTGTCGGGATATTATCAATGAATCTCGTTTCTTTGCTAGGAGGGGCCTTCTGTCGATACATGGTAACCGCCGTCGCATAATCCCCTTCCAACCCGCGCACGACCTTTTCTGTACCCCTAGATGGCCCCGGCGGATTGTGGCGCGGTGAATGCTCGTAATAAGTCGGCGAAAACCAGTCATTCACCCAATCTCTACCGTTACTTGACATGTCATAGATGCCAAGAGGATTGGGGGGGAACTTACCGACCGGATACGCTCTGGGGGAAGATACGCCCGGCATCATGTCTCGGCGCTGTTCATAGCTTGCCACATTTCGACCGTCGTCGTATTTGCCGTTATCGGTGGCCCACGCATGATATTTACCACGGCTGCGGGCCGCATACTCCCACTGCGCTTCAGAGGGAAGGTCGAAGGGAAGTTTGGTGACGTTCCTGAGCCACAGGCAGAAATTTTTAGCTTCGTGCCAGTTTACGCCTGCAGGGACATTGGGAACTGTTCGATATGGTCTCGTCACGTTTTAATTCTGCGATCCGTGGCGTGCCTGTGGCTGAGGAGTAAACGTCGAAATCCTCATATGTCACCTTATACTTTCCAATAGAAAAGCTCTCTAATTCCACGTCATGCAGCGGTTTCGATTCGTCTTGGCTCGTATATGGAAGTTTGTCCGGAGTGCTGATAGATCCGAAGTCTCCCATCTTAAACGTGCCGCCCTTGACAAAGACCAGGTTTGATTTGGTCTTCTTAATCAGCGCTTGCACTGCTACGTTACCGTCATGTGCCAACGAAGATTGAGTCGGCAACATAGAGAGCAAGGCAATCAGCAGAGCAGAAGACTTCGGAATCGGCTGTGATGTTATCTGCATCGCTTTCTCTGGTTTGGTCTAGAGCGGATATTATGCAAGAAAATGCACAAGTATTGAAGTAAAATGGTAATGTTAACCGTTTCACGTGCGTAGGGAGCATGAAGTTGGCATACATGCGACCTATCGACAATCCGTCGAATCATGCGCAAGGACTTCGTTCCTTGCTACTGAGTCAGCATGACGCCAGAGCAATGCGCGGGGCGAAGAGTGCGGCATCTGCTTCACTTAACTCAGGTCCTACTGAGCGAATTACGTCCTACACTCCAGCCGAAGTTCAGCGGCAAAGGCTAAGCCTACGGTTCACTGTCACGTCTATTTTAGTCGATTGGTAACGGGGAATTTACGGCGCACCGGAATCCCGATTCCGGCTGGCGATCCGAAATCGGCGTTTTTCCAAGATAAACCTGGGATTTAATCGCTCGGGCTTTTTGTCGATACATGGTTAATGTCGCCCACGGATGAAATTTCCCACCGCTTCTTGCTGCATATTCCCATTGTGCCTCGGTTGGTAAATTTGATTGCGCATCGCTAATTTTTGCGAGCCACAGGCAATAAGTCCTTGGCTTCTGTCCAGTTGACACCGGCTGGAACATTGGCAACCGTACGGCAGGCCTTGTTAGCTTCCAATTGGCCAATTTGTTGCGTGTGGGTGGCCTTAGAATATACATCAAAATCCTCGTAAGTAACTTTATATTTCCCAATGGAGAAATTGTCTAGTTCCACATCATGAAGCGGTTTAGACTCATCTTGGGTGGTAAACGGGAGTCCATCCTCGGTCGAAATTGATCCAAAATCGCCCATCTTGAATGTCCCGCCTTCAACAAAAACAAGATTTGCCTTGCTCTTGTTGAGGAGTGCTTATACATCCTCATCGAGTTGGAGTGCCCATGATGAGGATGCAAAGAATGCGAGAGCAGTGGCTATCAAGGCGTAGGTGATAGAACGGCGAGCGTGTTGCATATCATCTCATCCCAATGGCTGTCGGTAGGTTGAATTATGCGGGGGACCGCCTGAGGTCACTAGTCACATTGACAAGAGTAACAAATATGACCGAATGCATTGTGCCATCCCGTTCGTCGGATGGGGCTGTTGCAGTGCCCAGAGCAAGCGCTAGGCCATCTGCCACGCCCCGCTGCAATGTCTTGGTTGACGAGCGGATTGTGCGCGATACCTTTGCCGTTGGCATGGATGGCAGCAGCCGCCGCAGGGCAGTACTTGAACATTGGGAGATGGTGCGCCGTTACATGGAAGACGGCCCACCGAGCCTACCGTGTCCACCGTTGGCGCCGCAAAATGCTTGCTCTGGGCACCACGCCCATGGCCTTACCACACCTCCAACGCTACACTTACCTCTTGTTCCCAAGGCTGACTGACCACCATGGCATCCCTCCAGTTCGACCGCTTGCTTGCCCCGCTTCCCGGCGACCAGCCCTGCGGCGAAGACCTGCTGTTTTCCGCTGAATTCGACCGCATCCAGGAGGCGCGCCGCGCTGATGATCCGTCGTTGGACCAGGGCGATTGGGTTACGGATATCAAGGAGGCAGACTGGCGCGAGGTGATCGGCATCGCCACCTCGCTGCTGCAGGATCGGACCAAGGACCTTCGCCTGGCGGTGTGGTTGACCGAGGCCCTTTCCAAGGAGCGGGGTTTTGCCGGGCTGCGCGACGGCTACCAGCTGACGGCCGAGCTTTGTGCCCAATACTGGGATCACCTGCATCCGGTAATGGAAGCCGACGATGTCGATTACCGTACCGGCAGCGTGACGTGGCTGGCGGGGCGGTCGAGCCAGTTGATCCGCGAGATTCCACTGGTCGATGAATCGGCGGGTGGATATACCTACGTCGACTGGGAGGTGGCGACGCACCTCGCGGAAGCGATTCGGCGCGATCCGGAGCAGGCGGACGAACTGGCTCAGGGCAAGACCAGCCAGGAGCAATTCGAGGCAGCGCGTAAGAAGACGCCTGCGGCATTCTATACGGCACTGCATGCGGACCTGGTGTCCTGCGAAGCAGCGCTGAAGCACCTCGGCGATGTTCTGGACGAGCGGGCCGGCGAGCATGCGCCCAGCTTCCGGCAGGCGCGAGAGGCGCTGGAGGCAGTGCGTATGCTGGTGGAGCGTTTTGTCGGCAAGCCGGCGGAACGGGCACCCGGTGCGGAGGTTACCCAGGCATCGTCCTCGCCGGCGCAGGCCGGGCATGCAAGCGCGCCAGCCGGCGCTGCAGACGCCATGCACTCCGGCCCGATTCGCACGCGTGCCCAGGCGCTGGCCCAATTGCGCGAGGTCGCGGATTTTTTCCGACGCACGGAGCCGCACAGCCCGGTGGCTTACCTCGCGGCGCGCGCTGCCAAGTGGGGCGACATGCCGCTGCACGCGTGGCTGCGTACGGTGGTCAAGGACGATGCCACGCTGTCGCAGATCGAGGAATTGCTGGGCGTTAGCGCGGATCCTTCCACCGATAACGACGCATAATCCCAGGCCACGCCGGCAGTATCGATGCGCCGGCGTGGGTTGCAGCAATGCTGGATTACTGCCCCGCCCGGAACTCGATCCTCCGGTTCTTCGCCCTTCCTTCCTCCTTGTCATTCGGTGCCACGGGCTGGTCCGGCCCCACGCCCACCGCCGTCAGCATGCCGGGCTCGCCGCCTTTGCCGATCAGGTAGTTCTTCACCGTCTCGGCGCGAGCCTGGCTTAGCGTCAGGTTCAGCGCGCGGCTGCCGGAGTTGTCGGTGTGGCCGACAATCTCGATCTTGCGCCCACTCAGGCGCGGCAGCACCGCGGCCATTTCATCGAGGATGGCGCGGCCCTTGGGCGTCAGCGTGGCGGCGCCTGTTTCGAATTCGATGATCCGGTTGGCCAGGGTCTGGTCCAGCAGGTTCTGTTCGGAGGCCGGCACGCGCAGGCCGTTCTTCACCGTATAGCTCTGGCCCAGGCCGGTGGCCATGTCGCTGGCGATCTGCTGGCGCTGGGCCTCGTTGCGTACGTCGCCGTGCACGGACACCTGCGTGCCATTGATGCTGAGCTGGCCGCGGCTGACCTGCTTGATTTGCGGCGAGAGAATCTTCTGCACATTGGCCGACCAGTTCGGCGGCGAGACCACGTTGCCGACTTCGATCTGGTCCACCACGTTGGCGCTGCCATACAGCTCGCGCAGGCGCGCCAGCACGCTGGCCTTGGTGGCTTCGTCAGGGACCGCGCCGCCTGCGACGACGCGGCCTGAAGGTGCCGCCGCCGACGCGGCAGGCGTAGCGGTGGTACCGGTATCGCCGGGCGCGGCATGGCCGGGCAGCATGACCAGCGCGGCCAGCAAGCCCGCGGCCAGTGCAGGCGTGCGTGTTCCAACGGCGGCGGAGGCAGCCTTGAAGTGGGCCACGCGGTTGCGTACTGCATTGACACCCATGCTCATTCCCCGGCAAAGACTTCACGGAAGGTGTCGAGCGCCAGGCGCAGCGACAGCTGCGGCTGGTCCATGTAGCTGACGAACTTGGCCATGCCGTAGTCTCCGTTGACGTGTTGCTCGACCCATTCCGGGTCATCGATATTGATGTTCTGCTCGGCATACGCCAGCGGCGAGATCACGCCGTGCAGCGTGCGTGACGAGGCGCCGTTGAAGCCGATCACCAGCCGCTCGTTGCCGCCGATCTGCCCGAGGAAGATCGACAGTTCGAAATCGGCCCGGTGCAGGAAGCGCGACACCAGTTCCAGCCAGAAGCTCGCGACCAGGCTGCGGTAGAGCGGGTCGGCTGGAAGCGGCAGGGTCAGGCCTTTTTCCAGGTGCGAGGAGCCGGATGACATCAGTGGCTGCAGCAGGATGCCGAGCGCCAGCAGCGTGCGGCGCAAGCGCACATGCTGGCCCTGGCCGGCCAGCATGTGTTCCAGTCCGGCCACGGTCTGGAAGTCGATGAAGTCGGCAAAGCTGGCGTCGTGGGTCTGCGCGCCGGCGCCGGTTTCCACGCCCAGTTGGGACTGGGCCAGCTGCTGCAGGCCTTCGGTGGCATCGGAGGCCTGGGCGAGCGCATGCATCTGCTGCCCGGCGCGCGTCCACAGACGGGCCAGCGCCAGCGGGCTGCGCGCGATGAATTGCAAGGGACGCTCCACCTCCATCGCCGCTGCCGTCAGGAACGGGAAGCGCCGCGACGACAGGTCGCTGCTGGCCATCAGCGCACCCGCGATGGCAAGCTTGCTTTGCGAGCCCAGGAAGGCGAAGTGCATCGGCTTCCACGCGTCATAGCAAGCCTTCCAGGCCGGGTCTTCGGCCAGCAGTTCCATGCCTTGCGCAAGCCAGCGGTCCAGCGTATCGAGCAGCTGGGTGTTATTGGCACTTTTGACGAAGTCGCCCCGCGACGGGATCTTGCCGAAATAGGACAGCTGCAGTTGGGTCGGCTGGCTCATTGCGCCGTACCTCCTTGGTTGACTTGGGCCGAGGCCTGCGCGCTGCCCGGCGTGCTGGCCTGCGGGTTCGGGGCAGGCGGGGCGGACGGCGCCGCCGCGGGCGAAGTCGACGGTGAAATGGCTGGCGAAGGGGCCGGCGGCGTCGCGGTATTGAGCGGCGCATTGGCGTCGGCGATCGCGGTCGGCAAGCGCAGGCCGCGCAGGCCCTGGCTCTGGGGCGAGTCCGATGCGCTGGCGTTGCCGGCGGTCTGCGGGCTGCTGATGATGCGCAATGCCACGCTGACCGCAATGTTGTCGCGGCTCCAGGTCAGATCGAAGGCGCCATCCGGGCGGCGCTTGCGCGCGGCCGTGGCAATCAGGCGCTCCAGGCCGAAGCGGCCGGGCTCGTTGAGCAGCTCGACGGAGCGGCCGTCGAACGTCGTCGCCGTGATCTTGGCGCCGGGCGAACCCTGCGGGTTGGGCCAGACAAAGTTGGCCCACTGCGCCGGCGTATTGCGATAGCGCAGCTGCTGGCCATCGATTTCGATGGTGTACTCGGTGGTGCCGGTCGCGGGCGTCGGCAAGATCTGGAATACGGTCTGCTGGGCCGCTGCGGCCGTGGCGCCACCACCGCCGCCGGCCGCTCCGCCGGTCAGCGGTGCCACCCAGCGCGTGAAGTTGGTGGTGAACTCCGGCGCCAGCGTCAGGCCCAGGTCGCCCCAGGTGCGCGCGGCCAGCATGTCGCCGCGGCGCACCGACAGCGGGCCGATGGTGGCAGTGGTGAACTTGGCGATGGCGCCCTCCGGCCCGAAGATCTGGCCGATCTCGGCCGCGCTGGCTTCGATCTTGGCATCCGATGCAAACGGATACTTGGTCGCCAGGGTCTGGCTGAACGGCTGGTACACCTGTGCGTTCCAGACCTTGTTGATCTCGACGCTGGCCGGGCGGATCACCACGGCGTACGACTGCAGCAGCGGGCGCACCAGCAGAGGCCGCAGCGCCTGGCGCTGGCTGTCGGTGAGGCCGGTCATCATCTGCTCGTCGACATACTTCAGCGCATCGGCCAGCTCCGAGCCATTGCCGTCCAGCGTCTGCTGCATCAGCTGGCGTGCGCCGGGGCCGGGATCGCCCTGGTTCTTGAGCTGGTTGAAGCGCGTGCGCACCTTCGACAGCGACTCCATATAGCCGCGCAGCATCGAGTTGTTGTCATGCATGACGACGATGCGCGCCAGGCCGGAGAACTCCTTGCCGACCGGGCCCATCGGGATGGTGCCCGCTGCGGTATTGGCGCCGCTGACATCGACATTGACGCTGACCTGGGAGGGCGTGCCACGCGAGATCAGGCGCTTGAACCAGTCGAGCATGCCGGACTTGGCCTGCTTCAGGCCGGCATTGAGCAGCGACGGGTTGTCCCACGAGGTCTGCTCATAAGCGGTGTCCAGCACCTTGCGGATCGGCGAGTTGGCCGGATCGCCCAGCAGGTTCATGCTGGCCACGGCTTGTTCGAAGCTGCCGAAGTCCTGGATCGTCACCCCCTGCATGAAGCGCTGCCATTCCCGTGCGTACTCGTTCTTGTACATCGTGACCAGCGTCTTCTGGATCTGCTCGGGACTGCCTTCCAGGGTCAGGTCGTCGCGCGCGGCGACGTTGAGCACCCAGTCCTTGCTTTGCAGTTCCTTGCTGGCGGCCTCCCGGATGGCGGGCTGCACGTAGCCGAGCCAGGCCTCGCGCGTGAAGGTGCCGGGCACGGCGTAGCTGCCGGCGACCACGGAGGCGCCGGTGTCGCCCACGATGCGGGCCACGGTCATCGGCGCAAAGCGAGTGGAGGCGCGGGCCTTGATCTCGGCGTAGGCGCGCTCGCGCGCGGGCATGCCGCGCACCACGCGGCGCAGGTTCTCGCGGGACTGGTCGATCAGCGACAGGTTGCCTTCGAGCAGCGGCCAGTTGTCGTCATTGACGCGGGCCAGGAAGAACGACAGGTTGCGCTCCGCCGAACGGATCAGCTGTTCGCGCGGCATGTTGCCGCGGTTGTCTTCGAGCCAGCCGCGCCAGAAGCGGGTCATCTGGTCGGTCAGGTGTGCGACCTCGACGTGGCGCTTGTCCGCCAGCATCAGGTAGGTCTTGAGCGCGTTGTACGCGTCTTCCACGTTGGTGGGGGAGGCGTCGGTGTAGCGCTTGCCAGCGGCGGGCGCGGCGGCGGTTGTCGGGGCGCTGGTGGCGGCGGTGGTGGCAGCGGTGCTGGCGGTGGCAGCGGGCGCGGAAGCCGGTGCTGTCGAGGCCAGCGACGTTGCGGCCACTGCGCCGGTCTCCGGCGGACGCACCATCGGCGCAAGCTGCTCGGGATGGGCGTTGACTTCAGCCAGGAAGGTCTCGATGGCGCCACCGACCGGTTTCAGCATCACCTGGCGCAGGCCGTTGTAGTACTCGTCCAGCAGCTTGTGCTGCAGCGTGTCGCCCTGGTACAGGCCCAGCGACAGCGCCAGAGGATGGTCGGCGCGGAAGCGTTCCAGCTGCTCGATGCGGTCCTGCAGGATGTCCAGCGCTTCCAGCCGCGCCTGCAGGTCGACACGGTTCTGCTGCATCTTGACGATCTTGTCCAGGTCCGCCTGCACGTTGGCGGTCAGCTGCCGGTTGCCGAGGAACGACCAGGTCCAGCCGCCCAGCAGCAGGCCCAGCACCAGCACCAGCCCGAAGAACGTGGCGAAGCGCAGCCGCGTCTTGGCGGGGCTGGCGAACTGGCGCACGGTGCGGCGGTCGGCGAAGATCACCTTCGAGAACAGGTCGCGCAGGAAGAAGCCGTTCTTCGAGAAGACCTCGCGATTGCCCGCCACGCCTTCCAGCTTCAGTCCGAAACGGCGCGCGATGCGCTCGGCCGACACGCTGGTGGTGCTGGCCTCCTGCACCGCGCTGGTGAAGTAGAAGCCGCGGAACACGGGCTTGTACTGGAACGGGTTCTCGTCGAACAGCGTGACCAGGAAAGCGCGCAGCGTGGGCTTGACCGAGGCAAACTCCAGCGGAAAGCTCAGCAGCCCCGGCGACAGCTTGCCGTTGCGGTGCTGCGCGATCTGCGCCACGCTGATCTCCTTCAGACCGTCGCACAGTTCGTCGAAGCGCTGGTCGAATACGGAGGCGACGTCGCGGCGCTCTTCGGGTGCGAAGGGCAGGGTGGCGCCCCACACGCGGTCGCGCTCCTGCTTCTCGTTGTCGCCGAAGAATTCGGTAAAGCCGGTGATCAGATCTGCCTTGGTGAACATCACGTAGACCGGCGCGAAGACTTCAAGCCGCTCGGTCAGTTCCTGCACGCGCTGACGCAGGTTCTTGGCGAGGTTGATGGCGAACTCGGGCCGGTTCTGCGTCAGCTCCGGAATGCTGACCGTGACCACGATGCCGTTGATCGGCGCCTTGGGCCGGTAGCGCTTGAGCAGGTCCAGGAAGCCCAGCCATTCGCGCCGGTCTTCCTCATGCACCGCATAGCGGCCCGCGGTATCAAGCAGGATGCCTTCGGTGGTGAAGAACCAGTCGCAGTTGCGCGTGCCGCCAATGCCGTGGATCACGGCGCTGTTCTTGTCGGCGAACGGAAACTGCAAGCCGGAGTTCAGCACGGCCGTGCTCTTGCCCGCCGCCGGGTTGCCGATCACGATGTACCAGGGCAGTTCGTAGAGTGCCTCGCTCCCCGACATCTGGCCCAGCTTCGAGGTCTTGATGGTCTTCACGGCGCTGGCCAGGCGCGTGCGCAGCGCCTCGACCTCGTCGCGCTTGTCGGGCGGCGCGGCCTTGGCGGCCTTGTCGGCCTGCTGCTCGAGGATGCCCTCGAGCTTGCCGCTGGCCCGGCGCGCGCGCCAGCGTTTCCACAGGTAGGTGGCCAGCCACGCCAGCAACAACACACCCAGGACGATGGCGACCCAGGCCAGTCCGATTTCTAAAGTCTGCGCCATCAGCAACAGGAAGACGGTCAGCACGACCACGCCGAATACCGACAGCGTGCGTGTGTGGGTCAGGAAGTTAAGGATGCGATGCATGTTGCCTTTGGCTCGGGAGCAATACGGGATTTGGGGGCGGGGGTGCGGGTCAGGTGATGGATCACGCCGGCAGGATCGCAACGGCGCCACGCTGCTGCGCGTCGCCGGCGCTCAGTGCCAGCACGGGCCGGCCGCCGTCGAGCGCCAGCTGATGGGCCACCACCACTGGCAGCAGCGCACCGGCGGCGCCGGCGTAGCCGCACGGCAGGCCCAGCGCCAGCAGGTCGGCAACGGGGTCCAGCGTGGGGAAACGGGTGCTGACGACCTGGGCGATCTCGACCGTGCGCACGGGGTGGACGCCGGTGTCTGTGACGATGGTTGCCACTGCCGCCGGGGCTTCTTCGGGCTGCGGCGCGGTGTCTGCTGCATCCTGGGGCGCGGCTTCGGCCTTGCCGGCAATGGTGTCGAGCGCCTGGGCGACAGCCTGGGCCAGTGCCTCGAGCCGGGGCTGGCCGCGGTCTGCGGTAGGCGCTTCCAGGCGGGCCATTGCCGTGCGCGTAACGAGGATCGGTGCGCTGTCGGCTTGGGCGTCGGCATCCTCGTCCGTGCCGGTCCCGGCCGCGCCGGCGGCAGGCTGATGCGCGCCCAGCAGCACGCCGGCGGCGGCCTCGCCCGGGGTCCGGCCATGCGGGCAGCGCGCACTGAAGAGCTGGTCTTCCTGTTCCAGTGCCTCGACGGCATTGGCGCCGATCAGCGAATCGGCGGCCACCAGCATGCGCAGCGCGGACTGGCCGTCGACCGGGCGGTTCACGGCCTGCGTGGCGCGATCGAGCAGCAGCAGGGCATCGCCGTCGCCGCGCGCGGCCGTGGCTTCCAGCGTGAGCCGCGCGGCTGGCCAGTACTGGGACAAGCGCTCGCGCAACCAGTCGCCTGCCGCGGCCTGGCGCGGTTCGGGCCAGCCACGCGGCAGCAGCAGGGTGGCCACCAGCGGCGCGGTGCTGTCCGGCAAGGCCATGTCGTGGCCGGCTGGCGCGTAGACCGCGGCCTGCATGGCGAGCTCGTCGGTGACCTCGGCCGCAAGCGCGAGCGCGCGCAGGGCCTCGTCGTCCCAGACCAGATCAGGCGTGCGCGCGGTGAATTCCGTGCGCAGGCTTTCGATATCGAGCGACTCGACCTGGGCAGCAAAGACAGGCGCGGGCAAGCCATCCATCGCAACCAGGCCGGGCCGGTTGCCGGCCTTGGCGGCCTCCGCCAGCGCATCGGGTGCGTTGCCGGCGGGCGTGCGCAAGGCGGTGGCAAGCAGCGCCGCGCGCCAGGTACGGGTGGGATCGTTGGGCTCCGCCTGCACCCCCTCCACGGCATTGCCGGCTGCTCCGGGCGCCGCAGTGGCGGGTCTTTGGCTGGCGGCCGCGACATTGGTACGGATCCCGTCCAGGGCCCGCTTGATGACCAGATAGGCAGCAACCATGCCCGCCGGCATCAGCGCCAGGTGCGTGACGATATCCGTGGTGGTCGGCATGCGATTGATCGACTGCCACCAGGCAATGGTCGCGACCCACACCACGGCGAACACCGCGAACAGGATCAGCGTGGACTTGATCAGTCTTGGAAACATGGTTTCGTGTCGAGAAGCGGCGAAATGGCGTTTGAAACGGCCGTTCGATGCCGGGACTTCATGTGCTGCCGGTCACGCCCTGGCTGGACAGCAAGGTTGCGCCACAAGCGGTCTTGTCGCCGTGCCGCGCGGCGGCACGGCCGTCGATGATCACGTTGGGGTCGCCGGTGACGATCACGGTGGTACCGCCATGCCCGGAGCGCGGGCAGGTGACACGATCGCCCACGCACGCAATGCCCTTGCCGTTGGTGCTGGTGTTGCCCGAGGCGGTGATCACCACGCCGCCGTGGTCGGTCTTGTCGCCCAGCAGAATGAAAGGACGTGCCACTACGCTCTCCCAAAATTGCGCCGGCCAACCGCTGCCGGTCCTGTATCCATGTTCCTGCCAGCCCCGCCATGCGGGACGATCGTGCCGTTATTGCTGTGCCGGCCGCTTGCCCAGCACACCCGGACGGCGCAGCTCGACGTGCCCGAGATCCATCATCTTCCAGCGGCCGCCCCAGACCAGGCCGGCTGACTCCGCGGCGCGGCCATACAGCTCGTAGCCGCGCATGGCCCACGGATCCTTCTCGCTGATCACCAGCTTGCCGTCGCGGTAGAAGGCACTGTCCGCGGCCAGCCCGAACTGGTGGTAGCTGTGGTAGGCGCCGGCCTGCGTCACGTGGCTGCCCATCGCCGCCAGCCTGGCCTGCCGTTCCGGGCTGCGGTAGCCCTCCAGCAGCGCCATTTCATAGCCGTGCTCGTCGTGCATGATCTTGTAGACCAGCAGCAGCCGCTGCCTGAATTCGGCATCCAGCTGCTCCCAATCCCGGCTGGCCTCGCGGATCGCCGGGCGGATCAGCTCCACTTCGCGCGTGGTGAACACCTCTGGCGGCAGCGGTGGCGGCGGCACCAGTCGCTCGCCATTGAGCAGTGCGGCGATCTGCGGATCCGGTTCGCGCACACCGTCATCGTCCTCGAACTGGAAGACCTGCCGGTGACGCAACGCCAGCGCCAGCACCGGCGGCAAAGTCACCACCCCTGCGGCAGCCAGCACCAGTGCGCGGCGCTTGGCCAGGAAGTCACGGGCTGAAGCCAGTGTCGTGGTGGCGCTGCCCACGGAGTGGCGGATCGAACTGGCCGATTGCGAGCCCGCTGACGCCGCGCTGGTGCTCAGGCGGCGCCACTGCGAGCGCGCCATCGCAAAGCAGCGCTGCCGTACTGCGGGAAGAAGCAGCACGGCAGCAGCGGCGACCATCAACACGAAATAGAGGACCAGTGCGACAAAGACCATGCTTACCTGCTTGACCGGGCTGGGCTACGCCCCGGGGGGCGAAGCCTCCGCAAGGGCGTCGAGCATATTCAGTATTTTTTACATCTGTATTCGGTTTGATCTCAATCCGGGGGGATGTCCCCCGTATCGGGTTTGTCTTTCGACGATGCCAGCCGTAGAATCCGGGAGTCTAAGGCCAAAATGATCGAATCTGCCATATATGACACAACGGGCCGGTAATTGTAAATCCGGCCGGTAGCGTCCGCCGCGCATTTTATTTCAAATTTCTTGATGACAGATGAGCAATAGCGACGATGTGAAGCCGTCAGCGCCACCAACGCTCTTCGGCAGCGAGCCTGACGCCGGCGCCGCCGGGCAGACCCGCATCCTGGCCAGCCTGGAAGGCCGCGTGCCGATGGCGGCCAAGGCTCCGGCCAGGAAGCCGGCTGGGCGCTACCTGGGAGCGGGCCTGGTCGCTGTTGCCGCTACGGCTGTGGCCGGCTGGCTATGGCTGGACCGGGGCGCCGATGCGCCCGTATCGGTTCAGGCGGGCAATCCGGCGGTCCCCGCACAGCCTGCCGCCGGCGTAGCTGCGCCCGGCGGGCAGACGCTGGCCGACAATGCGCCCGCATCGGCGCCGGTCAATGCCGCCGATCCAGCGGAATCTGCCCAATCGGTTGCCGAGAATTCCCAGCCGCAGGCCGCAACCATCGTCGATGCCGACAACAGCGACCCTGCGCTGGATCGGCTCGGCAAGGTCGAAGGCACAGCGGTTGCCGCAGGTGCCGTCGCGGGCGCGACCACGCTGGCCGCGCTGACGTCCCTCGGTACCCAGGCGGCCGGGGCCATGCCCAAGACCGCTGAAGTCAGCAAAAATACCAAAAAGACAGCAACGTCGAAGACGACGCCGCCGGTGGAAAAACGCACCGCCAGTACCGCCGCGAACAGCAAGGGCAAGAAGACCGTCGCCAAGGCCACCGCCTCGGCCAAGTCGAAAACAACACGTCGCAAATCCTCCGCCACAACGGCTGACCCAGACGCCGAAGTCCTGGCGGCGCTACTGTCCCAACCCGAGGGCAAGCCGATCAGCACGGCGACAGCCAGCACGCGCTCCACCACCAAGGCGCGCAACTGAACCCCGCGACGGTTCGATCGCATGACAGAGAATCTGTGTGGCGGCCCGGCATGCGCCACACCGTGCTTGCAATCAAGGCGGGCACCGGCAACGGTAGACCCGCGGCATGTCGGCCCCTGACGCAGTTGCGGCTGCACGAACGGACAGCGAATGGATGTAACCACTCTTTACCAACATCTTTTCAGTGCGGCGCACCGCCTGTATGCGCTGGAAGGTGAAGGCGCGCTGGGCGAACTCGCCGTCGAGGCCTGGATCGGCCGCGAAGGCGTGTCCGCGCTGGCCGAGTCGCGCATCGTCGCGGTCAGTGCCAACGCCGATATCGCACTGGACAGCCTGCTTGGCCAACGTGTCACGCTGCTGACCACGCTCACCGGCGGCGGCCAGTCGCGCCGCACCGGCCTGATCCGGCAGGCCGAGAAGCTCGGTGCCGACGGCAGCCTGGCGCGTTATCGCCTGACCGTGGTGCCGTGGCTGTGGCTGACCACGCAGCAGCGCAACAGCCAGGTGTTCCAGAACCGCAAGCTCGACAGCATCATCGAGACCGTGCTGCAGCCCTATGCGCCGCACGCGCAATGGCGCTACGCGGCCGGCGCCGAGGCGCGCATTGCCGCCATCGGCGAGCGTGCACATGTCGCGCAGTTCCGAGAGACCGACTTTCATTTCCTGTCGCGCCTGCTGGCCGAGGCCGGCCTGGGCTATACCGTCGTGGAAGACGAGGAAGCGCCCAGCGGGCATGCCGTGGTGATCTTTGCCGACAGCGCGCAATTGCCGGAAGACGAAGAATCCGCGGCAGGTTGCGGCATCCGCTTCCATCGCGCGCACAGCCAGGAATCGGCCGATGCCATCCAGCAGCTGGCGTGCGAGACCCGCGCGACGGTGGGCGGCGTGGCCGTGACGGCATGGGACCCGGAGGCCAAGCGTGCGATCCGCGGCCACGCGCCGGCACGTTACGTTGGCAATGCGGGCCGGGCGGTCAGCCCGGATCCGTACCTGTCCGTCAGCCTGTCCTTGGCGCCGGACGCCGCGAGCGCGCAGCGTGTTGCCGAGCAGGTGATCGAAGCTGTCGAGGCCCGCGCACTGCTGTTCACCGGCCGGGCGTCCGTGCGCACGCTGCGCAGCGGCATGCGCCTGACCGTCACTGGCTGCCCACACCTGCCGCTGCAGGAAGATGATGCGGCAGGCTACCCGCTGTTGCTCGATGCGGTGGAGCACTGCGGCATCAACAACCTCGCGGCCGACACGAGCGCCGCACTGGCCGATCGCATGGGACCGCTCGAGGCAGCTTTGTGTTTCGACACACCCCCGCCGGCACCCGACGCGCCGGAGGCAACCCCCGGGCTGCTGGGAGTGCTGCCGGATCACGATCCCGTGCGCCTGGTCCCGACCAAAGCCTTGAAGACGGCAGCACGCGAACAGGGCTACGCGGCCATCTTCCGCGCCATCGACGCCCGCCGTCCGTGGCGCGCCTGCGTCCTTGACGTCAATTGTCCTCGTCTTTACAGCCGTTCCGGCCCGCTAGGGGTACATAGCGCGATCGTCGTCGGTCCTGACGGCCAGTCCCAGGCCGAAGGTAACGCCGAACACCACGCCAGCCCCGCCGGTGAGATCCGCGTGCGCTTCCACTGGCAGCGCGGCGAGCGCGCCGACGACCGCAGCAGCCGCTGGATCCGCGTCGCACAGCGCCAGGCCGGCGCCGGCATGGGCTGGCAATGGCTGCCGCGCATCGGGCAGGAAGTGCTGGTCAAGTTCGCCGACGACGACATCGACCAGCCGTTCGTCATTGGCGCGCTGTACAACGGCCAGGGCGAAGCCGGCCACGCACCGACGCCAGGCGGCAAGAGCGCCGCGGCGAGCAGCGACAGCCAATCCCTGTACGCACAGGGCACGGACAGCGCCCCCAGCGCGCAAGGCAACCTTGCTGGTGGCAACAGCCCCGCCTGGCACGGCCTGGGCGCTCAGCCCGACGGCCACCGCAATGCCGCGGCGCTGACGGGTTTCAAGAGCCAGGAACACGGCGGCAAGGGCTACAACCAACTGGTGCTGGACGACAGCGACAGCCAGCTGCGCACCCAACTGGCCACCACGCTGCAGTCGACCCAGCTCAACCTTGGCCACCTGATCCATCAGCAGGACAACCGCCGCGGCAGCTTCCGCGGCCAGGGGTTCGAGCTGCGCACCGACGGCCACGCCGCCGTGCGCGGCCAGGCCGGCCTGTTGCTGACCACCTACCGCGACGCCGCCACCGGCCGCGCGCTGCCCACCGGCGACAACGCCGCCGGCATAGCGTTGCTGCGCCAGGCGGGCGACCTCGTCAAGACCCTGAGCCAGGGCGCGACCACGCACCAGACCCGGGCCCTGTCCACCGGCAAGGATGACGAAGCCCCCTTGTCGAAGCAGACCAAGGCTGCTTCCGGCATGGTCGATGGTCAAGCGCTCGAAGCGGCCAAAGACGATGCGTCCAGCGGCAACACCACGACCCCCGGCAAGGTTCCGCACCAGGCCGCGGCCATGGTCCACCTCAACGGCCGGGCCGGGCTGGCGGTGGTTGCAGGCCAGGACCTGCAGATTGCCAACGGCGAAAGCGTGGCACTGGCCAGTGGCCAGGACAGCAACATCGCGGTAGCTGGCCAGGCCCGCGTACACGCGGCGCAGGCGATTGGTGTCGCGGCGGGACTGTCGGGTGCTGGGGACAACAATATCGGCCTGCAACTGACGGCGGGACAGGATGATATCGATATCCAGGCGCAGCATGATCTGCTGAAGCTGGCGGCACGGGACGACCTGACCGTGGTGTCGGCCAACATGAACGTGGATTTCGCCGCGGCGAAACGGATCCGCATTGCCACGGCGGGTGGGGCGTCGATATTGATCGAGGACGGAAATATTACCGTGGAGTGTCCGGGGGCGATTACTTATAAGGCGGCACAGAGGAAGTTTGAGGGGGCGGTGGATACGGCTTACGTCCTACCGTCATTCCCGGATGCGGCCATAGAGGACATTCCAGTGCAGTTCAATATTGCATTACAGGATGTACCGGGTCCGCTGGGGGCGGCGTTCCCCCTGACCGATTGGCGCATTGTCAAGGCCGAGAGCGAACTCGAAGCCCTATATAGCGATAACGAGATTTTGCGGGGCAAGAGTGACGACGCTGGAAAGCTGGCCTTGTCAATGGCTGAACAAAATGTATTGCAAGGTGCTTGTAATAAGCACATCAATCAGATCTGGCTTGTCTGTGATAGCCAAGTGCACCGGGTTTCGCTTTTGCGTGAATCCGAAGAATGGGATGACCGGCAAAAAATGGCGCATGCGCTCAACGCAATGGGATACGCCGATAGTTTCGGAGTCGCAGAAGGACATCCAGTAGAAGAATACTACGCTGACGTTGCAGCTCGCGATATCAAACATACGACAGGCGAAGCGCTGCTAAACCATATTAAGGTCAAGTGAGCATGGCTGGGCAAGAAAAATCGTCTCGCGTCCTTACGCAAATTATTGGTAAGGAGGGAAGGGCCGCGCAAGGCGCAGCAACCAGCAATCTCTGGGTAGGGCACGGCGCAGTGTTCTCCAAAGAGACAGCGGGAAACAAGGTTGTATCCTTCACTACCGGGCGAGAGTATTTCGCCGACTTTATCGCCGCCTGTGAAAAGGCCTCGCAGGAGATCTGCATCATAGGATGGCAAGTGAACTGGGACGCGATGCTGGCTCCTGGTAAGCGCCTCTGGGATGTGTTGTGTGAAGCGGCCAAGCGCAAGGTCAAGATTTATGTGTTGCCCTGGGACGATACCAGCCCGGTGCAAACTTATGATGATCAAACATGTAATGCACTGGAAGCAATCAATACTCACCTTGGCTACTCCAGCAAGGAAAAGTGTGTGCACGTGGCGGTCGCGAAATCCAATGCTACTAGAAACACCACATATTTCAGTCATCATCAAAAACTTGTAGTCATAGACCGAGAGATTGCATTTGTCGGTGGCATTGATTTAGCTTATGGTCGTTATGACGATGCTAGCTATGATTTGCGTGCAGATGGTGATGGCCGCAAGGCTCTTAATCGTTACAATCCTTGCATTGCTTGGCTAGGTTCACTTGATAAGAGGGCTAGGGATATCGTCGATCCTGATCTGCTTACCGGCGCAGCAGATAGTTTCAAGTTACCTGGCCTGACCAACAGCACGGCCGACGGAGTGCTTAAGCAAATCTCTTCCGGTGGAGTTCAAGTACCATATAGTGAACCGACGATGGATGCCGTCGGAGCAAATGCTATTGGGCTAGGCCGTCGCGCAGAACGAAACCGTGTCCAATACGTGACGTTGAATGCAGCCGTTCAACCACGAATGCCATGGCAAGACGTACATAGCCGTATCGAGGGGCCAGCGGTTTCGGATCTGCTTCGCAATTTCGTTGTTCGGTGGAACGTGGTAAGCAAAATGAAGTTGCCTATGCCTAAGCCACCGAGCACATACGAAAAGCGCGGGGAATGCTCATATACAAGTTTTGCGAAGCGCGCCAGCCGGTATGCGGAAAGCCGAGTACGACGCGATGCAGAAGAAGCCGGACACAGCACCAACCGGCACAGAGGATGATATTCACCGGGCGATGTTGCAATTGATCGCCAAGAGTAGGCGTTTCATTTATATTGAGAGCCAGTTTTTTGTGTCAGATTTTGGCGAAGAGGCCGATTTTGTCACCGGTTCCTTGTCTCCTGCAGCGAAGTACATCAATGATCTCGGAGGTAAAGACGCCAGCAAGACGGCTAAGCAGCTCGGCGTTCTCGATGACGATGCGCCAGTTGGAATAACGTTGGATGGTTTCAAACCCCGGTTGAAGGTGGACGATAGCAAACTCCTCAATCCACCAACCAACCGTGTATGCTCCGCTCTCGTTACCAGAATTACACGAGCTATTCTCGATAAAGACCGGCCACCTTTTCATGTTTATATTACATTGCCAGTGCACCCCGAGGGAAGTTTGTTAAACGCCAGTATTGCGGTGCAAGTCTATTGGACAATGCAGACTATCGCTTTCGGAAGCAAGAGTTTGCTCAGCGGCATTCGCAGGGCTTTGAAGGCGCGAGAGCTACGCGAGAAGAAAGATCCTCGCTATATGCGGGTTATCGAGGATGATAGAAACCGAGAATACGAGAGTATTCCGGTCTCAGCCTGCTTCGACTACGTAACGTTGCTTAATTTGCGCAATTGGACGAAGCTCGGTGAGCGCTATGTGACTGAACAGATTTATGTGCATAGCAAGTTGATGATCGTTGATGACCTGTACGCTTTGCTCGGTAGTGCGAATATCAATGACCGAAGCCTGTTGGGGGAGCGTGATTCAGAGATCGCGGTCTTGGTCATGGACGACGATCATCGTCGCGAGGATATCAATGGAAAGGGGAGCCAGCAGCCAGTCCGGGTTTTCGCGCATGAACTACGAAAAAAAATCTGGGGAAAATTGTTCGGGCTGACGGCGGGTGGCAGCAAGGCAGCTAATGAGCTAAGGGATGCGGTGTTGCAACCGGGCAAGCCAGATAGTTGGCGCATGATACAGAAGCGGGCGGAAGCAAATGCAAAGGCTTATGAGGCTGCCTTCAAGCATGTGCCGAGAAACTGGTCGCCTTTTGAACCGAACCGGCCTGCCTCGATCCTGCCCAATTGGGATCCTCTCGCGCAGAAGTCCGCAGGCGCAGGTGCCAGCGGTGCGCCAGCATATCCTCAACCCGCCGAGGACGCATTCTGGCAAAAGCCGCGCCATGAACCGACGGGCGTCAAGCTGCTTGAGTCAGTGACCGGATTTATAACTTCGCTGCCGATCCATTGGACCCGAGGCGAGAATAACCGTTTCCCTTATCCGACCGCGTTGGTGGCCCATAACGACGAGCCGCATGACAGCGGGGAACGCTACGCGATGCAAACGCAGTCGAGCGACGACGGAGGACTGGCCGTGTTCTCCACAGACGATACCGCCCGCAAGGAACACGCATGACCATATTGAACGCCCAGGCCAAACTAGTCCGCCGTTTTCTGTTTGCCGTTTGTAGTGCCGGGCTAGGATTCGGCGCCTCAGCAGGAGAGGTTCCGCCTAGTTGGAAAACTGAATGTGTTGGGCGCACACAGCTTCAATTGCCTGGTGAAGTGGAAGTGGCGGCGTTGTCGGCGGCGGATTTTCGAGAGTACGCGGCTGGCAACGGCGATGCTTATCCCAGAAGCAAATTTCCGGACGGGCAGTATGCATTTGGCCCGATGCAGTCATTTATGGGATTGATGATGGTTTCGCAGCCGGAAGGGGAACCGCACCGCCGGGAGTTCAGGCAAGCCGCGGAGGGAAGAAAAGCAGCCGATTTGAGGAGATTGAAGGCCAATCACGGGATAACGCCGCGCGGGCAGAGAGCAAATCTCGAGACGCTTGCAACGGCTCGACACGCTGGCGTCGCGTGGCGCATGGGATCTCACTATTCTGCGTATATCGAAGTCGGGCGGAGCGCGCTTTGGTGGGGCGTATCAGGCCGCCCAGAAGAGACGGCGGTGTTGGAAAAGTATTACCGTACCTTAATAAATGGCGTGCAGCCCCGACCACTATTTACTATTCCTAGTGCGCCAGGCGTTTGCTTGCCCCATATGTTCATTGGCGACGATGGAACGAATCCGCGTTCTATCAGCGTAGCGTATCGCTTGCGCGAGCACCCCGATATCACGGTATGGATGGAGGATCGAAATGCCCGTGTGGCGGACAGGAATGAGAATTCGTCGGCCTATTCTGCAGCAGCTCGAGCGGACTTCTTCTGGATGCAAGACTATGCCGGAAATTACCAAAGCGTTAGGAGCCTTTGGCAAGAGTTGTACAAAGATGTAACAGTGCCAGCAGGCCGAGGGGTCGAATCGTTCGTCGCGTTGAAGCGCAAGGACGGCACGGAAGACTATGGATACCTACTGTCCTTACGTGGCGAGCCTAACGCTAAGGACGAACGGCCAGATCTGATGATGTATGTGATTCGCGACGCGGCCTACGCCCGTGCTAAAGGTGTCGCGCCGGTTAGCCGTGAAGGTGTGCTTGCCCTGGGCAAGACTATTGCGGCTGGTATGCGCCCGTTGCCAGCGCGATAACCGCAAAAAAGGGCTCTTCTCGATCAGGGCTTGCGTTTTGTCCCACCGGCTCTATAAGCGGATTTCATACCGATAGCCCCGCCCACCGCAAATTTAACGGCCTTCGCGGGAATCCGGAATTTCTTCCGCCGCCAGTTCACCGCGGCTCAGCAATCAGGGCGATGCGGATGCGACCCTTTTGGCAGACGAGGTTTCCGCACATTTGCTAGCTGTCCTGATCGGCGTGCGGGTGCTGGCGCGCGCTACTGGAGGGCGGGGTGCGGCCGACGCTGTGCCGGCACCGGTTGACCTCTGCCAGACTTTTCCCCATAGACGCCATGCACGCGGCCTGGCCGTGTGCAGGTGAATCGCATCGATTTTTTCGGCGCCATGCACTGACGCCGGTGGCCGCCGCCTGTTTCTTTGCGTGGCACTTTACTTCCGGGCTGGCGGGCAGCGGCATCATGGTGCTGGATTGTCCAGCGCGGTGCAGGACGATGATCAGCCGCCTGCAACAACGCCGGCATCGGCCTAGAATCGAAAATTCCTGTCTGGAAGGGCAGCAAGATCCTGCAAGGAGCACCACGTATGAGCCAACTGTTCGAGCCGCTCGCCATCGGCGGCCTCACCCTTGCCAACCGCATCACCATAGCGCCGATGTGCCAGTATTCCGCACACGACGGCAATGCGGGTGACTGGCACATGATCCACCTGGGTTCGCTGGCGCTGTCGGGCGCGGGCATGCTGATCGTGGAGGCCACGGCGGTCTCGGCGGAAGGGCGGATCACGCCGCACGACCTGGGCTTGTATTCGGACGACAACGAAGCGGCGCTGGCCCGCGTGGTGAACGCGATGCGCGCGCATTCGCCGATTGCGATCGCGATTCAGCTCGGACACGCCGGCCGCAAGGCATCGAGCCAGGCGCCATGGGATGGCGGCCAGCAGATTGCCCCCGATGCACCCGGTGGCTGGCATACGGTGGCGCCTTCTGCAGTGCCGCACGGCGCTAAGGAAGTCGCGCCCGTTGCGCTGGATCGCGCAGGCATGGACAAGGTGCGCGATGACTTCGTCGCCGCGGCAAGGCGGGCGGCGCGGCTGGGGCTGGATGGCATCGAGATCCACGCCGCGCATGGCTACCTGCTGCACCAGTTCCTGTCGCCGCTGGCCAACCACCGCGACGACGAATACGGCGGCAGCCTGGAGAACCGCATGCGCTTCCCGATCGAAGTGTTCGACGCGGTGCGCGAGGCGTTTCCGGCGCAGCGGCCAGTGTGGATGCGCATCTCGGCGACCGACTGGGTGCCGGGAGGATGGGATATCGAGGGCACGGTGGCCTTGTCGAAGGCGCTGAAAGCGCGCGGTTGCGCGGCGATCCACGTGACCACCGGCGGGGTCTCGCCGCAGCAGGCGATCAAGCTCGGGCCCGGCTATCAGGTGCCCTACGCGCAGCGGGTGAAGGCGGAGGTTGGCCTGCCGACGATTGCGGTGGGCCTGATCACCGAACCGGAACAGGCCGAAGCCATCATCGCCAACCAGGAAGCCGACGCGGTATCGCTGGCGCGTGCCATGCTGTATGACCCCCGCTGGCCCTGGCATGCGGCGGCGCGCCTCGGCGCGAGCGTGCAGGCGCCGAAGCAATACTGGCGTTCGCAGCCGCGTGAGCTGAAAGACCTGTTCGCCGGTGCAGCGTTTGGACAGCGCTAGACTGTCGACCAACAACGTGAGGAACTGCCATGAAACCGAGGATTACGCTGATCACGCTGGGTGTCGATGACTTGCAGCGTGCGGTGCGCTTCTATCGCGACGGACTTGGCCTGCCTACCGCGGGCATCGTGGGCGAGCAGTTCGAGCACGGCGCGGTAGCGTTCTTTGACCTGCAGGCCGGCCTCAGGCTGGCGCTATGGCCACGCGCCAGCCTGGCGCATGATGCCGGACTGCAGGTAACGTCGCGCGCGCTGACCGATTTCTCGCTGGCCCATAACGTTGCCGACAAGGCCGAGGTCGATGCGGTGATGGCGCAGGCACTGGCCGCGGGGGCGAGCGTGGTCAAGCCGGCACAGGACACCTTCTGGGGTGGATACGCCGGCTATTTCCACGATCCGGACGGGCATCTGTGGGAAATCGCATGGAACCCCGAGATGCTGCCGGCCGATTGAGCCGACCCGCACCGCTGCTGGTGCAGTGCCGCAAAGGGATTTCCATAATTGCCACGCGCCGCCGAAGTACGGACTATCCTCTGAACAGACAGCCATAGCATGCTGTCGACGGAGCGCCCCCACGCAGTTCCGCAATACCCCACGCATCCCGCCCCGTTGGCAGCCCACCGAAGTAAAGCAATAAGAACAATGGCAAGGGAGACGTCCATGCAAGTCTATGACAGCCTGCTGTATGTGACTGCGATGGTGCTGGTGTGTTTGTATGTGTATCTGGGCGTGCTGTCGCGCAGCACGGCGATCAGGCTCGGGTCGCCGGCAATCGTCGCGGGACTGGTGCTGGCCTATTCGCTGTCGCCGCTGCATTCGGGCGGTTGATTGGCCCTGAATTCGCCCTGATTTCGCCCTGACTTGGCCCTGACCCCGGCGTGACCGGGGCGTAGTTCATTTCGTCACCGCCCCCTGGGGGTCCGCAGCGCTGTTGGCCTGGAACTCGCGCAGCAGGGTGTCGATGGCCGCCTGCAATTCCTGCGGTACCACCGGCTTGTGCAGCAAGGCGGTGCCGGTTGCGTGCGCCGTGCGCAGGCGGTCGGCCGCAGTATCCCCCGTAATGATGATGGCAGGCACGTGGCGCCCCAGCCGCTGCCGGATCGCGTCGAGCGCCTGCTGGCCGGTGCGGTGTCCGCGCAGGCGGTAATCCGCAAGCACCAGCCTGGGCGTGAACTCCTCCAGCGCTGCCAGTGCCTGTTCTTCCGATTCGACCGTGCGGCATTCGCAGCGCCATGCCGACAGCAGCTCGGACATCGCGCTGCGGATGGCCTCGTCGTCGTCGATCACCAGCACGCGCAGCCCATCGAGCGCGCGCGCCGCTGGCGGGCGCGGGCTCTCTTCGGGGGACTCCCAGGCCTGCGGCATGCCGAAGCGAAACACCGAGCCCCGCCCGGGGCGGGAGCCCAGCGTTACGCGCGTCTGCATGGTGCGCGCCAGGCCCTCGACTATGGCCAGTCCCAGCCCGAGCCCCTTGCGCTGGTCGCGTTCGGGATTGCCCAGCTGATGGAATTCCCGAAAGATGTCGCGGTGCTGGGCAGCGGGGATGCCGATGCCGGTGTCCCAGACTTCGATGGCCGCGTGCGCGCCGCGCTTGCGGCAAGCCACCAGCACGCCGCCGCGTTGCGTATAGCGGATGGCATTGGCAATCAGGTTGCGCAGCACCAGTTCGACCAGCGTGGGATCGCCATGCAGCGTGACGGTGGTATCGCGCGTGCGGTACACCAATCCGCGCGCTTCGGCCTGCGGAGCGAACTCGTTCTCCAGCTTGTGCAGCAGCGGCTGCAGGCGGAACGCACGCGCGCGCGGCGTGATCACGCCGGCCTCGAGCTTGGAGAAATCCAGCAGCGAGTTCAGCATCTCGCGCGCGGCGCCGGAAGAGGCCTCGATATGCGCCAGCAGCTGGCGCTGGCGTTCATCCAGGTGGGTGCGGCCCAGCGATACCAGGAACAGCCCCATCGCGTGCAGCGGCTGGCGCAGGTCATGGCTGGCGGAGGCCAGGAACACCGATTTGGCGCGGCTGGCTTCTTCGGCCGCGTGCTGCGCGGCCTCGGCGCGCGCGGTCTGCTCGCGCAGCTGCGAGATCAGTTCCACGTTCTCGAAGCGCAGCGCGATCGATTGCCGCGCCACGCGCGCGTAGTTGCGCGCGAACACCAGCAGCACGCACAGGTACAGCGGCGTGGCGAGGAACATCGGCAAGTATTCGATATCGCCGGTAGCCAGGAACGCGATCCAGACCGGCACGATCGCCGGCACGAAGAAACCGATCGCCACCGGCAGGCATGCCGAAAATACCGCCAGCGCCGCCGCGCTCATGCCGGCGATCAGCGACAGGATGCAGATCACCACCGCCGGCATGCGCACGTCCAGGTATAGCCATGCCACCAGTCCCCACAGCGCGCCGATCAGCATCAGCATGGCGGTCATGCCGCGCGCATAGCGCGCCGCGCCGGCTTCGGTCAGCCGCCCGGGCAGCCGCAGCCGCCCGAAGTGCGCCACGGCGCAAGCCAGCACCATCGCGCAGGCCCAGGGCACGGCGCCGGGACGGTCCCAGTTCAGGACCAGGCCCGCCGCCAGGAAGATCGCTGCCAGCGAACTGCCTGCCATCGCGCAACCGAAGCTCTGGTCGATCAGGCTCATCTGCGCCGCCAGAATGCGTGGCGCATCGTAGCGGGGCAGCCAGCGCAGCGGCCCGCGCGCGGGGGCTGCCGGGGCGGTGGTCTCCACCGTCATCGCACCGCCTGTACCAGTCCGCGCCGCTGGGCTTCGAGGATGGCTTCGACGCGGCTGACCACGCCGAGATGATCGAGAATCGCCGCGACATGGACTCGCACGGTGTTCTCGGACAGGCCCATATGGTAGGCAATGACCTTATTCGAGCGGCCCAGCGTCAGCTGGTGCAGCACTTCCAGCTGGCGCGGTGTGAGGTTGCTCGCAGCGTAGGATGTCTGGAGCGGTGCCGCGGCATCGGCTTCGCCGGAAAAATGCGTGCCGCCGGCCAGGCAGCACGCGATCGCTTCCTCGATTTCGTTTGCGTCGGCGGACTTGGGCAGGAAGCCCGCAATCTCGCGCCGCACTTCGGCCGGGATGGTGTCCAGCCCCGAAGTGCCCGACACGATCAGGATGCGCGCCGCCGGGAAATGCCGGCGCAATACCTTGACCCCCTCGATGCCGTTCAGGCCGGGCATCTGGATATCGAGCAGCATGATGTCGACCGCCGCGCCGCCGTGGTCCTGCACCGCGTGCATGACCGAACCGGCCTCGATGATATGCGCCACGCTCGGGCTGTCGGCCAGCACCAGGCGCAGCCCGGTGCGGAACAGGGTATGGTCGTCGATCAGCAGCAGGCGGGCGTGGGACATTGAACAGAGCGGACTCGAGGGGCGATCCATTGGACAAGAATCGACCGCGCTTGTCCATGCAACCGCTGTGGGGACGCAACTAGTCCGGAAAGATTATTGGCGCACGGCAATGCCGATGCAAAGATGCGAGCCGTGGGCAGTTCCGCGACGTGCCCGCACCACTTTGTTACCCACTACCACCCGGCTGTGGGTATTTTTTTGCCGGCAAGCTGTTGCGGGCTGGCGTGAAGGAAAAAAAGCCGGCACCGCAGGGCGGTGGCCGGCTTGGTGTGAGCCGCATGCAAGGCGCCTGACTTGGCGCCTCTGTTACGGTTACGGGCGGCTTACCGAGATATCGTAGAACGATCCGTTCACGGCGATTCCCAGGCTCAGGCCGGTATTGCCCGGCACCATCGAGATCATCTCGGAAGCCTTGCTACTGGCGGCACGGTAGCGCAGACCGTTGGCCGGGCTGTTCACCTTCCAGCTGTCCAGGCGGCCGTCTTCCACGCGTTTGCGCGTGTAGCTGCTGGTCTGCGCATCCACCATAGTCACGATGGTCGACCACGTGCCGGCGTTTTCCAGCGTGGGCACCAGGCCGCCATACAGTACTGTGTCCCAGTACGAGCTTGTCGTACCCGCCACCGGCAGGGGACGTAGCACCTGTTTGGCGGCGATCATGAAGCCATCGTCGTGGGTGATCACGACCGTCACCTGGCCGTCGGTGCCCTTGAATGCATAAGCGAGCTGCGTGCCGAAGCTGTCGGTGATCTTGAAGCTGCCGTCGGCGTTGGCGCTAAGCGTCGGCAGTTCATCCGGCAGCCATGCCTCGCAGGTGTCCACGTTCGAGCAGTCCGCCCCCTTGGTCAGCTTGCCCGCGGCATCGATGCTGAAGGTTACGCGGCGCGATGCGTAAGGGGTGCCGGCGTTGTCGCGCTCCATGCCGAGACCGTTCCAGTCGCCTGCCAGGTCGGCCAGGGCAACGGCCTGTGCGGGCACCAGCAGGGTGGGCAGATCGCTCATCGGGCCAGCGGGCGGCACGGCCAGTGCGATGCCGGACTTGGCGACCATCACGGTGTTGGTGGCCCCGTTTGTGCCCGGCACGGTGAAGCGGCAGTTGTCGTTGGCAACGGCGGTGAAAGGGACGGTCTCGTTGCCGACCTGCAGCTTCAGCGCGGCGGCGTCGAGGTCGCCGGCTTCCGCCGCTGCGGAGCCCAGTCCGATCACATGGTATTTGCCGGTCTTCAGCCCGGTGCAGGTCGCCGCCGCCGGTTGCAGCGCGGTCTGGACCGCCGCGGGGTCGGCATTGGCGGCCACCGCGGAGGACAACTCATCCAGCGTGGTCTTTGACGCTTCCAGGCGATCGCCCAGCTGGTCCAGCAGTTTGTCCTGCGCATTGCCGGCGTTGGCGCCGTTGGCGGCCACCAGCGGATCCTTGAGCGGGTCGACGCCGCCCAGGTCCACCACGCCGGTCAGCACCAGGCGCACCGATTCCGTGGCGCTGGTCAGGTTGCCGGAGGTCAGCTTGGCCTGCGCGGCGGCATCGAATTGCTCGAAGAAGGCGGCGGTGCTGCCTTGCGCCAGCGACGCGGTCACCAGTTCGGTCAGCGGAGTGATGTTGGCCACGGCGGTAGTGCCGGTGCCGGCCTCGACCACCGAATGCAGCGTGGTGCCGTCGGGCGTCTTGACGCTGAGCACGCACGGGCGCGTGGCGCCATTGATGCTGAGCGTGAAGCTGCCGTCCGCGGCGGTAGTGGCCGTGCCGCTCCCCGTGGCACATTTGGCCTGGACCGTGGCATTGCCCAACGCAGCGCCAACGGCCGCGGTGCCGGTGATCTTGGTGGCAGCGGGCGCAGTGGTCGCCGAATCTCCGCCGCCGCCGCCGCAGGCCGTCAGTACGGCCGCCGCCAGACCCGTCAAAAACAGATGTTTTGTTTTCATCCCTGTATTGATTTCTGTGGTTTTCTTGTTATGGCAGGGCGCTGCGTGGTGGAACACTGGCTCATGCAGGACCCCCGCCCACGGAACGGCTGACCCGCCCCGCGGGCGCGATTTTGCGCGCATTGCCTGAGCGAGCCCAACCCGCGTTGAGGTGATTGACAAAGCTCATGCGGCGTGCAGGACGTCTGCCACAACAAGAGAGCGGTTCAGGCAGCCGCCCGCACCAGCCCCGGCCAGGTTGCCGCCGGCGCGAGCGTGCGGCCGCCAGCGCGGCAATCTTCTAGCAGCCGCATGGCGTCGATGCCGAACCAGTCGTGCCAGGCGCGCGCCAGCGCGCTGGCCGAGCGCAGGCCCGCGTGCATGGCCAACTGGTCCAGCGCGGGCACCAGGCCGCCGGCGCTGGCCAGCGCGTGCAGCGCATGGGCGGCGCGTTGTTCGCGCAGCAGCGGATGCAGCGCCTCGCCTTCGGCAAAGAGCCGCGCGCGCACCAGGCGCTCGGGCACCTGCCATTGCGCCGCCAGGCGTTCGGCGTTCCAGTCGGTGTCGGGACGGGAGAAGACCAGGCCGGCGAACTGGCGCGACCATGGGCGATCCGCCGGCTTGCCGGCCAGCCGGGGACAGTCGCTGTCGGGTACGGCGGTCAGGACGATGGCGCAGGGTTGTTGCCAGGTACCGGGCAGGTCGCAGTCGAAGTGGGCGAATGCGTGCACCACGAACGGGTCGCCGGGCCGCACTTCGCGTCGTGCATTGGCGTCGCGCAGGCTGGCGGTGCCATGCAGGGCTTGCACATGGACGGCAAAGGGAAAGCGCAGGCGGGCAAAGCGGACGTGGTGACGGCTGACAAGCGGCATGCGGAAAACGACCCGGAAACTGGCGGCGGTGCGGCGGGTAACTGTCGCAGGATTCGGCGGACGGCGCAAGGCCGCGGAGATCGCGCTTAAAGACCGGGGCCGCCCTGGTGGCTGCCGCGTTACAGCTCGGACATCCCGAAGTGGCGTAGCCGTGGCAGGTCGGTCACGCGGATGCTTTGGTACGACAGGTGCACCATGCCCGCATCGGCCAGCCGGCGCAGCGCCTGGTTGACGCGCTGGCGCGAGAGTCCGGTAAGCAGGCCGATTTCTTCCTGAGACAGCTCGAGTACCGGGCTGGTGCGCGGATACAGGTCGGGGTGGAACAGCTGCGCGATGGCTTGCGCCACGCGCGCATCGGCCCCCAGCAGTCGATCGTTCTGCACGGTGGCGATAAACTGGCCCATGCGTTCGTTGAGCTGGCGCACGACAAAGCTGGCGAACGGCAGGCTCTGCGCGAGCAGTGTGTTGAAGACCGGCTCGGGCACCAGCAGCACCTGCGAGTCGCGGATCGCGATCACGTCATAGCGGCGGTGCTCGCGCTTGATCACGCTGCCTTCGCCGCACCAGCCGCCGGCAGGCACGCCAGAGAAGGTGCAACCTCGGCCATCGGGCGTGTACACCGCCAGCTTGATCAGGCCGCTGTCGACGCCGATCCAGTGGCGCGACGGCTCGCCGCGCCGGGCGATGAAGCTGCCCGCGGCAAAGGACTGCAGCAGCGTTTCGCGCGCGGCAAGGGCCTGGTGTGCCGGGGCCAGTTCACCGAACCAGGCATGTCCGGCCAGCACCGCGGCGGGTGCCGGGGCGGGGAGGGAAGTGGGGTGTGCGGGTTCGCTCATGGCACCGACGGGCGGGCTGCGCCGCATCCTGTAAGAATCGTGTAAGCCTTGCCTGGCGCGGGTTTGCGGCAGGTTTGTCGTCTCGACGACAGTGCGCCGGTGTGTGCGATGATAGCCTTGTGCCGGAAAAAGTGACAGCGCCATAAGGCGCCCGAATGACAGCGCCCGAATGACCCGATAAGGCGGAGACAACAGCAATGCCAACCGATTTCGACAGCGGCCTGGCCCGCAACGCGGCCAATTTCGTGCCGCTGACCCCCATTGATTTCCTGGTCCGCGCCGCCGAGGTGTATGGCGATCGCCTGGCCATCGTGCACGGCCCGCTGCGCCAGAACTGGCGCGACACCTATGCGCGCGCGCGGCGCCTGGCCAGCGCGCTGGCAAGCGCCGGCGTCGGCAAGGGCGATACCGTGGCCGCGCTGCTGCCCAATACGCCGGCGATGGTGGAAGCGCATTTCGGCGTGCCGATGGCCGGTGCCGTGCTCAATGCGCTGAATATCCGCCTCGACGCCGCCAACCTGCTGTTCATGCTGCGCCACGGCGAGGCGCGCGTGCTGCTGGCCGATACCGAGTTTGCCGACGTGGCGCGGCAGATGGCGCTGGAACTCCCCGGGCTGAAGGTGATTGCCGTGCACGACGCGCTGGGTCCGCAGGCGGAACCGTTCGGCGATACCGATTACGAAGCCTTCCTCGCCGGCGGCGACCCCGCGTATGCCTGGCAACTGCCCGCCGACGAGTGGGATGCGATCGCGCTGAACTACACGTCGGGTACCACCGGCGATCCCAAGGGCGTGGTCTACCATCACCGCGGCGCGGCCATCAATGCCGTCTCGAACATCCTTGAGTGGGACCTGCCCAAGCACCCGGTCTACCTGTGGACGCTGCCGATGTTCCACTGCAACGGCTGGTGTTTCCCGTGGACGGTGGCGGCGCGCGCGGGCGTCAACGTGTGCCTGCGCAAGTTCGAGCCCAAGCTGGTGTTCGACCTGATGCGCGACGAGGGCGTGACCCACTACTGCGCCGCGCCGATCGTGCATACCGCGCTGGTCAATGCGCCCGCTGCGTGGCGCGAAGGCGTGCGCGGGCCGGTGCGCGGCATGGTGGCCGGCGCGCCGCCGCCGGCCGCGGTGCTGGCGCAGATGGAGGCGATGGGCTTCGAGCTGACCCACGTCTACGGCCTGACCGAGGTCTATGGCCCGGCCGCGGTTTGCGCCGAGCAGGACGACTGGAGCACGCTGTCCGAGCAGGACCGCGCGGTCAAGAAGGCGCGCCAGGGCGTGCGCTATCACCTGCAGTCGCAAGTGGCCGTGCTCGACCCCGATTCGATGCAGCCGGTGCCGGCCGACGGCGAGACCATCGGCGAGATCATGTTCCGCGGCAACATCTGCATGAAGGGCTACCTGAAGAACGAGAAGGCCACGCGCGAAGCCTTCGCCGGCGGCTGGTTCCATACCGGCGACCTGGGCGTGTGCATGCCCGACGGCTACATCAAGATCAAAGACCGCAGCAAGGACATCATCATTTCCGGCGGCGAGAACATCTCGAGCGTGGAAGTGGAAGACGCGCTCTACCGGCATCCTGCGGTGCTGGCCGCGGCGGTGGTGGCGCAGCCCGATGCTAAGTGGGGCGAGACGCCGTGCGCCTTTGTCGAACTGAAGGACGGTGCCAGCGTCAGCGCCGAAGAACTGATCGCGCATTGCCGCACGCTGCTGGCGGGCTTCAAGGTGCCCAAGGCGGTCTACTTCGGACCGTTGCCCAAGACCTCGACCGGCAAGATTCAGAAATTCGAGCTGCGCCGCAAGGTGAAGTCGGATTCGGCCATCGACGTCTGAAATGCAAGCGGCGCCATGCGGCGCCGCATTCGTTCAGCGCGCCCGCACCTCGGGCGGCGTTGCGGTCCTGGGCGGTTGATGCCAGTCCGGGCCGATGTCGGGGAAGACCTCGCACTCGCCGCGCACGATGCTTTCGATGGTGGCGCATACGCATTCGGTGCCGCGCGGTCCTACGCAGACCAGGCTGCGCGGATGATCGCTGTGCTGCGGAATGGCGTAGACCCGCATGCCCTCGCGGAACAGCGGGTGCTTGGTGAGGCGTTCGTTCATCAGTTCAACGAAGCGCTGGGGCGTGACGACCGGCTTGTCCATTGCATGCTCCTGCGGCCTTGGCCACCGTACCCGTTTCTTGGGGCGGCATGGCGACCAGGTCAGTAAAGGCCAGGAAGATGACAGGCAGGTGGCAGAAAAGCGCACCGGGCAGCAGCGCGTGCCCGGGACGTGGCCGGAATGAAGAATCGCGGGCAATGCATCGCCCGCGTTGCCACTGCCACGCTTCCAGACTAGGTCACGCGGCGCGTAGTGCAAGTGAATCGCGAAATTTTGCGGGTGTCAGGTGATGCGCAGTTCGCCTGCGGCGCGCGGGCCGTTCAGGATGCCGTTGCCGGCGGCCCAGCATGCGGCTTCAGCTTCCGCATAGGACCGGTAGGTGTCCGGTGCCGCGACCGTGCAGTCCTCGTCGGCGGCGCCGCAGCGTTCTTCCATGACGATGCGCCAGGTGAACTGGCCCGCTCCGTCCTCGAGGACATGGAGCACCAGGGTGCGGTGATTGTCGGTCAGCGTGAGAGGCAAAGTCGACATGGGTGTCTCCCGTTCGCAGGTAGGCGCATTGATGCTAGCAAGTGTGCGCCGCAAATGCCATGAGGCATTACGGGCGCGCCATGGCAAGATACGGCCTTTGCGGCAACTGCCGCGCCGGATCTTGTCGCCTGAACATGCCTCTTTCGCCCGAGCTCAACCAACGGATCGCCGCCCTGACGGCGCATTACGACACCGTCGTGCTGCCGCTGTGGACCGCCTCCGGCTGGAATCCCGACCTGTTGCTGCCCTATGAAGCGCTCGACGGTGGCAGCGCCGCGCCGCTGCCGCCGGCGCGCTATCGCGCCATGGCGTGCGCGCGCCAGCTGTACGTGTTCTCGCTGGCAGGGCAGCAGGCGCACGCCGATACGCTGTTTGGCTCGCTGCAGGCGTATTTCGGCAATGGCGAGGGCGCGTGGATCTACAGCGTCGACCCGGCCGGCGCGCCGCTCGACAGCACTCGCGACCTCTACACCCATGCCTTCGTGATCTTCGCCTGCGCCGTGTATTACGCGCGCTTCGGCAACGAGGATGCGCTGGAGGTGCTCGATGAAACCGTCGATATCGTCGAAGACCGCTTCGCCGACGGCCAGGGCCTGTACCACGCCGCGCTGACCGAGCATTTCCGGCCCAAGGGCGCGGGCGTGCTGCAGAACCCGGTCATGCACCTGACCGAGGCCTACCTCGCCGCGCTGGATGCCACCGGCGACGAGTGGTATGCGGAACGGCTGCGCGAGATTGCGATGGCGGTGCACGAGCGTTTTGTCGATCCCGCCAGCGGCTGCGTGGCGGAGCTGCCGCAAGGCAGCGCGGACAACCGCATCGAACCGGGGCACCAGTTCGAATGGTTTTCGCTGGTGGCCGGCAGGCCGGCGCTGTTTGGCGATCTGCCGCTGTCGGATGCCCTGCGCCGCGCTTTCGCGTTCGCGCAGCAGCACGGCGTGGCGGCGGGCACGCTGGGCGTCTGCGCGGCGCTGGAGGCGGGCGGCGCACGGATCGACGGCACCGAGCGCATCTGGGCGCAGACCGAGTTCGCGCGCGCGCTGGCAGTGGAAGGCTCGGTGCAGTCGCTGGCCACGCTGGCTGACTGGGCCGCGCAGTTCCGCGACCGTTTCCTGTCTGCGCAAGGCTGGCACGAGTGCCTGGCGCCGACCGGCGACGTGGTGCGTGCGGAGATGCCTTCGACCTCGCCCTACCACCTGGCGACGTCTTACCAGGCGCTGGCTGCGGCGGCAGCGCTGCAATGGCCCGCACCGGTGGCATGACCGCACGGAGCCGGGCGTTGTCAATTCTTTGCAGTTGTCGGCAGAGCGCGCGTCTACACTCAAGCCCGCGCTCCGGCCTGCATCGAAATCCTTCTTAACTACCTGGTCGTCGTTCTGAAGTTGCGGGCTGGAGCGCGCCTGCCGGCTTGATGCGGACAGCCATTTGCTCGACGCGCTTCTGCGCCTGGGTTTCGGCGTGGTCGTTCAGGATCAGGCACAGCAGCGTCAGCAAGGCTGCTGCGATCATGCTTAGCGCAATCCAGGCCAGGCAGTGCTTGCGTTCCATGGTGGCGGACAGTGGGGCGGCGTTGTGGGGCATCATCGGTGCGCGAAGTTTAAGCGCGCGTACGCCGGGCGATTGTCAACCTTTGCAAACGCAGTTGCTCTGCGGGCTCTGCGGGCTTTGTGGGCGTCGTGCTTATTCCGTGACGCCGTGCTCGTGCAGCAGCCGCTCGCATTCCTCGAGCATGTCGTAGGCGAACGCCGACTGGTAGTTCGGGTCGAGCGCTTCCATCATTTCATGCGCGGCATAGAGGCCGGCTTCGCGCGACAGGGTCTCGGCGAGCTGCCGCGCAAACTGGTCGCTCAGTTCGGACAGCAGGCGCCGTTCCGACAGCGGCAACTGCAGCTTCGAGCGCGACAGCCATTCACCGGCCAGCGTGGCGCCCTGGGCGTCGGTCATCCACTTGCGGTGTTCGTAGTAGGCCGACAGGCGTTCCGCGGCCAGCGCGAACAGCAATGCCTTGCGGGTATTGAAATCGATGCGGCGGGGTGGGGCGAGGGTCATGTCCGGGGGAAATCAGGCGGGCGCGGCGCCGGCCTGCGCAAAGCGCGAAGCCAGCCAGGCGCCGATATCGGCAATCTCTTCCAGGCAGACCGCATGGCCCATCGGATAGGTGTGCCACGTCACCGGATTCGGCCGCGCCTGCACGAAATCGCGTGCGGCCACGCCAAGCGCCAACGGCACCACGTCGTCCTGCGTGCCATGGGCCGCGAACACCGGCGTGGCGGCGTTGGCCGGGTTGGCCTCGGCAGCGAGCGTCGCGGGTGCGGGGATGTAGGTGGACAGCGCAACGATGCCGGCAAGCGGCTCCGCGTGGGTCAGTCCGGCGGTGTAGGCGATCGCGCCGCCTTGCGAGAAGCCGGCCAGCACGATGCGCCCGCTCGGGATGCCGCGCGCATTTTCTCGTGCGATCAGCGCGCGGATGGCCTCGCAGGATGCGCGGATGCCGGCCTCGTCGGCGCGGCGGCCTGCCTGGTCGAGGGAAACGATGTCATACCATGCCGGCATGACATAGCCACCATTGCAGGTCACCGGTATCGACGGCGCATGCGGGAAGATAAAGCGCACGCCGGGTGTGGCCGGCAGCCGCAACTCGGGCACAACCGGGGCGAAGTCGCTGCCATCGGCGCCGAGTCCGTGCATCCAGATGACGGCGCAGCCCGGATTGGGCGCAGTTTCAATTTCGATCGCGGGCAGCAGTTCGCTCATGGGGCCGGTTCCTGTGGGTGGTCTGCCTGCGCCACGGGGGCGTCAGGCAGCGCGAGTATCGCACAGGTCCGGGCCTGCCTTGCCCGCATGCCCGGGCACGTACCGGGGCGTGGGGGTCCGCTTCAGGCTGCGGACGGAACGATCGGCACCGTGGTCAGGCCCGGCGTGCGCGCCGGCAGCTCGGGCATGGCGGGCGGTGTGGCGCGGCGCTTGTCGACCACGTCTTCGACGCCCTTGGCCGCGACATCTTCGAGAAACGCCACCATGTCGCGGTAGTAGGCGACCTGCATCTGTGCCTCGAGCAAGCGCCGTTCGGCCTGGAATAGCGTCAGCCTCATGTCTTGCAGTTCCCTTTCGGCGATTTTTTCCGGGGTCGGCGGACTGAACAAGTTTGCAAGCCAACGCATGGCAGTACCTCCAGTGCTGTCAACAGCGAGTTTGCGGGCTTTCGCCATGAGGACCAATATAGACAAGAAATCGCGAAAGCGTCCCTCGGGCACTTGGCCGTGGCGCCTCGCCCACAAGGATGATTGCCGCTTGCGGGACTCTACGTTAGATTAATTGGCCATGACGTGTCCGGCATCACGCGCTTGCTTGCGATGGTGCCTCGGGGCCGGTTGACTGTGCCTGCATGAAGCGCAGGATCGGCGGCCAGAAGGTGTCGATATGCTCGGGCAACAGGGCCGCATCGTGCGGCATGGCCTCGTGCATGACCAGCGCATGCAGATGCCTGGCGGCGCTTGCCACGCGTTCCGCATGGGGCGGCACGATGACAACGTCGTCACGGCTGTGCACCACCAGCAGCGGCCGCTCCAGCTTGCTCGCACGCGCTGCGTTGTTCCACGGATCCGGCAGCAGCCAGGCAGCCCATGCGGGAATGCGACCGGTCTGCACCGCGGCCAGCCGCGCCGAGCTGAAGCCCGCGGCTATCACATAGCCATCGGGCTGTGGTTCGAAACGCCGCGCCACATCGAGCAGGATGCCCGATCCCAGCGAATGTCCCAGCACCACGCGCCGTTTCGATTGCGGCGTGGCGGCGATGAACTGTCCATAGGCAATCCGCGCATCCTGCCGCAGCCGGCGCACGCTGGGCCGCCCGGTGCTGCGCCCATAGCCGCTGTAGTCGAACACATAGGATGCGATGCCCGCATCGGCCAGCATGGCCTGCACCGGCGCCCAGTCGGGGAGGCATTCGTTGTCGCCATGGCACACCATCAGGGCCGGTGCCTCGGGGTCTGGCACCGGCATGAAGGCCGCATGGAGGATGCGGTCGCCGCTGGCGAAGGTGGCGTGCCGCACCATGGGGGTGGAATTGTCAGGGGGTTCCGCGAGACTTGTCTCATCCGTTGGCGTGACAAACGCTTTGCGCTCCAGCGCACGAAACAGCAGATGCCGCGCGACCCCGGCCGCCACGGCCATGCCTGCTGCCGCAGCCAGCCAGCGATGCCGCGCGGTTTGAGAAGGGGGGCGGGGGTCCGGATTCATTTGCTTCAGGCTAGCAGGCCAGGCACCGCAAGTGAAGAATTGTTCATGCAGAAGCGCTTTTCCCGGGCGGGTCCGGGGCGCTATCCCTTCGATAGAAATCTTTTTCCTTGACTATCTACCTATCAGTAGATAGCATTCAGTCCATGGCACCGCTGCACTGCCAACCAAAGCAAGAAGGCACGGAAAAATGTGGCGATTCCATTGCATGACCTGAGCGGTCATTTTTTCAGGCCCGGCAATCTATCTACTAGTAGATGCGAGTCTGGAAAGCGACCTGCCGAATCGCCACCGACAACGAATTTCACGCGATCCCGACGATCGCACCCCAGGAGCCCATCATGACCAAGACCGCCAAGACCCTGATCACCGCCGCCACCCTTGCCGCCGCGCTCGTCGGCGGAGCGGCGCAGGCCGCCAGCGTGAACGCCAACGCCGGCGACAAGTACGGCTACAGCTACCGCGTCGGCAACGCCGATGCGTTTACCGACGGTGCCCGCACCGGCAAGTTCGACCCGTTCACGGAAGGCGCGCGCAGCGGCAAGTTCGATCCGTTCACCGAGGGCGCACGCGTCGGCAAGACCGACCCGTACACGGATGGCTTCCGCACCGTGGCGGGCCTGGACCGCACCGGCGTCTCGGCCGAGCCGGCCCGCAGCTTCGACCCGTACACCGACGGTGCGCGCGTCGGCAAGGTTGACCCCTATACCGACGGCGCCCTGGCCTGATTGCTGCCGGCACCGGCCGGCGGCCCAACACTTACGATGGCGGTCCGTGGCCGCCATCCGATGGAGTCCATCATGAGTTTGCGTGACAGCATCCTGTTGCTTGGCGGATGGCTGGTACTTTGCGTGACGAGTGGCTCGATGATTACCTTCGCCGCGCAGGTCCTGCCTGGCTAACGCCCATGTAGTGCACTGTGCCCCGAGGCTAGGGAATTACCCCAGCCTTGGGGCATTTCAACTTGAGCGTCTATCTTCGCGTAGATAAACTGCTTGCATGAAAACCCAATCCGTACGCGAGCAGTTGCTCGAGCACACCCTGATCCTGATCCGGCGGCGCGGCTTCAACGGCTTCAGCTACCGCGACCTGGCGGAGTTGGTGGGCGTGAAGACCTCCAGCATCCACTATTACTTTCCGACCAAGGAAGACCTGGTCCAGGAAGCGGTGAAGGAATACAGCGCCCGGCTGGCCGAGCGCATCAACGCCATCGATACGACCTTGCCGGTCACCGAGCAGGCCGCGATCTACCTGGCGCCATTCCGCGCCAGCTGTGGCTCGGACCAGATCTGCCTGTGCGGCATGCTGTCGACCGAGACGCTGTGCCTGCCCGAATCCGTGCACAAGATGCTGCAGGGCTTCTTCCTGCTGAACGAGCAGTGGCTGGCCGGGCTGCTGGAGCGAGCCCAGCCGCATCGCAGCACGCCGTTCCCGGTGCCGCCGGCGCGGCTGGCGCAGGTGGTATTCGGCTCGCTGCAGAGCGGGCTGATCGCGGCACGCCTGTTCGGCACCTCGGACCGCGTTGAAGCGGCCGCCGACACGCTGATGGCTGCCGTATCCGGTTGAGTTTGCGCGCGATTGCAGTGGCGCGTCTGAAGCCGTCATGTGGCGTGAGCCGCATGGCGGTTTTTTTATTTGCCTGCCGCAAGGCCGGCCGGTTGCGGAAAATCGCTTCAGAAACAACGGTTTAACGCGTCATGGAGAATCACTATCGGATCGATAGAAATGTTTTTCCTTGACTCTCTACCTAGTAGTAGATAGTATCAAGTCCATGGAAGCGCTGCACCGCCACCAACAAGCAAGACCAGGCGGCATACGGCGGTCCCATTGCACGACCGGAAGCGGTCATTTTTTTGAAACCGGTTATCTATCTACTGATAGATGCGGAATCGGAAGAAGGACTGCAACAGCCACTGATACCGAATTTGACGCGATCCCGAACCATCGCACCCCAGGAGCCCATCATGACCAAGACCGCCAAGACCCTGATCACCGCCGCCACCCTTGCTGCCGCGCTCGTCGGCGGCGTGGCGCATGCCGCCAGCGTGAACGCCAATGCCGGCGACAAGTACGGCTACAGCTATCGCGTCGGCAACGCCGATGCCTTTACCGACGGTGCCCGCACCGGCAAGTTCGATCCGTTCACGGAGGGCGCGCGCAGCGGCAAGTTCGATCCGTTCACCGAAGGCGCACGCGTCGGCAAGCCCGACCCGTACACCGACGGCGCGCGCACGATCGCGGCCACGGTGCCGGCCGACAGCTACGGCTACAACTACCGCAGCGGCAAGGCCGATCCGTTCACCGATGGCGCCCGCGTGGGCAAGCCCGATCCGTACACCGACGGCGCCCGCACGGTAGCCGGCCTGGACCGCAGCGGCGTGTCGGCCGAGCCGGCCCGCAGCTTTGACCCGTACACCGACGGGGCGCGCGTGGGCAAGGTCGATCCCTACACCGACGGCGCCATCGCCTGAAAACCGGCCGGCCCGGCGCCGGCCACCGACAACAACCGGGCCGCCATGGTGCGGCCCCGCTTCAGGAGTTGATCATGCGTTGGCGTGACACTGCGCTGATCCTGGGCGGATGGGTAGGGCTTTGCCTCGCAAGCGGGTCCCTCATCACGCTGATCGCACAAACGCTGCCGGCCTGAATGTCCCGGCGGCAAGCCGAGGAGTCGATGCCATGAATACCCCAACCGTACGCGAGCAACTGGTCGAACACGCGCTGGTGCTGATACGCCGCAGGGGGTTCAACGGCTTCAGCTACCGCGACCTGGCCGAACTGGTCGGCGTCAAGACCTCGAGCATCCACTATTACTTCCCGTCCAAGGACGACCTGGTGCTCGAAGCCGTGCGCGAATACAGCGCGCGCAAGCGGGCGCGGCTGCAAGCCATCGATACCAGCCTGCCGTGCGCAGAGCAGGCGCGGCAGTACCTGCAGCCACTGCGCGACGGCGCCTGCACCGACCAGGCCTGCGTGGTGGGCATGCTGTCGGCCGACGTGCTGGCCATGCCTGATACCGTGCGCGCCGCGATGCAGGACTTCACCCGCCTTAACGAGGAATGGCTGGCGCGCCTGCTCGAACAGGCTGCCGCCCGGGGCGCGGCGCCGTTCTCGCTGCCGCCGCAACAGCTGGCGCAGGTGGTATTCGGCGCGCTGCAGAACGGGCTGATCAGCGCGCGGCTGTTCGGTACGTGGGACGCGTCGATGCCGCCGCGGCGCTGCTGGCCAGCGCCATGCCGGTAGAAGAAGCACTAGCCGAAGCGTGATCCGGCGCGTGCGACGGCATCGCATACCCATTGCGGGTCGTCGTGCGGCAGGTCATGGCCGGCCCAGTGGTGCGTCAGCAAGGGCACGTTCCAGGCCTGCGCAATGCGCGCCGAACAGGCCGGGTTGACCAGGCGGTCTGCCGCCGAGGCTAGCAGCAATACCGGACAGCGCGGCGGCTCCGCGGGCGCGCAGTAGCGCGCGGCGGCCAGCAATTGCGCCAGCGCGGCCTGCCGGCTGACCGGTGCGTCCGCCGCGATGGCCTGCCACTGCGCAAGGTCGGCGGCCTGCGTGTCGGTGCGCGCGCAAGTGATGGCGTGGATGGACCGCTCGCAATACGCGCGATCCCCCCAGCGCTGCGCCACGCGCAGCAGCCTGCCCCAGTTGCGCGGACGCAGGCGCTGCGCCGGCGTGCAGAAAGGCCGCATGCTGGTGTTGACCAGCACCAGGCCGCTCACTTCTTCCGGATATGTACTGGCCCACTCGGTCGCCGCCATCGCCCCCAGCGACATGGCCAGCACGCGGTACGGCCCGGGCATGCCGGAGGCAGTCAGCTGGCGCCGCACCGCCGTTACCATGTCGCGCACGCGCCACGGCGCGGGCTGCGCCGACAGCGCGCCGTTGCCGGGCAGGTCAGGCAACAGCGGGCGTCCCAGCCCGGCTGCTTCCCAGCGCGCCGGCAGCGTTCCCCAGTGGCGCGATTCGCGCGTCAGTCCCCGCAAGAATACCCATCGGCTCATGGCGCCTCCGTGTGCCAGTGCGCGCTTGCCTGCTGCAGCAGCTCGTCGCGCTGCGCGCCGCGCGGCAGCCAGCGGTCCGAGGCAAAGGCGACGCGGCCGAGAAAGTCGAACAGGCTGACGTGCCGGCGCAGCACGCGCGCGGTGCGGTGCGCCTTGATCGGGTTGAAGATGCCCTCGCGCGAGAACAGCTGGCGCGGATTTTTCTTGATCCACAGCCACGAGCCCAGCTCCAGCGTCATCGGCAGGAACAGGTTGCCGCGCGGGGCCAGGTCATAGGCATGGTCCCACAGGTCGCCGTGCAGCAGGTACTGGTGGCTCTGCGGCTCGAAGGTATAGCCATGGTGCGGGTGGGCCTGCTCGAACAGGGTCTTGAGCAGGTACATCTCGGCCAGGTGCGGCATCGGCCGGCGCGTGCGCGCGTACGGAAACCAGATGCTGTCGCGCCAGCCGTAGCCGGAATGGCAGTCCACCGCAAAGCTGAGCGGGCGCGGCAGCAGTTCCTGCCTGACCACGCACAGCAGGGCGCTGCTTTCGGCCTCCATCGGCGCGCCGGCCGCGCCGCGGTACCACGGCAGCCAGGCGCCGATGCGCTGGCCGCCGGCCAGGAAGGGCACGCGCGCGTCGGCGTCCTGCGGGCCGTTGCGCATCAGGTCGACGCCGTTGGGGTTGGCGCGCGTGCCGGCCCACATGCCGCCGGGGTTGACGATCGGCATGAACACCAGCCGCACCGATTGCAGCTCGCGGTGCAGCAGTTCGTCCCAGGCCAGGCGCGACAGCACCGAGCGCAGGTAATCCAGCACCAGCTGCGTGCCGATGCGCTCCAGCCCGTGGATGCCGCCGAAGATGCCGATCGCAGGCGCGCCCGGGTCGCGGCTGCCGAGCGTGGCGACATGGACGCCAAAGCGGTGGCCCTGCACGGTGGTCTCGCATACCACCTGGGTCTCGAGCACGTGGCTGCCGGTATCCAGCAAGGTCAGCAACTGGTCATATTCCGGGAAGTCGGCGCGCGGGTGCATGGGCTCACCGGGTGGCGGCCACGGGATTGAACGGGACCAGGCGTGGTGCGGCTGGCATGCAGCGGGCTCCCAAGATAAAAACCGCCGTGTCAGGCAGCTTGGGCGGTGAGCGCCGCTGCATCCCCCGCGACGCAATCCAAGAAGGCGCCGACCAAGCGCGTCTGCCGCCGGCTCTGCAGGCAATACAGGTATTCGTGCAGCACCGGCGCGCCCGAAGCAAACGGCACCACGCGCAGCAGCGGGTCGCGCGGCACCTCGCCCAGCGGCACCACGCTGGCGCCCAGGCCCTGGCGGATCGCCTCGTAGATCGCCTCGCGGCTGCCGATCACGGTGTGCGGCGGCAGCTCCAGTCCGCACGCAGCCAGCGCGGTTTCGATCGTCTTGCGTGTCATCGAGCCGTGCTCGCGCACCAGCAGGTGACAGCCGCGCAACTGCGGCAGGTCGATCTGCGCCAGCCGTGCCAGCGCATGGTCGGGATGGACCACCAGCACCATCGGGTCGCTCGCCAGCCGGATGCAGGCCAGGCGGTCATCGTCCACCGGGTGCGAGGACACCGCCGCGTCGATGCGGTACTCGAACAGCGCTTCGAGCATCTGCTGCGAGTTGCCGATATCCAGGCTCACGTCGATCGCCGGATAGCGCTGCCGGAACGCCGCCACCGCGCGCAGGATGTAATACGGCCCGGTGGCGCCGATGCGCAGGTTGCCGAAGCGCAGGTTGCCCGCGTTGCGCAGCAGGTAGTCGGCATTGCCTTCCTGCTGCATCAGTTGCTCGACCACCGGCATCAGGGCCACGCCCACATCGCTCAGGTCGACGCGGCTGGCGCGGCGATGGAACAGCTCCACGCCGTAGGTTTCCTCCAGCTGGCGGATGCGTCCCGTGACCGTGGGCTGGCTCACGCGCAGCTGCCGCGCCGCCATGGTGATGCTGCCCTGGCGCGCCACTTCGAAAAAGGTCATCAGCAGGTCGCCTAGCATGGTCATCCGCGCGGAGTTTGGGGGAGGGGTCCGGACCGGGCCGGACGACCGCGCAGTCTAGCGGCCCAATATGACAAAACGGCTACGCCCGCCCGGGCCGGTCCGCTTGGGACCGGCCGGGGCGGGGCTTGGCGTTGTGCCGGGTCGACGGGTTGCGTCAGCCGGCTGCGCCCATCGCCGGGTCGGACACGCCGTCCTTGCCGGTTTCGATGCGGCCGGCGAAGCGGCGCGTAAAGCCGCCTTGCGCGGTGGTGACGGTGAAGTCGTACCAGTTGCCCTGGCGCGCCACCGGCCAGTGCTGCTGCAGCTGCATGCCGGCGGGCACTTCGTAGGTCCACGGGCCGTCGGTGCGGTAGGCGTTGGCCTCGACCGTGAAGGTGCAGGGGGCGCTGCCGGTATTGATCATGTCGACGTACACCGCGGCGTTGGCGATGTCATAGCAGACGCGGATCTCCGGCGCGCTGGCGCCGGCCGCGATCACCGCCGCCACGTCGCCGCGGAAGGCGCGGTGGAAGCCGTTCGGGCCCAGCACCCACAGGTCGTACTTGCCGCCGTCGCTGGCAAAAACGTCCCAGCTGCCATGCAGCTCCTTGCCCGGCTCGACCATATAGCGGCGCGGCACGCGGTCCAGGTGCAGCCGGTCATAGACGTGGAACACCGCCGCCGCCGTGCCGGTGTTGCTGAACAGCAGCCACACCGCGCGCCGGTCGCGGGCGTCTTCGCGCGCGCTGACGTGCAGTTCATAGGGCAGCGCGCGCGACGGGCGCGTGCCGGGGTCCTGCTGCGGCATCTGCTGGCTGCCGGCCGGAGGCAGCGGCACCTGCGGCAGTACGCCCTGCGCGGTGCGGATGGCGTCGGCGCTGGCCTTGTCGCGGCTGGGCAGTTCCGGCAGCGGGTTGGTGTTGGGGCTGACGAAGTTGAAGGCCGAGGTCAGGTCGCCCGCCACCGCGCGGCGGAAGCCGCTGATATTGGGTTCCGCCACGCCAAAGCGCGCTTCCAGGAAGCGCAGCACCGAGGTGTGGTCGAACACCTGCGAGTTGACCCAGCCGCCGCGGCTCCAGGGCGACACCACGTACATCGGCACGCGCGGGCCGGGGCCGTAGGGACGCTTGTCGACGTGGTATTCCGGCTTGAGCTGTTCCGGGTCGAGCGTGGTGGCACCGGCGAGCGTGTCGCCGTCATAGGCCGGCGCGCACGGCGGCGGCAGGTGGTCGAAATAGCCGTCGTTCTCGTCGAAGTTGATCAGCAGCACGGTCTTGCTCCAGACCGCGGGATTCGCAGTCAGCGCATCGAGCACCTCCTGCGTGTACCAGGCGCCCTGCACCGGGCTGGACGGCCCGGGGTGCTCCGAGTACGTGGCCGGCGCCACGATCCACGACACCTGCGGCAGCTTGCCCGCGGCGATATCGTCGCGCAGCGCCTGCAGGAAGCCGCCGTCGGGCATGGTGTTGGCCACGCCCTTGAGCAGCGGGCTGACCGCGTCGTCGGCGCTGGTGTACGGCGGATAGGGGCTGCCGTTGGCCTGGTTGCCGCGCGAGGCATTGGCGTCGCGGTATTGCTTGAAACCCGCGAGCGGGTTGTCGGTGAAGTTGTCCGGCATGTTCTGGTAGACCTTCCAGCTCACGCCGGCGGTTTCCAGCCGCTCCGGGTAGGTCTTCCAGGTATAGGGCGTGTTCGACCCGGTAAACGAGTCGCCGCTGTTGTCGATCACCGGGCCGCCGAAGGCGCCGGCCGGATCGTTGGTGCCGGTCCAGTGGAACAATCGGTTGGGATTGGTGCCGCCATGGAAGCTGCAGTGGTAGGCGTCGCACAGCGTGAAGGCATTGGCCAGCGCCACCTGGAAATCCAGCTCGGCCTCGGTGTAGAAGCCCATCGACTGGGTCTGCTTGTAGGTGGGCCACTTGTTCATGCGGCCCAGGTCCCAGGCGTTCTGCGCGTCCGGATACGAGTGCGGGGTGCCGCTGACGCGCTGCGCATTGCCGGCGCTGCTGTCGAGGTGGTAGGGCAGCACGGTGCGGGTGGTGCTGCCGTTGGTATAGGTCTGCTGCCAGACGTTCAGGCCGCCCGCCAGCGGAATCGGGAAGCGGTCGCCAAAGCCGCGCACGCCGCGCAGGGTGCCGAAGTAGTTGTCGAATGAACGGTTCTCCTGCATCAGGATGACCACGTGCTCGACGTCGCGGATGGTGCCGGTGGCGTTGTTGGCCGGAATCGCCAGCGCGCGGCGGATCGACGGCGGGAAGGCTGCCAGCGCGGCGGTGGCGGCGGCGCTGCCGCCGGCGAGCTTGAGGAAGTTGCGTCTGCTTTGGGGGTTCATGGGATTCGGTGCCGGATGGTTGCGGGGAGGGGTGACAGGCCGGGCCGGCTTCAGGGCGCGCAGCGCAGCTGCGGCTTGACCGCCGGGGTCTCGCCGGGCCGGTCGCTGCCGTTCCCCTGGCCGGGGTTGCCGCCGGTGCCGGGCGCGCCGGGCGTGGTCGGCGCCGCGGCCGGGTTGCCGCTGGTGCCCTCGCCGGAGTCGCCGCCGCAGCCGGCGAGCGCCGCGCTCAGCAGCAGGGCGGCCAGCCAGTGCGGCCGGGCCAGGGAGGAAGGTCGGAAGGTCATGGTTTCAATCTCCTGCAGGGGGATCGGGGTGCGGGGAGGGTGAAGCCCGGCCGGGCACCGGTTCCGTCGCGAAACGGGTGCGCCGCCGGATTCTGGGAATTCAGGGGTTCAGCGTCGACAGCGGCTGGCGTGCGCCGGTGATGGCTTTCAGCTCGTCGAGCGTCAGCACGCGCGTCCACATCGCCAGGTCGTTCAGGCCCATCACGCCCTTGAGCGCGCCGGGGTTGTTGCCGACGTAGTTGTGGGTGGCGTCGTCGTTGACGCCCCAGCCGGTGCCGAGGCCGGCAAGCCTGGTCACGTCGGTATTGGCGATCGCCTTGTTCTCGGTCTTCTGCAGGCCGAGCACCGGGTCGACGACGTAGGCGCTGAAGCGCTTCGCCGCCGCGTCGACCGACAGCGCCAGGTAGGCCCACTGGTTGGCCGAGACCTTCATGCCATTGATGTCGTCGCGCTTGCCGCTGCCGCTGCCCAGGTTGAAGCGGATCTCGCAGCTGCCGAACAGGGCGATGGCGATGCCGGGATTGCCGCCCGAAATGTAGTTCTTGTTCGACAGGATCGGTTCGCCGGTGCCGGTGCCCTGGGTGCAGTCGGTGCGGAACCAGAGGCCGATGGTGAACTGCGGGCTTTGCGCGATATCGGCAGCGTTGTGCTTCAGTTGGTAGCTGTCGATGCGCGAGTCCAGCTGCAGCGACTGGCCGCCGAAGTTGTCGGCCGCGAGCGTGCCGCCGTCAACGCTTGCCACCCACGGGCCCAGCGTGGCCGCGTTCTTCGCGTCGGCGAACGGCTTGCTGTCGAGGCTGAAATACGACGCCAGGCCGGTCAGCAGCGACGGCATCAGCGTCACGGGTTTGACGTAGTGGATCTGCGCCAGGTACGACACCGGCACGTCGTTGCGCACCAGCGTGTAGTTGAACTGGTACAGGCCCGTGGCCATGTCGAAGCCCTTGTCGGTGAAGGTCCGCACCTCGGGTCCCAGCGCGGCGATCTGCACGCCGTCACGCAGCACGCGCGTGACGCCGTAAGCCGGGCTCGGGTTCTGCCAGGTCAGCGTGATGGCGTCGTTGTACTGGCTGATGCTGGCGCCGATGGCGCGCACGCCGGCGGTGGCGGTGGTCAGCGCGGAGCCGTCGAGGCGCGTTGCCGCGGGGTCGAGCGCGACGCCGGCGTGGGCCAGCACGGTCGGCACGATATCGGCCTCGGTCGGCAGCGCGGACAGGTCCGCCGGGGTGTCGGGGGCCGCGGCGCCGGGCCTGGCCAGCGCGCCGTTCAGGGTCTTGTTGGTGGCGAGGAAGGCGGTGCGGTTCTCCACCGTCGGTACCGTGGTGGTGGCGCCGGTGGCATCCAGGCCGTGGCTGGTGGTGACCAGCACCAGCCAGTCCTCGCCCGGCTGCGCCTGGCGGCGCGCGGCCACGGCGGCCAGCAGTTCGCCCAGCGCCTGGTCGGTCTCGCCGAGCGCGGCGGCATAGACGCCGTTGCCGAAGCCGCTGGCTTGCGCGGCCCGCGCCGGGGCGCTGTACTGCGCGAACACCACGCCATAGCCGGACTGCACCTGGCGCACGGCATTCTGCGTGACGCAGCGGTCGACGCCCGCGCAATCGACCAGCGTATCGAGCACGCCGGCTTCCTGGTCGGTCTTGAGCAGCACCGGCAGTACCGGCGCACTGACCACGGCGCCTTGCTGCCCGCCGGCCTTGCCGGCTGCGCGCAGGTAGTGGAACACAGTCGGCGCGCGCAGCGCGGTGCTGCCGGTGTCGTCGTCGATGCCATGGCGGTTGGCCCAGGTGCCGGTCAGCACCGTGGCCCAGCTGGGCGCGTCGAGCGTGGGCTGGGCGGTGATGGTGCCGGGCATGCCGCCGGTGGCGGCCGGCACCAGGTTCAGGCTGGCCAGGTTGGGCAGCTCGCGCCGCAATACTGCGCCTTGCACCTGCGCATAGGTGGCGCCGTCGACGCCGACCAGCAGCACGCGCGGGCCGCTGGCGCGATCAGGCTCCGGCGCGGGCTTGCTGGTGTCGGTATCGCTAGGCGCTCCGGTCGGTGCGCTGTCGTCGCCGCCGCAGCCGGCCAGCGTCGCGGCCAGCATGAAGGCCACGGTGCCGGCCAGCGCACGCGCGCGCGCCGTCCCCGACAACCAGCCAGCCGGCCAGCCCCGTGCAAGGTTCCCTGCCATCGTTCATTCCCCTGATCATCTGCGTTGTTGTGCGCCCGCGGCGATGGCCGCGCGGCGGATTGCGTGTGCCGCAATGCGCTCGCAGAGTAAGAAGCGGGGTTGTCACCGTGGTGACAGCGGGGCAAAGAATGCTGATGGGGCTATTCGGATTCTTGAGGGCCGGGGGGAGTCGCGGCCGAGGCAGAGAGTGGGTTCGGCCGGAATTGGTGCCCGGGTGGGGCGTCAGCTGTGGAAGCCTACGCCCCGCATGATCAGCCGCAGCACCCACGCGGCCACGCCCAGCGCCGCCACGCTCGCGGTCCAGATCAGCACCAGCCAGCCGACGCGGCGCAGCCAGGTGCCGGTGCGGGTGCCGCTGTCTGCGTGCGGCGCGCCCATCAGTGATAGCCCTCGCCGTGGCGGACCTTGCCGCGGAACACGTAGTACGCCCACACCGTGTACATCAGGATGAAGGGAACGATGAAGAGCGCGCCCACCAGCGCAAAGCCCTGGCTTTGCGGCGGCCCGGCGGCCTCCCAGATCGAGATCCCGGGCGGGATGATATTGGGCCAGACGCTGATCGCCAGGCCGCTGTAGCCCAGGAACACAAGTCCCAGCGCATACAGGAAGGGCGAGATATCGGGCTCGCGGCGCAGCGCGCGCATCAGCATGAACATGCACAGCGCCACCAGGATCGGCACAGGCGAGAACCAGAACAGGTTGGGCAGGCTGAACCAGCGCTGCGCAATCTCCGGATGGGTCAGCGGCGTCCACAGGCTGATCACGGCGATCACCGCCAGCAGCAGCCATGCCAGCGTGCCGGTCAGGCGGATCATGCGCTGCTGCAGGTCGCCCTCGGTCTTCATGATCAGCCAGGTGCTGCCCAGCACGGCGTAGGCCACGATCAGCCCCACGCCGCAGAACAGCGGAAACGGCGCCAGCCAGTCCAGCGGGCCGCCGGCAAAGCGGTGGCCTTCCAGCTTGATGCCATCGATATAGGCGCCCAGCGCCACGCCCTGGAAAAAGGTGGCGGTGGCCGAGCCGAGGATGAAGGCGGCGTCCCACACCGGGCGTTCGCGGTCATTGGCCTTGAAGCGGAACTCGAACGCCACGCCACGGAAGATCAGGCCCAGCAGCATCAGCATCAGCGGCAGGTAGAGCGCGCTCAGCACCACCGAATACGCCAGCGGGAATGCCGCCAGCAGCCCGGCGCCGCCCAGCACCAGCCAGGTCTCGTTGCCGTCCCAGACCGGCGCGACGGTGTTCATCATCACGTCGCGGTCATGCCGGTCAGGCACGAACGGGTACAGCATGCCGATGCCCAGGTCGAAGCCGTCCATCACCACGTACATCATCACGCCGAAGAAGATGATGACGATCCAGAGAAGCGAGAGATCGATGCCCATGATGTCAGCTCCGGGTGCGTGCGGTGGGGGTGGGGGCGAGCACTTCATCGTCATCCACGGCCGACAGGGGTCGCGCCGGCGTATGCTCGCGGCCAGGGCCGCCATGGGGCTTGGGCTCTTCGAGCAGCGGCCCCTTGCGCACCAGCCGCATCATGTAGGCGATGCCGACGCCGAACACGAAGCAATACGCAACCACGAAGATCGCCAGCGTGGTCGCCAGTTCCGGCACGCCGTGCGGCGAGACTGCGTCCGCGGTGCGCTGCAGCCCGTACACCACCCACGGCTGGCGCCCGATCTCGGTGGTGTACCAGCCGGCCAGGATGGCGATCACGCCGGCCGGTCCCATCCACAGCGCCATATGCAGGAACGGACGGACGCGGTAGATACGGTCGCGGCGCCGCAATATCAGGCTCCACACGCCCAGCAGGATCATCAGCAGCCCCAGGCCGACCATCACCCGGAACGACCAGAACAGGATCGTCGCATTGGGCCGGTCCTCCGGCGGGAACTCCTTCAGGCCCTGGATCTGCCCGTCCCAGCTGTGCGTCAGGATCAGGCTGCCCAGGTGCGGCACTTCGACCGCAAAGCGGGTTTCCTCGCGCTCCATGTCGGGCCAGCCGAACAGCAGCAGCGGCAGGGCCTCGTTGCCCTTGTTCTCCCAATGCCCCTCCAGCGCGGCGATCTTGGCGGGCTGGTGCTTGAGCGTATTGAGGCCGTGGAAGTCGCCGATCACCGCCTGGATCGGCGCCACGATCAGCAGCATCCACATCGCCATCGACAGCATCTTGCGGATGGCGGGATTGTCGCGCCCGCGCAGCAGGTGCCAGGCCGCGGACGCGCCGACAAACAGCGCCGTGGCCAGGAACGCCGCCACGCTCATATGCGCCAGCCGATACGGGAACGACGGATTGAAGATGACCTCGAACCAGTTGGTGGGCACCACGCGGCCGTCGATGATTTCGAAGCCCGCCGGCGTCTGCATCCAGCTGTTCGACGCCAGGATCCACGTCGCCGAGATCAGCGTGCCCAGCGCCACCATCACCGTGGAAAAGAAATGCAGCCCGGGGCCGACCCGGTTCCAGCCGAACAGCATCACGCCCAGGAAGCCCGCTTCCAGGAAGAAGGCGGTCAGCACTTCATAGGTCAGCAGCGGACCGGTGATGCTGCCCGCAAACTCGGAGAAAAAGCTCCAGTTGGTGCCGAACTGGTAGGCCATCACCAGCCCCGACACCACCCCCATGCCGAAGTTGACGGCAAAGATCTTGGACCAGAAGTGGTAGAGATCGCGGTACAGCGGCCGCTGCGTGCGCAGCCAGCAGGCCTCGAGCACCGCCAGGTAGGCGGCAAGGCCAATGGTGATGGCGGGAAAGACGATGTGGAAGGAAATGGTGAAGCCAAACTGGATGCGGGCGAGGTCGAGCGCGGTCAAACCAAACATATCGTGTTCTCCGTGGCGCTGGCCTGGCGCGTGCCCTGGACGGGTGCGGACTGCCTTGAAGAGTCTTTGGCAGTTCGACACGCAGGCAGAAGCGCGCCGGGGGCGCGGGGGCGCAGGCGCGTGCGGTAAGCGTAGTGTACGCCGCGCGCGCCGCAAAGGGCAGCGTCATGCCCGGTGCCAGCCGGGCGACATATCGCCGCACCTGCTGGTACGCGCGGCCGTCGTTGCGCCGCGCAGGCCATAGCCGATGCGCAGATCGTAGCGGACCCACGGCAGGTAGAACAGAATCAAGTCCGGGCAAAAACACCGTATCAGATTTGCGCGACGCAGCAGCGCCGAAGGCTGACAACGAGGGCAGGGAAGTGCATAGTTATGCGCCCTGCATCGTCCGTCTCTCGCGTCCTTCCTCGTGTCCTTCGATTCCACCTTGCTGATCGTCATTGCCGGCGCCGCCGTGGCCGGCTTCGTCCAGGGCCTGTCTGGATTTGCCTTCGGCATGGTGGCGATGTCGTTCTGGGCCTGGGCCATCGAACCGCGGCTGGCCGCGGCGATGACGGTATTCGGCGCGCTCACCGGCCAGTTGCTGGCGGCCGCGTCGGTGCGGCGCGGCCTGTCGTGGCGGCGCCTGTGGCCGTTCGTCGCCGGCGGCGTGGCCGGCATCCCGCTGGGCGTGGCGGTGCTGCCGCTGCTCGACGCGCAGTGGTTCAAGGCGGTGCTGGGCGCGTTCCTGACACTGTGGTGCCCGGTGATGCTGATGGCTCCGCGGCTGCCGCATATCGGCGTGGGCGGGCGCGTGGCCGACGGCATGGCCGGCGCCGCCGGCGGCGTGATGGGCGGCATCGGCGGCTTTACCGGCGTGATTCCCACGCTGTGGTGCACGCTGCGCGGCTTCGACAAGGACGAGCAGCGCGCCGTGATCCAGAACTTCAATCTCGCCACGCTGGCCATGACCATGGCCGCCTATGTCGGCAAGGGCATCGTCACGCGCGAGATGCTGCCGATGTTCCTGGTGGTGGCGCCGGCAATGCTGGTGCCCACGCTGCTGGGCACGCGGCTTTACCTGGGCATCAGCGAGGCCACCTTCCGCAAGATCGTGCTGACGCTGCTGACCGTATCCGGCGTGGCGCTGCTGGCGACTTCGGTGCCCGTGCTGGTGGCGCGCGGCGCGGGCTAGGGCTGCGCCGCGGCCGCCTGCCGCAGGCACGCCAGCAGCTGGTCGGTGCCGATCGACGGCGCACGTTCGCGCAACGTGATGATGCCCACCGGTGGCAGGTCGACCGGCACTTCCATCTTCAGCACCTGCAGCCGACCTTCCTGCTGCATCGCCATGGCAACCGATGCGGCCATGAAGGCGGCAGCGTCGCGCTGTTCGATGAAGGTGGCCTGGGCCAGGTACGAGGAGGTCTCGATCACGTCCTGCGGCGGGTGCAGGCCGTGGCGGAAGAACGCTTGCTCGATCTTCACCCGCAGCGAGGCCCACGGCGGCGGCAGCACGCACGGCATCGCGGCGAGGTCGGCCCAGCCGGCCCGGGCCTTGCGTGCCAGCTTGTGGCCGCGCCGCACCACGACCACCATCGGCTCTTCATAAAGCGCTTCGGTCAGCAGGTCCGGTGCGGCATAGCCCGGCTCCAGCCGGCCCACGATCAGGTCGAGCTCGCGCAGGCGCAGCTTGGGCAGCAGGTGGGTCAGGTCGCCTTCTTCCACCAGCACGGTGGCGTGCGCGTGGCGCTGCTTGAGCGCGCTTACCGCCTGCGCCAGCAGCACCGGCAGTGCGGCCCCCATCGAGCCCACGCGGATGCGCCCGGAAGCGCCGCTCTGTACCGCCGCAATCTCGTCGCGGGTCTGCTCGTATTGCGCCAGCACCGAGCGCGCAAAGCGCACCAGCGATTCACCGGCGGGCGTGGGCTCGGTGCCGCGGGTTGAGCGCGTGAACAACGTCAGCCCCAGCATTTTCTCGACTTCGGTCAGCACCTTGGACACCGCCGGCTGGCTCACCGACAGGAACTCCGCAGTGCGCCCGAGATGGCGAAACTCGTCGAGCGCCACCAGCAGTTGCAGGTGGCGCAGCTTGATATTGGAGCGCAGCGCGCGGTCGATCTGTACCATGCCCGCAGTCTAGCTAACCAGAAGGTTATGAAGCAATGCCAATTAGCGATTGGATTGTTATGACCTGCGCCGACAGAATGCGGGCATGACGAGGCTGGCAGCGCCGGCCGCGCCGATAATCAAAACATCGGAGACACCCCCAAATGACGCAATCATTCCCCATCGATGCCAAGCGCCGCCGCCTGCTCATCGGAGCCGCCGCGGGTGCCGCCGGCGTGCTGTTGCCGGCCACGCGCGCGCTGGCCGAGCAGTACCCCGAGCGTCCCATCACCTTTATCTGCCCGTGGCCGGTCGGCGGCACCGCCGACCAGTCGATGCGCGCGCTGTGCCAGGTGGCCGGCGGCATTCTCAAGCAGTCGATCGTGGTGGAGAACCGCGCCGGCGCGTCCGGCATGATCGGCACCAAGGCGCTGGCACGTGCCAATCCCGACGGCTACACCATCGGCCAGATCCCGATCTCGGTCACGCGCTTCGCGCAGCTCGGCATGCTGCAGCTGGACCCGCGCACCGAACTGACCTATCTCGCGCGCACCTCGGGACAGACCTTCGGCATCGCGGTGCCGGCCAACTCGCGCTACAAGACGCTGCAGGACGTGGTTGCCGCCGCCAAGGCCAGCCCGGGCAAGGTCACCTATGCGCACGCCGGCATCGGCGGCGCCACCCATGTCGGCATGGAGCAGTTCGCGCTGGCCGCGGGCATCCAGTTCAATGCCATCGCCTACAAGGGCGGCGCGGCCGCGCTGCAGGACGTGCTGGCCGGGCAGGTGGAACTGCTGGCCGATTCCAGCTCATGGGCGCCGCATGTCGAAGCCGGCAAGCTGCGCCTGCTGGCAACGTGGGGCGAACAGCGCGCGACCCGCTTCAAGGACACGCCCACGCTCAAGGAGCTGGGCTACAACGTGGTGGTGGAAGCCCCCAACGGCATCGGCGCGCCCAAGGGCCTGCCGCCCGCCGTGGAAAAGAAGCTGCGCGACGCCTTCCGCGCCGCGGTCGCCAGCAACGAGTTCAGGCAGGTCGCGGCTCGGCTGGACGCGCCCGTGATGTACCTGGACGGGCCTGACTACAAGAAGTACGTCGCCAGCGTCTATGAACAGGAAACCCAGCTGATCCAGCGCCTCAAGCTGAAAGAACTGCTGCAGCAAAGCTGATGGCCCGACAAGCCCAAGACCCAGTGAACTCCAATCCCGTCATCCGGTTGCATCCCAACGACAACGTGCTGGTCGCGCGCAGCGACCTCGGCCTGGGCCAGCAGCTGGCCGACCCCGCGGTGCGCGTGCGCGCGCAGGTGCCGGCCGGCCACAAGATCGCGGCCTGCGCCATCGCGGCCGGCACGCCGGTGCGCAAGTTCGACACCGTCATCGGCGTGGCCGCGCGCGATATCGCGCCGGGCGACCACGTGCATGCGCACAACCTGACGCTGGTCGACTTCTACCGCGATCCGGCCTTCTGCCAGGACGTGCGTCCGGTCGACTATGTGCCCGAGGCGCAGCGCGCCACCTTCAACGGCTTTGTGCGCGCGGATGGCCGCGTCGGCACGCGCAACTTCATTGGCATCCTGTCGTCGGTCAACTGCTCGTCCACCGTGATCCGACAGATTGCGGCGCATTTCACGCCGCAGCGGCTGGCCGGGTATCCGAATGTCGATGGCGTGGTCGCCTTTGCGCAGACCAGCGGCTGCGGCATGTCATCGCCGAGCGAGCATTTCGACGTGCTGCGCCGCACGCTGGCGGGCTATGCGCGCCATCCCAACCTCGCCGGCGTGCTGATCGTGGGGCTGGGCTGCGAGCGTAACCAGGTCGGATCGCTGGTGGCATCGCAAGGACTGGAGCCAGGGCCCGCAGTGCATACGCTGGTGATGCAGGATACCGGCGGCACGCGCGCCACCATCGCGGCCGGCATCCGCGCGATCGAATCGATGCTGCCGGCGGCCAACGCCGCGGTGCGCCAGCCGGTGCCCGCCAGCCATCTGAAGATCGGCCTCGAGTGCGGCGGCTCGGATGGTTTTTCCGGGATCAGCGCCAATCCGGCGTTGGGCGCGGCGATGGATATCCTGGTGCGCCATGGCGGCACCGCGATCCTGTCCGAGACCCCGGAAATCCACGGCGTGGAATTCATGCTGACGCGCCGCGCGGTCACGCCGGAAGTCGGGCAGAAACTGCTGGACCGCCTCGCCTGGTGGGAGCGCTACACCGCCGGCCACAACGCGCAGTTCAATGGCGTGGTCGGCCACGGCAATCAGCAGGGCGGCCTGGCCAATATCTTCGAGAAGTCGCTGGGCTCGGCGATGAAGGGCGGCACCACGCCGCTGCAGGCGGTCTACGAGTATGCCGAGCCGATCGACCAGGCCGGCTTTGTGTTCATGGACTCGCCCGGCTATGACCCGGTCGCCGTCACCGGCCAGATCGCCAGCGGCGCCAACCTGATCTGCTTTACCACCGGGCGCGGCTCGATGTTCGGCTCGAAGCCGGCGCCGACGCTCAAGCTGGCATCGAATTCTGCGATGTACCAGCGGCTGGAAGAGGACATGGACATCAACTGCGGCCTGGTGCTCGACGGCGAGCTGAGCGTGCCGCAGATGGGCCAGCGGATCTTCGACCATATCCTGCGCGCGGCCTCGGGCGAGCCGACCAAGAGCGAATTGCTCGGCCTGGGCGACAACGAGTTCGTGCCGTGGCATCTCGGCATCGTCAGCTGAACCGCGCTTCACCAATCCCTTTGCATACACATCGATGCTGACGCTTTCCGAGCCAATGCTGCTGCGCAGCCAGAACCTGATCGACGACCAGTGGCGCGATGCCGGCCTGGGCGCGCGCCTTGCCGTGACCGACCCGGCCACCGCGGAGGCCTTTGCCAACGTGGCCGACAGCGATGCCGGCGACGCGCGCCTTGCCGTCGACGCCGCCGCCGCGGCGTTCCCGGCATGGAGCCGCCGCCCCGCGCGCGAACGCGCGCAATTGCTCAAGCGCTGGCATGCGCTGATCCTCGAACACGAGGAAGACCTGGCGCGCATCATCTCGACCGAACAGGGCAAGCCGCTGAAGGAAGCGCGCGGCGAGGTGCAGTACGGCGCGTCGTACGTGGAATGGTTTGCCGAGGAAGCGACGCGCATCTGCGGCGACATCGTCGCCGAGGCCGTGCCGGGCCGCAAGCTGCTGGTGCTGAAGGAACCGGTAGGCGTGGTCGCGGCGATCACGCCATGGAACTTCCCGCTCGCGATGATCGCCCGCAAGATCGCGCCCGCGCTGGCAGCCGGCTGCACGGTGGTGGCCAAGCCCGCCGAAGACACGCCGCTGACTGCGCTGGCGCTGGCATGGCTGGCGCAACAGGCCGGCATGCCAGCGGGCGTCGTCAATATCGTCACGGCGTCGCGCGAGCACACGCCCGGCGTGGTCGATGCCTGGCTGTCCGACAGCCGCGTGCGCAAGGTCACGTTCACCGGCTCCACGCCGGTCGGCAAGCACCTGGCGCGCGAATCCGCGGCGACGCTGAAGAAGCTCTCGCTGGAACTGGGCGGCAACGCGCCGTTCATCGTCTTCGACGATGCCGACCTGGATGCCGCGGTCGATGGCCTGATGGCATCCAAGTTCCGCAACGGCGGGCAGACCTGCGTGTGCCCGAACCGGGTCTATGTACATGACACGGTGCACGACGACTTCGTCGAGCGCCTGGCACGACGCGTGGGCGCGCTCCATGTCGGCCCGGCCACCGAGGACGCCGCACAGATCGGCCCGATGATCAATGCCCGCGCCGTCGACAAGATCGCGCGCCATGTCGAGGACGCAGTCGCCAGGGGCGCGCGGGTGGTCACCGGCGGCAAGCGCGTGCGCAGCGCCGACGGCCCGCACTACTACGCGCCGACGGTGCTGGTCGATGCCACGCCGGCGATGGAACTGTCGTGCGAAGAAACCTTCGGCCCGGTCGCGCCGATCTTCCGCTTCTGCGATGAAGCCGAGGTGATCCGCGACGCCAACGACACCCCGTTCGGCCTGGCCGCTTATTTCTACTCCAACGACATCCGCCGCATCTGGCGCGTGGCGCAGGCGCTGGAGACCGGCATGGTCGGCATCAACGAAGGCGCGATCGCGGCCGAGGCGGCGCCGTTCGGCGGCGTCAAGGAATCCGGCTACGGGCGCGAAGGCTCGCGCCACGGGCTGGACGACTACATGCATACCAAGTACCTTTGCCAGGGCCAGCTCGGCTGAAGCGCCAGGCGTATCCCCTTTGCACCAGGAATACTCCATGCCCGCAAACAATCCCTTCAAGACCGCACTGGCCGCGCGCCAGGCGCAGATCGGCCTGTGGCTGTCGATGGCGACGCCGTACCTGGCCGAAGTCTCGGCCACCGCCGGCTTTGACTGGCTGCTGATCGACGGCGAGCACGCGCCCAACGACCTGCGCTCGACGCTGCACGCACTGCAAGCCGTGGCGCCGTATCAGGTCCAGCCCGTGGTGCGCGCCGTGGCCGGCGAAGTGCCGCTGATCAAGCAGCTGCTCGATATCGGCGCGCGCAGTCTGCTGGTGCCGATGGTCGATACCGCCGCGCAGGCGCGCGCGCTGGTCAGCGCCACGCGCTATCCGCCCAATGGCATCCGCGGCGTTGGCAGCGCCATCGCGCGCGCCTCGCAGTGGAGCGCGCGCACCGATTACCTCGACGTGGCCGACGACGAAATCTGCCTGCTGGTGCAGGCAGAAACCGTCACCGCGCTGCAGAACCTGGAAGCGATCTGCGCGGTGGACGGCGTCGACGGCGTCTTCATCGGCCCCGCCGACCTGGCCGCGTCGATGGGCCATCGCGGCCGCCCCGGCCATCCCGACGTACAGGCCGCCATCGAAGGCGCGATGCGCACCATCATCGCCAGCGGCAAAGCGGCCGGCACGCTGACGTCGGACCCGGCGCTGGCGCGCCGCTACCTCGACCTGGGCTGCACCTTCGTCGCCACGGGCGTGGACGTGATGTTGTACGCCAATGCCGCGCGCAGGCTCGCCGCTTCGTTCCGCGAGCCGCAGGCCGATGCCGATGCCAATGCCGGCAAGCCTTCCGCCGCGTACTGACCCGACCATCCTTCGCCTGATATTCATGACCGTCGAGCTACCCACCCCGGACACCACCTTGCGCGCGATGCAGGCCATCGTCGGCGCCAATGCCTGCCGCAGCGGCGACGCCGATACGCAGGCCTACGTCACCGACTACCGCGGCATCTATCGCGGCCAGGCGCAGGTGGTGGTGCTGCCGGCTTCGACGGAAGAAGTCAGCCGCGTGCTGCAGTGGTGCCATGCGCAGCGGGTGCCGGTGGTGCCGCAGGGCGGCAATACCTCGCTGATGGGCGGCGCCGTGCCGGATGACAGCGGCACCGCCGTGGTCGTCAACCTGAGCCGCATGAACCGCGTGCTGGCGATAGACCCCGTCAACGACACCATGACCGTGCAGGCCGGCGTCACGCTGAGCGCGGCTCGCAGCGCCGCCGAGGCGGAGCAGCGCCTGTTTCCGCTGCGGATCGGCTCGGAAGGCTCGTGCCAGATCGGCGGCAACCTGTCGACCAATGCCGGCGGCACCGCGGTGCTGCGCTACGGCAATATGCGCGACCTGGTGCTGGGCCTCGAGGTGGTGCTGCCCGATGGCCGCATCTATTCGTCGCTGCGCGGCCTGCGCAAGGACAACACCGGCTACGACCTGAAGCAACTGTTCGTCGGCGCAGAAGGCACGCTCGGCATCATTACCGGCGCCGTGCTCAAGCTGATGCCCCAGCCGCGCAGCAGCGCCGTGGCCTTCGTCGCGGTGCCGGATCCCGCTGCTGCAGTGGCCTTGCTCGGCGAGGCGAAGCGCCTGTCCGGCCAGGCCGTGACTGCGTTCGAGCTGATTTCCCGGCCGGCGCTGGACCTGGTGCTGGAATACCTCGGTAACATCGCCTCGCCGCTGCAGGACCGGCACGACTGGATGGTGCTGGTCGAGTTGACGTCCGGCAGCGATGCCGACAGCCTCAACGGCACGCTGATGGAGATCCTCGAATCAGGCTTCAGCCAGGGCCTGGTACTGGACGCCGCGGTAGCCGCCAGCCTGTCTGACGCGCAGACCTTCTGGCGCATCCGCGAAGAGATTTCCGACGCGCAGACCCGCACCGGCGGCAGCATCAAGTGCGACGTCTCGGTGCCGCTGTCGCGCATCGCCGCGTTCGTGGAAGAGGCGTCGGCCCGGGTGCTCCAACTCGTGCCCGATGCCCGCATGGTGATCTACGGCCATATGGGCGACGGCAACGTCCACTTCAACCCGCTGCGGCCCAGCGACCAGCCCGCGCGGGATTTCCTGGCGCAATGGTATGAACCGGTCTCCGCGCTGGTTGACGGCATGGCCCACGCCGAAAACGGCTCGATCTCCGCCGAGCATGGCATCGGCGTGGCCAAGCGCGACGACCTGACGCGCTACAAGTCGCAGGTGGAACTGGAACTGATGTGGCAGGTGAAGCAGGCACTGGATCCGCTGAACCTGCTCAATCCGGGCAAGGTGCTGCCGGCACCGGCGCGCTAATGCGCGAGCATCGTAAGCGTCGGAACGCGCGCTGAGGGAAGGGGGGCGGCGCGCTCGTGGCATGAATCGCCCATCTGGGCTAAGGTGTCAGCTATCCAGAACGCAGCCGGGCCGGGGCATCGCTGCTCCCGGCCACGGCGCACTGCCCAGCCGACCCACCGGCCCAGACACCGATGACCGCCCACTCCCCCGACATCGCGCTCGCAGCTGCCCCGATCTCCCTCGAAAAGCGAACTCGACTGTGCGCCGGCTGCCGCATATCGGCGTGGTGCTGGTGGCGCGCGGTGCGGCTAGGGCTGCGCCGAGGCTTCTGCCACGAATTCCAGTTGGCCGATACTCATGAACCGTTCGTCGCCGGCGATAAGAAATTGAGCGCACATAACGCGCGGCGCATGGCGGCGCGGGCATCGACAACATCCGCATCGCGCCGAACTACGACATCATGGCTGGCTACAGCGAAGCCGGCGGCAATGACTTCCCAGATCAATTGGGACGTCGGCCTTTGGGTCAAGTGGCACTATCAGGGCTACTTCTCGCATACACAGACTGTTGGCCATTGGCGCATGGCTAGTACCTTTGCGACGACCGTCGGCACGCTAACCAATTTCTCCATCGCAGAGCGGAACCGGTTCGACAACTGTCTCTTCCAAGGCTACCGTGGCTTGGCGATCCGTTCGTCTGATCTGTGCCCCATCACCAGCGTATCGGACAGCGCGGTCGAGATTCCGTGAAGTGCACGTCCGGAACTGATAGCACCTATCGCATTGGCACGCCTACGTTCCGGTAGAGCGAGGTGCACGCAGTCAGAGCCTTTCTACCCGCCCGCGGCTGTTACTTCTGGCGAATAATGGGGAGGTTGCATTGCAATTGACCAGCAACACCCAGCTAGCCTTCAAGGCTAAGGAGTCGGACGGGGCGGTTCGAAGTGCGAGCCTTACGCTGGCGTAACAACTTCCACGCGGTTGTCGGAATGCACGGCAACCCGCGTGGGCTTCCACGGCTGCATTCCTTGAAGATTTGCTTCGATGCGGTCGATGCAGCCGGGCAGATCGGTGATGTCGATGCCATTCAGGCCACGGAGGCCATAGTCCCACCATCGCAGCGCCATCAGCCGTTCAACTACATCGGGCGGGAATCGGTACTTCAACACCTTGGCAGGCGTTCCGCCGACGACAGCGTAGGGTGGCACGTCCTTGGTAACCACCGCGCGGGATCCAATCACGGCTCCATCGCCAATTTTCACGCCGCGGCGTATCAGTGCGCCGTAGCCTATCCACACATCGTTCCCAATCTCGATCTTGGTGCTACGGCTGGCGATGCTCGCCCCGGCTGCTGACATTGCCTTTGCAACAAGCGCCTGATTCTCGGAGTAGTACGCAGCCACCTCCGGGGAGCCCTCCCAAACCTTTGACCAGTTCCCATACAGCATCGAATGCATCGACAGCATATCGGTAGGATGCTCCATCTGGCCTGTCTGAATCCCCCCGGCAATCGAGCAGAATCGGCCGATGCGGGCCACGTGCCGGAACGATGAGCCATCGCCACCAAGGTATGTGAATGCTCCGACTTCGTCTGCATCAATCAGGCCCGCCCTCAATTCCAAGTGCGGCTCAAGGATGATCGGCTTGGAGCGCTTCCCGAATCCCAATTGGACGCTTGCGAACGCATTCCGCTGGCAAACAATGTGATGGATTTTTAGTTTGATGGCGAGAGATTCGATCACGGGATGCGTTCTAGTTTTTGAGGTGGTCGATTATTGCATAGCCCATACCGTCACCGCGACTCGAATTGCATCCCCACGACTAGCGTCTCCACAACCCAAGCCGGTTACCGCGCTGCCCGAATAGGCAGGCGGGCAGGGACCAATCCTATAGCCAACGCGATACGAGGATTGAAGTGGGATGGAATTCGACCTGAACGACCCTGAAGCAGTCCTCAAGGCTTTCGAAGCTGACATGAACGGACAAACCATGCCGCCGTTTGGTGGGCCGAGTAAGCCCGAGAAGGCAGCGGCAGAAGCAAAGGTAGCCAAGGAAGCAGCCGAAGCAGCAGCGGCAGCAGCAGCCCAGGCGGCGAGCGCCCAGAAGCAAGGCGCTGCGGCAGGCGAAACGATGCAGAACGACGTGAGCGACGCGGAAGGCGTGCTTGCCCACGACGGCAAGAATGTTTCCCCTATTCGGCGCTGAAGAGCGAGCGCGCGCGGCACGGGCTGAGCAGTTGGCCCAAGGATGCCGAATCGTAGATCGCTGATCCCAAAGCGCAGCTTGCAGCCGGGAATCAAAGGGCGACACCGATGGATCAACCCGCACCACTGGCGCAGCACCCGAAGCCGAGGCGCTGTCCGAAGAGAAACTGCAGTCGAACCGCGAGGATTTCCCCACCATGTACAAGGTACTGAAGGCGCAGCAAGCGACTATCGTTGCCATGCAAGCGAAGCTCCAGCCGGTGGAGCAGGAGCGTGAGCAGCGAGTGCGGACCGAGCCCGAAGAGCGGCCGATGGCAGTCCGCGACGCGATTGAAGCGACGCCCGAACTGGCGTACATTCAAGCTACCGACCATAAGCTCTTCGCCGCGGCCCAGCGTTTCGACGCAGTGCTGCGCGAGGATCGCGACTGGGCTGGCAAGCCCGCTGGCTGAACGCTTCGCCCATGTGGTGACCCTCAGCGAGACGAGGCATGGCGCGATGGAAATCGCGAAAACTCCCACTGCACAGAAAACGCCGTATTAACTGAAGCAGCAAGCGCTTGCCGCCGCCAAGGCCACGTCCAAGGCACCTTCCCGACCTCCCTGACGGATTCGCCGGCCGGCTCGCCCCCGGCACAGAGCGAAACCCAAGCGCTGGAAGCCATGTCGCAGGCCCACTTCTCTGACAAGGTCGCCCGGACGTCGCCGGATCAGGTCGATGCTTCCCAACTTGGTGGGTCTGTTCAGCAAAAACCCAGCACGAGGCCGGCTTCACGAATCTGCGCTCCGGCGAGATGCCGAAGGAGGGGGGCTGCTAAGACCAAGGGCCAGACCAGACTCGACTACTCGGTTGGAAGTGCGGTGACCTGACGAAGGGCGCCGACGATTCGGTATCCATCGACCTGTTCAACCAGCTCAGCGGCACGCCCGTGATGGGCGACAAGCGCGTCGAAGGCCGCATGAGGGGCCTGACCTCGTCCGGCACGGACGTGCGTGGCGCGAATCGCCCATCTGGGCTAAGGTGGCAGCTATCTATAACGCAGCCCGGCCGGGGCATCGCTGCCCCAGGCCACGGCGCACAGCCCAGCCTGTCCACCGGCCCAGACACCGATGACCGCCCAATCCCCCGACATCGCGCTTGCAGCTGCCCCCATCTCCCTCGAAAAACCCGTACTCGACTACCCCTGCGGGGATGCTCCCGAGCCCGGCCGCGCGCGCGAAGTGGCGCCCGGCGTACTGTGGCTGCGCATGCCGATGCCGCTCGGCCTGAACCATATCAACCTGTGGGCCATCCGCGATGGCAGCGGCTGGGCCGCCGTCGATGCCGGCCTGCAGACCCCGGAAACCGCGCAGGCCTGGCGCGCGCTGTTTGCAAAAGGCGGCGCGCTGGACGGCGGGCTGACCCGCCTGTTCGTCACCCATATGCATCCCGACCATATCGGCATGGCGGGCTGGCTGACCGGCAAGTTCGACTGCCAGCTATGGATGACGCGGCTCGAATACCTGATGTGCCGCGTGCTCGCCGCCGACACCGGGCGCGCCGCGCCTGACGACGCCATCGCGTTCTATCGCAAGGCCGGCTGGGATGACGAGGCGATCGAGGTATACCGCACGCGCTTTGGCGGCTTCGGCAAATACGTGCATGCCTTGCCCGAAAGCTTCCGCCGGCTGTCCGACGGCGACACCGTCCGCATCGGCGCGCACGACTGGCACGTCATCGTCGGCACCGGCCATTCCCCCGAACATGCCTGCCTATATTGCCCCGCATTGAAGCTGCTGGTATCGGGCGACCAGGTGCTGCCGCGCATCTCGTCCAACGTATCCGTGTTCCCGACCGAGCCCGACGCCGACCCGATGGCCGACTGGCTGGCGTCGCTCGACAAGGTCCGCGCCGCCGTGCCGGACGACGTGCTGGTTCTGCCGGCGCATAACGAACCGTTCCGCGGTCTGCACGCCCGGATCGACTATCTGCGGGCCAGCCAGATGCAGGCGCTGGACCGGCTTCGGGGAGCGCTGGCCGAACCCAAAAGAGCAGTGGACGTATTCGGCGAGTTGTTCTCGCGGCCGATTACGGGGAGTGGAGGGCTGCTGGGGATGGCGACGGGGGAGAGTGTTGCGCATTTGAATTATTTGTTGGCGCGGGGGGAGGCGGTGCGGGAGCTTGGCGAGGGAAGCTGCTACTGGTATCGGATGGCCTGATCCACTCTGGCGTGCCGATCCTGTACGTTTCATACACGGACTTCCGCTGCCATACTGTTGGCCGCCTGCAACGGGCTGCCGTCTCGCCAAGGCAGTCAGCAAGCCATTGACGCCGCCGAGACTTGCTCCGGCGTGACCCCAGTCCTCGATGCGCATCCGACTCCTATAAGTACGGAGTTTGCTGGCCGCCAACAAATATGCGTCCGTGCGGGACATTGCCGGATTCGGACTCAGTGTAAATGCTGCACCTGCACATCGGCGTCACGCTACTGCTTCTGTTCAACGCTTGGCCCACTCGGGGCGGCACTTGTAAATCGTAGATCCGCCCGTTCTTGGGAAATAACTAGGCCGTTATATTTCCTTAGAAACTGTTGTGGTCGTTCATTCCCAATTATTGATCGAGGATTTTTGCCTGGATAAGTCTCTCGCTTTTATTGATTGTCTTTCTGGGAAGTTAATGTATTTTATAAATGACATTTTATGAGTTGCATTAATCGAAGTTGATCTGGCGCAAAGTTGCTGCTCTTGCTGTAAAAGGGGTATATACCTACCTTTTGTTACATTTTCCTTGGAACCCTTCTCCGGCGTGGGTTTGCGGGTGGAGAATACGTCGCACATTAGCCTCAGATGAGTCGACCAAAGGCCACAAATTCCCCTTCGAAGTGACGTCATCCCCCTTGTGGGGGTGAAGTTGTATTTTGTTACCAGTTGTTGCGTGACGCGCTGCGGCCGCTTATTATTGCGCCCTGCAAAAAGTAAGTGGCCACCGAAAAGTGGCCAGGGCTAGCAAAAAAACAGAAGCGGATAATGAGCGCAGCGGTTCGGGAAAGCGTTGGGCGCACGGCGGCAAGGAGCTTGGTGGAAGGCAGGTGCCAACACCGGGCTGGCGCAAGTGTGGGAATTCTTGATCAGGTCACGCCGGAGTGGGTCGAGGCCGGCGTCCGGAAACTATCGGTTGCGGTGGGCGGTATAGTCCACTTTTGCGTCGACATCGCAGATAGTCGCAAACGCCAGCAATGAGCCGGACATCAGTCCGGTCGGACGTCTCCATCGCAGTTTCCGTATGGCGCGCGCTGTTCCTGCGCGAGGCCAGCGCTCGCCTGGCGGGCGCGCGCGCGGCGTGGATCTGGATCCTGCTTGAACCGGCGGCACACATCGTTTTCCTGATGGTCGTGTTCGGCGTGATCAGGCATCAGGTCCGGCAGGACGCAAACATCGAAGTGTTCATCCTCGTCGGGGTATGGGGATTCTTCCTGGTGCGCAATATCGCGCAACGGGGCATGGAAGCCATCAACGCCAACCAGGCCTTGTTCTCGTACCGCCAGGTACAGCCGGTCGACACGGTGTTGGTACGCGCCACGGTCGAGGCCTTCCTGTATGTCATCGTCGGCGCCGTACTGCTCGCCGCCCTGGCGCTACTCGATATCGATGTGCGCCCCGCCGATCCGCTACTCGTCATGTGGTCGGCTTTCCTGCTGTGGGCGTTCGGCCTGGGCCTGGGCCTGATGTTCTCCGTCATCGGCACGCTGCTGCCGGGCCTGGGCAAGCTCATACGCATCGTCTTCACGCCGCTCTACTTTCTTTCCGCAGTCATGTATTCGGTCGCGAGCATGCCGCGGGCCATGCGCGAGGTGGTGCTGGTCAATCCGATCACGCACGGCCTGGAAGCGATGCGCAGCGGCTGGTTTGCCGCCTACCACGGCGAAGCGCATATCAGCCTTGGCTATCTCGCTTTCTGCGCGCTGGCCACGGTGTTCCTTGGCCTGGCCATGCACATGCGGTACGCAACCCGGCTGACCGCGCAATGATCGAGATCACCGATGTCCACAAGCGCTACCGCACCACCCACGGCTCGAAGTGGGTGCTGCAGGGCGTGACCCTCCGGATTCCGCAGAAGAGCCGGGTGGCACTGATCGGCGCGAACGGCGCGGGCAAGTCGACCCTGCTGCGGCTGGTGGGCGGGATCGACCAGCCCAACCGCGGCAGCATCGTCCGTAACTGCAGGGTGTCGTGGCCCCTGGGCCTGAGTGGCGGATTCCAGGGCTCGCTGAGCGGTCGCCAGAACACCAAGTTCGTCTGCCGCATCCACGGCATCCACGGCACGCTGGCGGAGAAACTCGAGTTTGTGCGCGAGTTCTCGGAGCTGCATGATGCCTTCGATGACCCAGTCAAGACCTATTCGTCTGGCATGCGTTCGCGACTGGCATTCGCCATGTCGCTTGCCTTCGATTTCGATACCTATCTCGTGGATGAACTGACGGCAGTCGGCGACGCAGCGTTCAAGCGCAAGTCGCAGAAAGCCTTCGAAGACCTCGCCGGCCGTGCAGGCCTGGTAATGGTCTCGCACAGCGAATCCACGCTCAAAAATTTCTGCCAGTCGGCAGTCTGGCTGCATCAGGGCCAGGCGCACTGGTTCGATTCCGTTGAAGAGGCCCTGCGCGCGTACAGGGACAGCATTCCAGCATGATGAAGACCATTACGTCGGGCGCCGCAGGGCAGATCGGGCGCCTGACACGAGTGAACACCCTGAACCGGATCTGGCAAGTCGCTGTGGCCGCGTGCGTGCTTGCCGTGGTGTACTGGAGCGTGATTGCGTCCGACCTGTATGTGTCGGAAGCGCGCGTGGTGGTGGAGCGCAGTGATGGCGTGGGCGCCAGCGCCGCGGATTTCACCTCGTTGCTGGTCGGCAATACTGCTCCTCAGGACTTGCTGCTGCTGCGCGAGTACCTGCTGTCGGCCGACATGCTCAAGAAGCTCGACGCCAAGCTCGGGCTGCGCAAGCACTACGCCGACAGCGGCCGGGATCCGTTGTCGCGTTTGTGGTTCGAGGATGCTTCGCTGGAACGCTTTCATGATTACTACCTGAAACGCGTCAGCGTCGAATACGACGACTTTGCGCGCGTGCTCGTGATCCGGGTGCAGGGCTACACCTCGGAGATGGCACATGCCATCGCGCAGGAGCTGGTCGCCGACGGTGAACGCTTCATGAACGAGATGACACACCGCATCGCCAGCGAGCAGGTGGTCTATATCGAGAAACAGGTACACGACCAGGGCGAACGGCTGAAGGCTGCTCGCCAGGCGCTGGTGGCTTACCAGAACGCCAACGGCCTGGTGTCGCCGCGCGGCGAGGTGGAAAGTCTCTCCACCGTGGTCGCTAATGCCGAGGCCACCCTGGCCGAGCTGCACGTCAAGCGCAACTCGCTCAAGGACGTCTTCACGCCGCAGTCGCCGGCGATCCAGCAGATCGACGCGCAGATCGCCGCGGTCGAACGCCAGATGGCAGAGCAGCGCGGCCGCATGGTCTCGACCAAGGGCCGGGGCCTGAACCGTGTGGTGGAGGAACACGACCGCCTGCAGGCCGCCGCCGAGTTTGCCTTCGATATCTACAAGACCGCGATCGGTGCGCTGGAGAAGGCGCGCATCGAGGCCACGCGCAAGCTCAAGAACGTAGCGGTCGTGCAAAGCCCGACCCGGCCGGAGTATCCGCTCCAGCCCCGGCGAATCTACAACATCGTGGTGTTCGTCCTGATGACGCTGATGCTGGCAGGCGTCGTGCAACTGCTCAGCGCCATCATCCGCGACCACCGAGACTGATCCATGCTTCGAAGAATTCTTGCTATCGCGGTCGCCGCAGCCGGCCTGGCCGGCACCTGCGGCGCGCATGCCCAGGGCGGCATGCGATTGTCCCAATCGCCTGCTGTCGGCCAGATGGAATACGCCGCGCTGGCTGCGCAGGGCGCTACTACGCCCAGTGGCGCCGTGGTCGGAAATCCCGCCGCGATCGGCGGCGTTGCCACGATCCCGGCACGTGCCGACACGCCGCTGCCAGACAGCGCGCCGCAGAACAACGACTACACCGCCAACATGGCCAGCGACGCCTTTGGCGCGCAGCTGTTCACCGGCGCATTCAGCCGCGACAGTGCTTCCGTCTTCAATCCCAGCCATGTCATCTCCGTTGGTGACCGCATCCAGCTGCGCATCTGGAACGGATACAACGTCGACACCGTATTGACCGTTGACGCCGGCGGCAACATTGTTTTGCCGGAAATTGGGCCGTTCCGCGTGCAAGGCATCACCAACGGCAATCTGCAGACCGCCGTCGGTAATGCACTGCGGCGCGTCTTTGCCAGCAAGGTGTCGATCTACGCCAGCCTGCTGGCCGCACAGCCGGTGCGCGTCTACGTTACCGGGGCGGTACGCCGCCCCGGCATGTACGACGGCACCTCCAGCGACAGCGTGCTGCGCTACCTCGATCAGGCCGGCGGCATCGACCCAGACCGCGGTTCCTTTCTTGACGTTGCGATCAAGCGCGGCAACCAGACGCTGGAAGTCGTCAATCTCTATGACTTCCTGCTCAAGGGCGACCTGACCTCGCGGCAGCTGAACAATGGCGACGTCATCTTCGTCCAGTCGCGCAAGAAGACCGTCAAGGTCAGCGGCCTGGCTGAAAACGCTAAGCGCTTCGAATTCCTTGGCGAACAGGCCAGGCTCGACCAGATCGTGCGGCTGGCCAAGCCGCTGCCCGAAGCCACCAACGTCCGCGTGGTGCGCAATACCGGCACGGTCCGCAATGTCGAGTATTTCCCGATCTCGCAGGGCAACCAGATCGACCTGCGCAACGGCGACGAAATCGAATTCACCGCCGACAAGCGGCCCGGCACCATCACCGTCCGCGTCGAAGGCGAACACACCGGCCCGCAGGAATACGTGCTGCCGTATGGCAGCCGCATGGGGCAACTGCTCAGCCAAGTGCATTTCACGCAGGAGTCAGATACCGAAAGCATCCAGCTCTTTCGCCAGAGCGTGAAGGCACGCCAGAAGACGCTGCTTGGTACAACGCTCAAGAGCCTGGAATCGAGCGTGCTGACCGCACGTTCCGGCACGGCGGAAGAGGCCCAGCTGCGCAAGGAAGAAGCCGCGCTGGTGCTGCAGTGGGTGGAACGCGCCAAGAAGATCGAGCCGTCAGGTCAGACGCTGATCGCGAAATCGAGCACCCGCAACGATCTGCTGCTGGAAAACGGCGACATTCTCCGTGTGCCGGTCAAGGATGGGCTGGTGCTGGTCAGCGGGGAAGTGCTGTTCCCGAATGCCGTTGCCTATGACAAGAGTCTGGACCTGGATGACTTTATTCAGCAGGCGGGCGGCTTTTCGCAGAACGCGGATACGTCGCGAATCATCATTGCGCATCGGGATGGAAGTTTCTCGGATGGCAAGAAGGATGATGCGGTGAAGGCGGGCGACGAGATCATGGTGTTGCCGAAGGTTGATTTCAAGACGCGGCAGTTTGCTAAGGACGTGTTTCAGATTCTTTATCAGATTGCGATTAGTGCGAAGGTGGTGCTAGGACTGTAGGCATGAAAGTATTGTGCGTTATCTCGCTTGCATTCGTGAACGCTTCCCCGAGTCCTGGCAAGCGATGGGATGTTGATAAAAGTGGCTGTAGGAGAATTACGTATTTACCTTCTGATGCCGGTATGTGAGCTGCATGAAGTTATTTCCGATGCAAAATACTTGGTAAGTTGGTAAAAAAATTCTAATGAGAAACAACGCATACTAAGCTGTCGGCCAATTGATTGAGTGTTTGGCTATTTGGTGGATCGAAGGACGAGTAAATCGAGATGAAAGCTATGAAAAAAAAGAGAGTGGTGTTTGCTGCCGATTTTTTGATGACGAAAGTCAGCGAGCAAGTCAGTAATCTGCGATGGGTTAAAGATCTGCTTGCACGTCCTGTGCGCGACGCTGTGGGGCTGACGCCATATGTGCTTTGCGCTCAATTTAACAAAGAATTCAACTTTGATAGATCGCGATTCTTCGCGCTGTGCGGCTTGGAGCTAGATGCATTTGCTACCCAGGCATATTTTAATGCCGCTGATGTTGCCGATGAGGCGCTGAAATATGTTTCTCAATGGTTATCGCCAGACGATTTGGTTATCGGCTATGAACTTTCCGAGCAGACTAAGCACGTCTTAGATGTTCTGGGCATTAAATACATCGATTTTTGGCTTCATCCGGTTAGGTTTCTGGATGATGTGCTTTTCGGATTTACTTCAAATTGCCCTAAAATTCAGGCAAGGATCGCAACATTCGATACTCCTGCAGCGCTGTTTTATTCATACGCAGATCGTCTAAAAGTACAAGCTTACAGAGGGTTTAGACGTGTAAATTTTATTGCTCGCGAAAACTCGGCTCTTTTTATCGGGCAAACCTTGGGCGATAAAGGCAATTTGTAGCGACGGGAAGATGCTCACTTTGCTAGATTTTAGCGAGCGATTTGAGGAGATCGCGGCTAGATACAATCACGTCTACTATAGTCGGCATCCATTCGTCAAAAGTGGCGATGAGGAAATATTGAGTTTTATCTCGCGTTTCCGAAACGTGTCCGTTGTTGATGTCCCCTCGTACAGCCTGCTCGCACTGGATGAAATAAAACTTGTCTTTGCAATTTCTTCCTCTGTCGTCGAGGAGGCGCGGTATTTTGATAAGGATATCGAATATCTTTTCAAGCCTGCGGTTCCCCTTGGTACGGATTGTGGGAGGTTTGTGTCTGTATATCAGGATTTTGTGATGCCCCATTTCTGGGCTGAAATTCTGTCCCCAGATTTTCACGTCAACGTATCTGCGCCACTTCGTTATTTAGACGGGAAGGATAAGATCCGCGGATATGCTGTCATTCTACTGGGGATATCGGAACATTGATAAGGTCGAAAGCCTTAAGCAGACCGTCTCCAGCATGCGGAATGGCGATGCTGGAGAAGGTCAAAAAAAAAATAATCCTGAGCACTAAGGGGGCGATTTTTGGAGGATTTTAGAGCGAAGATTGCGACGGCTTCAACCGTCACATTTGATGTGTTTGACACTCTTATTGCCCGTACCGTTCTTTCTCCAGGTGATGTTTTTACACTCATGGAAGAGCGCGTGCGAGAAATTTCCGATGGCCTAATAGTAGACTTTCGACGTTTCAGAGTGCAAGCTGAATCTCGCGCGCGCGAAATTGCTCGAAATGATTTCGGATATCAAGATGTCACTCTCGCGGAAATTTATGCGGAGTTTAAGTCCATGCTTGATATTCCGGATGAGTATATCGGTAAAATATGCGACCTTGAGATCGAGACGGAACATGCCGTGGTGATACCTCGAGCAATCGGTGCTGATATGTTGCGAGTGGCATTACGCGACGGTAAAGATGTGATGCTGATCTCGGATATGTATCTCTCCGCGTCCCAGATCCGTGATTTATTGGCGGCTGTTGGAATTAGTGGCTATGAGGCGATATATGTTTCCAGTGAAATCCGGAAGTCAAAAAAGGAAGGCGATCTTTTTGATTACATAATACAAAGGCATGGCCTTGTTGCGACCGACATTGTCCACGTCGGCGACAATGCCATTGGTGATTTTTCAGTCCCCGCTCATAAAGGTATCGGTGTGACGCGCCTCCGTCGCGCAGAGGAAGCGTTGTTTTCTGAAAAACGAATTGGCATGGCTTTGGCTCCCCTCAAAAAGAGCCGAACTCTATCGGATAGCTTGCTTTTTAGCACAGTTGCACGAGGCGTATTCGATACGCCTGGAAGCGAGGGGCTGGATTCATTTTCAACTGGCGATCCCGTCCGTTTTGGGTACGCGGTATTCGGGCCCACCATCGTCGGATTTGCTTCTTGGATTTACCGAGAAGCCGTGCGCGATGGGGTGAAAGACCTGTACTTTCTATCTCGGGACGGCTGGATTGTAAAAGAGGTCTTCAGCCTCCTTTTCGCGAAGTACTCAGACTGTCCGAAGGTGCATTATTTCCACGCTTCGCGGAGAGCCACGCGGGTAGCCCAGATTTCTGGGCGTGCTTCTATTCTAAAAATTCTCGCGCTGCCAATTTACTCTATTGAAATTGGGCGGTACTTCGAGACGAGATTCGGCTTGAGATTAAGTGATATTCCACTGGAGGTTTTACGAGCTCATGGGGTATCGAGTCATTCGCATCGGATTGGTGCGAAATTTGACAGGGAAAAATTGAAGAATATCGCGCTCGATCTGGAGGTTAATATTCTGCGGGTTGCGAGGGCCGAGCGGCAAGCTTTATGCAAAGCTATGGAGAAAGCGCGTGTGATATCTCCGTATTCAGCTATCGTCGATATCGGATACGCCGGAACAATGCAGAGTGCTTTTAGTTCTCTCGGAGCTAAGGATATAAGAGGGTATTATTTTGCTACTTTTGATTCTGTATTTTCAAATCTGCCGCCGGGTAAAGTAGCAAAAGGTTATATCTGCGAAGGCGCAACGCCCGATCAGGTGAGGCACGGAATTGGTACTCATCGGTTTGTGTACGAATCCGTATTTTGTAGTCGTGAAGGAACATTCATTAGATACGAGGAAGATGAGAGTGGGGATGTGATTAAGGTCTTTGGCCAGCATGAAGATCGAGCCCGAGAGAAATTAGTTGATCTTGCGTATTCAGGTGTGCTGCGGTTGGCTTCAGATCTTTCTCAACATTCGAAATGTCTGTCTTCGCCCTTGTACATAGACTCGAGACCAGCAACGATGGTCTTTGAAAAGTTTATCACTGTGCCGGCGCATACGGATGCGATGTTGTTTGAGGGCGTGAAGTTCGAAGATAGTATGGGGCCCGATACAATCAGGTATCTTGTCCCACCTACTGAAAAGATCTTAGAAAAGAGTATGACTGATGCTGCAATTTGGGCTGAGGGGACACGAGCCCTCGCGGGGCATGTCAAGCGCAACCAAATGCCAAACAGCACAAGAAGCGAACGCTCCGTGAAAACGAATCATGCACCCGCGCGTTTGACAGATCCTCAACATACACCAGTGGTGAAGGCGGCTGCGTGGTGGCAAAAAGGGATCTTAGCTGCCGAGTATTATTTGGCTTCTAAATTCTTGGCAGAGCGAAAGTTTAAAAAATATATTAGGGATCGCGAGATATTTTTCGTCGACTCGCGCAAGGAAGTGATGCGGAAATACTATCGATACTTCGGGAGATTTGCAGCTGCATAGCATTTGTTATATTGAAGCCATTGAGGATTTGGCGATTGATTGCCTTATTGGTTGCGATAAAGAGATTGAGGATTTAAAAGAATGGCGCTGTGCAGAGTCGGAGAATCTGTTGTTTTGGGGAATTCGCTTCCCTTCGTGCTGGTTGGGGGCATAAATGTTCTCGAGTCACGCGATCTAGCACTTCGTGCTTGCGAGGAATATGTTCGTGTTACCGAGAGCCTAGCAGGCCGCTGAAATACCTCCGGTGGACGTCAGCGCGACAACTGGCTGAAGCGTTGATTTGAGGAACCCATCCAACTCCACTTTCATGCGCGGCGCAGATACCTTCACGGAAAGTTTGTTCACTATGCGGAGGCTGGATGATTTCGTGCCGAAGTCCCACCCGCTGCGCTCGATCCGCGCCATGGCCAACCAGGCGCTGGTAAAGATGGACCGGTTGTTCGCACAGATGTACGAGGACGATATCAAGGGTGGCCAGCCCAGCATCGCGCCGGAGAAGTTGCTGCGGGCCATGCTGCTGCAGGTGCTCTACAGCGTTCGCTCCGAACGCCAACTCATGGAGCAGACGCAGTACAACCTGCTGTTTCGCTGGTTCATCGGGCTGTCGATGGACGACACCGTTTGGGTGCCCACGGTCTTCACCAAGAACCGCGAGCGGCTGATCAAGCATGATGCGGTGATCCAGTTTTTCAACGAGGTGCTGGCCATCGCGCAGAAGAAGAACTGGCTGTCGGGCGAGCACTTCAGCGTGGACGGCACGCTGATTCAGGCGTGGGCAGGCCACAAGAGCTTCGTGCGCAAGGACGGCGGCGACGACAAGGACGACAACGACGGCGCCAACTTCAAAGGTCGCACGCGCAGCAACGAGACGCACGAGTCCAAGACCGATCCCGATGCCAAGCTGTACCGCAAGGGCAAAACTGCGAGTGAACTTCGCTATATGGGTCATACCCTGAGCGACAACCGTCACGGCCTGGTGGTGAGCGCCATGGTGACCAATGCGGACGGACATGCTGAGCGCGAGGCCGCGAAGGTGATGCTCAACGATGCCCGACAGGTGACGGACGACCCGAACACCGAAATCACGGTGGGTGCAGACAAGGGCTACGACGCGCAAGAGTTCATTCAAGCCTGCCTGGAACTGAAGGTGACGCCCCACGTGGCACAGAACACCTCGGGGCGCCGCTCGGCCGTTCCTGATGCCATTGCTTGCAGCGCCGGGTATGCCGTTTCGCAGCAAAAGCGCAAGCTGATCGAACAAGGCTTCGGATGGGTCAAGACTGTCGGGCGCATGCGCCAGGTGATGGTGCGTGGACTGAAGCGAGTCGACCAGATGTTCGTGCTGAGCATGGCCGCCTACAACCTCGTGCGCATGCGCTCACTGGGACAAATCCGTCCGCAGTTGCAGTAATCGCGGTAATGAGGCCGGAATCGGGCGCCAAACCGCCGAAAAAATCGATGTAGGGACGTCCCGCTTCCAGATTGTGAAAAATCGCAAGCCTACTGCCTTGCAGGGGGAAGCCTCGCCTCTTGTACGGGGAGTACTTCAGCAACCTGCTAGACATACCTTACACATTCAAAGCAAGCTTCGATAAAGCGAACCGCTCATCGATTCACTCTTATCGCGGCCCTGGACTTGAAGAAGGGCTGAAGATTTTCGAAGCTGTGAAGGCCGCCTTCGATGTGCCGGTCATCACGGACATCCACGAACCTTGGCAAGCCGCACCCGCAGCCGAGGTAGTCGACGTCCTTCAGCTACCTGCATTCTTAGCCCGCCAAACCGACCTCGTTGTCGCTTTGGCGAAAACCGGCAAGCCCGTCAACATCAAGAAGCCTCAATTCCTGAGCCCGACGCAGGTAGTCAACATCGTCGAAAAGTTCAAGGAAGCTGGCAACGACCAACTGATCCTCTGCGACCGCGGAACCTGCTTTGGTTATGACAACCTCGTCGTCGACATGCTCGGTTTCGGCGTGATGAAGCGGGTCACCAACGACATGCCGATCATTTTCGACGTCACGCATGCCTTGCAGCAGCGCGATCCTAATGGCGCCGCGTCGGGTGGCAGGCGCCAGCAAGTCGTTGAACTTGCTCGTTCGGGCATGGCGGTCGGTCTGGCCGGCCTCTTCCTCGAGGCGCATCCGGATCCTGCCAATGCCAAGTGCGATGGACCGAGTGCCTTGCCGCTGGACAAGCTCGAGCCATTTCTGACTCAGGTAAAGGCAGTGGACGACCTGGTGAAGTCGTTCGCGCCGCTTCATATTGAGTAGCAGTTTGTTGTCACCGGTGGGCAATGACCGGCACGCATAACAAGTAGGGAATGTGAGAGAACGATGACTGAAGTCATTGCATTGGCACGCAACGTCGTTGCCACCGAGATCCAGGCACTGGACGGCATGTCGGGGCGGATCGATGCGGGATTCGAGAAGGCGGTCGATATCATCTTGCGTGCGCGCGGCCGCGTGGTGGTGGTCGGCATGGGCAAGTCCGGGCTGATCGGCAAGAAGATCGCCGCAACCATGGCGTCGACGGGTACGCCGGCGTTTTCCGTTCATCCGGGCGAAGCCTTCCATGGCGATCTCGGCATGATCAAGCCGATTGATGTCGTGCTGATGATCTCGAACAGCGGGGAAACGGAAGAACTGATCCGGATCCTGCCGTTTCTCGAGCATCAGCAGAATCCGGTCATCGCGATGACCGGAAAGGTGCATTCGACGCTGGCGCGGCATGCGGATGTGGTGCTGGACATCTCGGTCGAACGCGAAGCCTGCAATAACAACCTGGCACCGACCAGTTCCACCACCGCCACGCTGGTAATGGGCGATGCGCTCGCCGTGGTCCTTTCGGTCAAGCGGGGTTTCCAGCCTGAGGATTTCGCGCGATTCCACCCGGGCGGCAGCCTGGGCCGGAAACTGCTGACTCGCGTAACGGATGTCATGCACAAGGAGAACCTGCCGGTTTGTCGCCCGGATGCATCGTTCCGCGATGTAGTGCATGTCATCAACCGCGGCCGCCTCGGCATGGCGCTGGTGATGGAAGGCGAGCAACTGCAGGGCGTTATCACGGATGGCGACGTGCGCCGCGCGTTCGACTCCGACCGCGACTACAAGGCGATCATGGCGAGGCACATTATGTCCACCGATCCGAAGACCGCCTCGCCGGGCGAACGCTTCGCCGATGCGGAAGCGCGGATCCATGCCGCCAGGATCGGCGCACTGGTGGTGAAGGATGAATCGGACCGTGTCGTCGGCATCCTGCAAATCCACGATCTGGGAAGCGATGAGCCTGCCGTCTGAGGGCGCGATCGGCGTTCTTTCCCACGGCATTCGCCGAATTGAATACCTGTCCGCCTTCCTGGGCGAGCCGGTGGCCCCGGTGCATCCATTGCGAGGCGCAGCGGTACCGCTGTCCGCCGTTGCCGCATGGGGGCGGCGGCCTACCGCCCGCAAGGCCCGGGCGTTCGCGAATTCCCAAGGCATCGAGCGCTTCCTGTGTCTCGAAGACGGCTTTCTGCGCTCGCTGTACCCCGGAGCGTCGTCCCCGACTTGCTCGCTGGTAGTGGATGATCGCGGCATCTATTACGACGCGTCGCAACCTTCCCGGCTGGAGGAGCTGGTTTCCTCGCCGTTGCTGCCGTCCGAGCAGGCAAGGGCCCGGCAACTGATCGAACGCTGGCGCGAGGCGGGCATTTCCAAGTACAACTATGCGCCGGCGCCGGCATCGCTGCCGCCACAGCCATACGTGCTGGTGGTTGACCAGACCGCGAACGATGCCTCGGTGCAGTTTGGCCTGGCGGACGGCGACAGTTTCCGGCGCATGCTCGAGTCTGCGTTGCAGGCATATCCGGATTGCAGAATCCTGGTCAAGGAGCACCCTGAGGTCGCGCTCGGACGTAAACGTGGTTATCTCGGGCAGATCCTCGACCACGGCGGCTATCCGCGCGTGGAGCGGATCCAGGACGACGTCCACGTGGTGCCGCTGATCCGCGGCGCGCGGGCCGTCTTCGCCGTTACCTCGCAGGTCGGTTTCGAAGCGCTCCTGCATGGAAAGACGGTCCATACATTTGGCATGCCTTTCTATGCCGGATGGGGCCTGACGATTGATGCATTGCCGGCCCCGGCGCGGCGGCATCCCGTTTCGGTGGAGCAGCTGGCATTTGCCGCGCTGGTCCGCTACACGCGCTACGTCCAGCCTCATACCGGAAGCCGTTGTCAGGTGGAAGACGCCATCGACTACCTGGCACTGCAGCGCCAGCTGGCTCAGCAGTTTCCGCGGCGCCTGCATGCAGCCGGTTTTTCCCGCTGGAAACGGAAAATCCTGAAGGACTTCCTGCAAGGCCATGAGGTGATTTTTCATCGCGACGTGCGATCTGTACCGCAAGGCGCGACGCTGCTACGCTGGGGCCAGAGTGTCGACACAACGGTGCGACCCGATCTGGCCGTGACCACGGTGGAGGACGGCTTCCTGCGCTCCGTCGGCCTGGGCGCGCAACTGGTCCGTCCGCTGTCATGGGTGTTTGATCGTTCCGGCATCTATTACGACGCGACCTCCGAGTCCGACCTGGAGCGACTGTTGGCGAATGCCGAATTCGGCGTCGCTACTCTTTCGCGCGCAGCACAATTGCGCGAATCCATCATCCGTGCCGGGCTCACCAAGTACAACGTCGGGTCAGGCATGTGGACCCGGCCTGCAGGCGTTGGCCGCGTGATTCTGGTCGTCGGCCAGGTGGAGGCGGATGCGTCGCTGCGTTTCGGGGCCCCTGGCATCCGCACCAACCGCGCGCTGCTCGAGGCGGTGCGCGCCGAGGCACCTGACGCGTATCTCGTCTACAAGCCCCATCCCGATGTCATGAGCGGCTTGCGCGGCAATCGCGACGAGGAAAAGGCGCTCGCCGCGCTGTGCGATGAACTGGTGACGGACTGCCCGATGGATCGGCTCATTGCCGCTGTCGACGGCGTCCATGTCCTGACCTCGCTTGCCGGGTTCGAGGCCCTGCTTCGTGGCAAGCCGGTCACGACGCACGGCGCGCCGTTCTATGCCGGTTGGGGCCTCACGGATGACCGCTGCGAAATGCCGCGCCGGCATCGTCGTCTTTCGCTCGACATGCTCGTTGCGGGTGCGCTGATCCTGTATCCGCGCTATGTCTTGCGCGATGGCAAGCATGGATTCGCGACGCCGGAAATTGTGGTGGACCACATCATGTCGTGGCGCGATGAGGCACCAGCCCGTGCCTCGGGACTCCGGCGCCATTTGATCCAGTCGCTGCTGCGTCCATGGATCCGCTGGCGCGACGGCGCCGCTCGGCGAGACAGTCGGTGGCGCGGGGGAGCCGACGCTGCCGGTCTGGCGCATCCGCAGCATTGCGCGGCGCATCGACGGGTATCTGCGCCAGAACAATAAGACGCTGCAGAACAAAGACAGAATCACCAATAACGGAATACAAGAGCAGCACGAGGGTCGAGGAAATGTTGTCGTTCAGGAAGCCATCCGGAAATATCGACATCCCCAGTCTGTCGAAGGGAAGCGGAGGGACCACTCCGCACGATGCTGCAGGGCCTGCCGCGACGGAGCCGGCAAGCCTGGACCAGATTGCCAGGCATCGCCGCATCCTGCTGCTGCAAGGACCGAACGGCCCGTTCTTCGCGCGCCTGCGCGACCTGCTCACGGCCAAAGGCTGCCAGGTCACCAAAGTCAACTTCAACGGCGGCGACGATGCCTTCTATCGTCGCGGTGACATTGTCAGGTTCGTGCAGCCGATGGTGCTGTGGGAATCAGTGCTCCGTAGCCTGGTTGCGGAACGCCGCATTGACGCCATCGTGGTATTCGGCACCAGCCGCCGTCATCACCGCATTGCCGCGCGGGTGGCTGAGGCTCTGGGCATTGCATTCTGGGCGTTCGAAGAAGGCTACGTGCGCCCCGATTACATCACGCTGGAGTGCGGCGGCGTGAATGCGGACTCTCCGCTGGCTCCGCTTGCGAACGCGGAGATTCCGAAGGTCACTGCGCCGCCGAAGCCCCGCAAGTTCCGGCATTCATTCCGTAAGATGGCGCTGTATTCGTTCTGGTACTTTGCCGGCGGCATGGCCGGTGCGCGCCGCTATCCGCATTACCAGCATCACAAGCCGTTCGGCGTGCATGAACTGGGGCAATGGACACGGGCGGCATACCGCAAGCAGGTATATCGCTGGCAGGAGCGGTCGCTGCGCGAGCAGTTGCTGGCAAACGAGCATCCACACTTTTTCCTGGCTCCGCTGCAGGTGTACAACGACAGCCAGATTCGGGTGCATAGTCCCTGGCGCCGTATCGAGGATTTCATCGAGTGGACAGCGCATTCCTTTGCCGAGCATGCGCCGGCCGACAGCGTGCTGGTGTTCAAGCACCATCCCATGGATCGGGGTCATACCGACTACGCAGCCTTTATTGAGGCATGCGCCGCACGCTTCGGTGCCAGCGGCCGCATCGTCTATATTCACGATGCCCACCTGCCTTCGTTGCTGCACCGATGCATGGGATTGGTGACGGTGAACTCCACGACCGGTTTGCAAGCCTTGTTTCACCGCGTTCCCGTCATTGCGCTTGGTCGCTGCTTCTACGCCAAGCCCGGCCTGACTTACCAGGGGTCGCTGGATGCCTTCTGGAATGATCCAGGCGCTGTCGACATGCGGGTCTATTCGCGTTTTCGCAACTACCTGGTGCGGGTGTCGCAAATCAACTCGTCGTTCTATGCCGACGACATGCTGGTGCCCGTTCCGGAGCAGCGTCGCAAGGATCTGCAAAGGCGAAAACTGGCGCGGCTGCTGTTTGTCGCCGGTCTCGTCGCCGCCGATGCCTATAGCGGTCGGGTCTGGGATATCAACGCAACCGTCAACGTGCTGGCGGCGCTTCTGGTCGGATAACCCATAAATCCGGCCGCGCGGCCAAAGCTCTGCATGACGAGGTCACTGGCCTGTTTCCATCATATGTGTTCGTCACACCAGTCTTGCACAGCGGATTCCATCACAAGGGCGGCAAGGGCAACTATCGCAAGTAGAACAAGGCTGAGGGGCAGCATGCGAGTCCTTTTGTCGAGCGTTCAGCTCCGTGTTCTATTCAACGGCTGGTGCGGGGCAGTCACAAATTGGAGGAAACCCGGATGCCGGCCCGAATTTTCGCATTGAGTAAGCCCCGGGTTTTTTCGCCGCCGAATAGCGGATCGCGGCCAGCAAATTGGATATTGTTTCAAAACTACAACAGTCAAGTCCGTGGCATTCTCGACCCGGCTTGCCGGCCCGATATCCGGCTGTTCCGTGCTTGATCTGTCGCTATACTGTCGGGCGCCTTGGCGCCGTTAGCGGCACCGGATAGCAGGTCCAACCGCATTACCCCCGCTGCGCCCCCAGCCCCCATTCTTCGCCCCCGCCATGAGAGAACGCATCGCCGGCTTCCTGCTGATGATCTTTATCGTCCCGTTGGCCGTCCTCGGATACCTCCTGATCGTCTATATCGGTTTCTTCGGCAAGACCGAGCGCGGTCGGGCAGGGGTGCGGGCGCTCGATCATTTCGTCAATGCGACGCTGTTCAATGGCTATGCCTGGGAGTCGGTGTCTTCGCACGCCTGGCGCGAACAGCATCGCTGGTGGGCCCGTTTCATCATCTGGTTTACCGACAAGTTCCAGCAGGACCACTGCCGGCGCGCCAACAAGCGTGAGCAGCCGATCGTGGACCTGGTACTGAAGAAGAATCTGCACCACCGAACGCAATGATGAGCGCTGCCCTTCAGGAAACACCGGCGCAGGCTGCTCCTGGCCTCGTAAGGCGCCGCAAGGTCTATTACGTCAGCGGCTTCGATCCACGCGGCGCGGCGTTCTATCACCGCCTGTATCGCGAAGAGTCGGCGAAGCAGGCCGTCCATCATGGCGGTTCGGTCGCCGTGGGAAGCCGCTCGCGGCTGGGGGAGCATGTCAGCGCCTGGAACGTCGACAGTGAATGGGATGGCCATCCGGTTTCCACGGAGTACCAGTTCCTGCATTGGGACGACCTGGTGCGTCGGCACTGGGAGCCGAGCCTGCCGCGGCTGGTGTGGTCGACGCTCGCCAGCTATGCGCGCTATATCGGTTGCGGCGCATTCGGCCGCCTCAGCAAGACCTTCCGCGGGCCGTTCTTCAGTGCGTTGTATCCGCTGGTTTATCTGGCGCTGCTGCTGATGCTGTCGCTCGGTATCGGGATTGGCGCTTCGGCGGCGCTGTCAGCGGTGGGAGTGCCTGGATGGCTGGCGGTGGCGGGCGGGATGGCCGCCGGCGCCGTGCTGTTCGGCGGCGGGGTTGCGCTGGCGAACCGCCTGGCGGTGTTCTGGCTGCTGCGGATCTACCGTTTCGTGCAGGCGTGGGGCGAGCGCGAGCCCGAGGATGTCCGCCAGCGCATCGAAGCGTTTGCGGACTGGATCCGCCGTGACCTGGAAGCATCGCCCTGCGATGAGGCGCTGGTGGTGGGCCATAGCGTCGGCTCGATCGTCGGCGTGTCGCTGGCGGCGCGCCTGGCAGATGCGCTGATGCCGGCGCAGCGCCGCGGCCTGACGCTGGTGACGCTGGGGCAATGCATTCCGCTTTTGAGCCTGATGCCGTCGGCCACTGCGTTCCGCCGTGATCTGCAGTGCCTGTCGGCAGAGCGGGAGATGCAGTGGCTGGACATGAACGCCCGTGCCGATTCGCTGTGTTTCTCGCAGGCCAATCCGCTCGATATTTCGGGAATTCCCGGCGCGGCCTCGGGCAGGCCCACCGCGCAGGTGGTGCGCCCGTTCCGCATGTTCGGCAAGCAGGAATACGCGCGCATGAAGCGCAGCAAGCAGCGCTTGCATTTCCAGTACCTGATGGCAAGCGCCTTACCTAACGAGTATGACTATTTCCGGATGACGGCCGGCCCGCGCCGCATCCAGCCTTTCTGACACCCGCAGTTCGCCCCCCATGAATTTCCAGCCCCCGTATCCCAAGCCGCATGTGCGCAAGAGTTCGTTCCTGTTGCGCTTTCTGCGTGGCTGGAATTCCTGGATCGATGTGCTGTTCGAGCGCAGCTATTCGATGAAGATGGGCAAGATCTCGCAGCCCGGCATGGACATCTACATGGTGAACGATGCCGACTGGGTGCGCCGGATCCTGGGGGATGCGCATGCGTATCCCAAGCACAAGCTGATGCACAGGATGCTGGAGCCGCTGCTGGGCACCAGCATCTTCACCACCAACGGTGAGCTGTGGGAGCGGCAGCGCCGTCTGGTGGAGCCGGCGTTCGCGCAGGCGCGGCTCCGGCTGGTGTTCGCGCTGATGGCCGATTCGGTGGCGGGCATGACGCAACGCCTGGATGAGGTGGCGGACGGGCGTTCGTTCGAGGTCGACGGCGAGATGACCTACGTGACGGCGGACATCATCTTCCGCACCATCCTGTCGGAAACTCTGGAAGAATCCGCGGCGAAGGAAATCTACGACGCCTTCCTGGAATTCCAGCATCACGCGCAACGGGCGATGATCCTGATGATCTACCGGTTGCCGCCGCTGTATTCGGCCTGGGCCAGCAAGCGTGCGGCAAAGAAGATCCGGTCGATCCTGTCGGGGATCATCGCGCGACGGATGGCGGAGCGCGACAACGGGCAGGGCAGCGCAAGGCAGGACATCCTGGCCGCGATGATGGACGCTGTCGATCCGGTCAGCGGCGATCGGCTTACCTATGAAGACCTGGTGGACCAGGTCTGCATGCTGTTCCTGGCCGGGCACGAGACTTCGGCCAGTGCGCTGACGTGGGCGCTTTACCTGATGTCGCAATGCCCGCACCTGCAGAACCAGATGCTGTCAGAGATCCAGGCCGCGGTGGGCGAGCGGGAATTCGAGCTGAGCGATATCAAGAGCCTGCCGACGGTTGGCAATGTGTTCCGCGAAACGCTGCGCCTGTACCCGCCGGTGGGGTTCTTCGTGCGCGAGGCCGCGCAATCGCAATGCATCCGCGACAAGTCGGTGAAGGAAGGCTCGCCGATCCTGATTTCGCCGTGGCTGCTGCATCGGCACCGCACGCTGTGGGAGCGGCCGGACGAGTTCGATCCGGATCGTTTCGATACGCCGGCCGGCAAGGAGTCGTCGAAATGCGCATATATCCCGTTCAGCAAGGGGCCGCGCGTGTGCATCGGCGCTGCCTATGCAACGCAGGAAGCCGTGCTGATACTCGCCAGCATCGTTCGCCGGTATCGCGTCGAAGCGGATCCGGGACACGTGCCGAAGGTGGTGGGGCGCGTAACGGTCCGTTCCGGCAACGGGGTGCGAGTCCGGCTGCAGCGCCGCTGACCGTCGTTCTCGCTGCGACTAGAACCCGCTGATCCGCAACCCGATTGAAAACAACCCATAGGTCCGGTCAAGCCGGCTTGCGGTGACCGGGTTGTACAGCATCGGCACGTAGCCCATCAGGCTATTCTGTGCCCCTTGCCCACGCACGAAGACATCGACGTGGCGGTTGATCGCGTAAGACGCCTGCAACAGCACGGTCTGGTTGAACTGGGTCCTGGCCGATCCATACGCCATGTAGCGATTGTCCAGTTCGCGGAAGAAGTACTGGACGTGGTAGCCCGCGGTCAGGCTCCATGCGCCCAGGCCCCAGCGCCATGAGCCGCCCGCGCCGACGAATGCGCCGCTGTCATTGAAACTTCTGCCGGCGTCGACGCCGACATCGGCGGCATTGAGGCGAAAGCCGCCGCCGGACGCGGTGGCGCGGCCCACTCTGCATGGCGCCGCCAGCGTACCGGTCGCCATGTTGTCGGCACCGACCCTGACGTTGTAAAGGCAAGAGCCTTGCTTGAGCGTGCCCTGTATATCGCCGGCCCGGACCCAGCTATAGCCGCCACTGATAAAGCCGGTCAGGGACTGGCTCGGCCACGGCTGACCGGTGTAGACCAGATCGGCCTGCACCTGCGTGTCGTTCGGATGGGCGATGCTGTAGTCGGCGAGCTTGCTTCCCGGCATTGCGCCGGATTTGCGCAGGCTGCCGGTGTAGTTGCCCCAGGCCGACAGGCGCAACGTGAGCTTGCGGCCAGCGTCCGGCGTCGTGATCAGGCCATAGCTGGTCGACGCCAGCCAGCTGTCAATGCCGGCGGAGTCGTCGCCGTGGCTGAGGTGGCGGCGCCAGTAGCCTGCTTCCAGCGACCAGTCTGGGGACAGCTTGTAGCCGAGCCGCAGATGGCCGCCCTGGTAATGGGTGCCCATGTCATACGCCGGTTCGGCGTAATAGCCCCGCGCCGCCGCCCCGACCGGCTCCGCGCTCAGCAGCGCATCCTCCATGGCGCCGAACGCCATTCCCGCTGGCGCCATCATCATGGCGCCGATGCAGGCCCTCAGCCTGCGCTGAATCCTGGCGTCCATCCTTGTCCCCCGATTGGCCTGTTGTTGTTCACTGTCGTGCCGGCCGCTGCGCCGTCTGTCGCGATGCTTGGCGTTAAATGAATGTTGGAAAGCGGCAGGACGATAGACAACCCGGCTTGGTGCGGCGGCGCACGCACGGAAGGCTTGGCGAAGGGAGGGGACGGTAATGTGAAGAGCCTTGACTTTAGCTCGTACGATATATATCGTAAGATATGTCTAGCGACATATAGGAGAGCTTCATGCATCACCACCACCCCCATCACCCCGGCTTCGCTCCCTACCCGGACTTTCTCGGAAGAGCCCGCCATCTCATGATGCGCCTCGCTCCGCACATGGCCCGACACGCCATGGGCCGAGGACACGGCAGCTTCTGGGGTGGCCGCGACGATGATGCCTTCGGCCCCGGCGGCCCTGGCGGCTTCGACGAGGAAGGCTGGCGCCGCGGCCGCAAGTTCAGCGCGGACGACCTGCAATTGCTGCTGCTGTCGTTGCTGGAGGAAAAACCCAGCCACGGCTACGAGCTGATCAAGGCGCTGGAGACGCGTACCAACGGGTTCTACAAGCCAAGCCCCGGCGTGGTCTATCCCGCGCTGACCTACCTGGAAGAAGTCGGCTATGCCACCGTCGACACCGAAGGCAACAAGAAGCGCTACCAGTTGTCGGAGACCGGCAAGGCCCATTTGGCGGCCAATCGCGAGCGGGTCGACGTGATGGTGGCGCGGCTGCGCCATGTGGCGCGCAAGATGGAGTGGATGCGCCGGGCGATGCGTGGCGAGCAGCAGCCTGATTCGGAGCAGGGCGGCTGGCTGCCCGAGCTGATGCAGGCGCGTGCCGCGCTGAAGCAGGCGTTGGTGATGCGCAGTGAAGCCAATGCCGACGAGCAGCGCCGCATTGCCGCGATCCTGGCGCGCGCGGCGGCGGAGATCGAAGCAGGCCCGCAGGCCTGAACCATGGCGCTGACCCTGGCATCGGCCTTTGGCAATCGTGCCCGGCAGGCGCAGGGCGCGCAGACAAGGAATTCCGATATGACGACAAACGCTACTGAATCCGCACGCAACCTGACGGTCGAGCGCGTGCGCCATCCGCTGAAGATACGCCTGCTGCAGGTGGTGCGCACCACGCAGGTATCGCCGCAACTGCTGCGCGTGACGCTGGGCGGCGCCGACTTGCAGGGCTTTGTTTCGGCGTCGTTCGACGATCACGTCAAGGTGTTTTTCCCGGCTGCCGGCGAGGACAAGCCGGTGCTGCCGCAGGTCACCGCGGACGGCATTGCGTTCCCCGAGGGCCAGCCGCGTCCGGCGGCACGCGACTATACGCCGCGCCGCTACGATGCCGCGAAGCAGGAGCTGGACCTCGAATTCGTGCTGCATGGCGACGGGCCCGCGTCGACGTGGGCGGCCCAGGCGCGGCCGGGCCAGTACCTGGGCGTGGGCGGGCCGCGCGGTTCGTTCGTGGTGCCGACGGGGTTCGACTGGCACCTGCTGGTCGGCGACGATACGGCGCTGCCGGCGATCGCGCGCCGGCTGGAAGAGTTGGGCGCCGACACCCATGCCATCGTCGTGGTGGAAGTGGGCGATGCCGCCGCGCAGATCCCGCTGCCGAGCGCGGCGCAGGTCGACGTGCACTGGCTGCATCGCGGGGATGCTCCCGAAGGCAGCCTGCTGGAAGGCGCGCTGCGCAAGCTGGCGCTGCCGCGCGGCGAGGGCTATGTGTGGGCCGCCGGCGAGGGCGCGGCGATGAAGGCGGTGCGCCAGTATCTGGTGACGGAACGCGGCATCGACAAGAAGCGCATTCGCGCCTCCGCTTACTGGAAGCGTGGGGCGTCGGCGGTGCACGAGACGCTGGACGACTGAGCGCGCCAGCGCGGTGTACGCGGGCGCGGGCATGTCCTAAGATGGCGGCATCGCCATTGCCAGGAGCAGCGCCGTGCCATTTGCCATCCAGTCATTGCGCATCGCCGCGGCAGCGGCCTCCATCGCCACGCTGGCCGCCTGTGCGCCGGACTCCGTGCGCAATATCGAGGCCAGGGGCTTCAACGCCTATCTCGATTCGCTGCAGACCGCGTGCCCCAATATGGTGGTCGGCTCCAGCAATATCAGCGAGTGGCTGCGCACCAGCGGCAGCCGGGACGACGACAACTACGTCTACTGGCTGGACCAGACCTCGCGGCTGTACTACCGGCGCATTTCCCCGGCGCAGTATCGCGACTCGGTCAGCGCGGCGCTTGGCGGCAAGTCGGATGCGCGCGCGCTGGACTGCATCGTGCGCAACCTGCCGGCGGAGCGGCCGACGCATCCGCCGGGCGGCAAGCTGCTCTGAACGATCACGCACGATCGCGCATACGGTCGCACATGGCCGTTGTACAATCGCCGCATCCCCGCTAACATGAGTCCCCGGCAGACGAGACAAAGTCTGCCGACGTCGCTCGGACGGTTCCGGGCGCTTACGTAAAGGACTCCCTCATGACTGCCGCTTCCTCCGGCAAGCGCCGCTTTGCGCGCATCGATCGCCTTCCCCCGTACGTTTTCAATATCACCGCCGAGCTGAAGATGGCCGCCCGCCGCCGTGGCGAGGACATCATCGACATGAGCATGGGCAATCCCGATGGCGCCACGCCGGCGCATATCGTGGCCAAGCTGACCGAAGCGGCGCAGCGGCCCGATACGCACGGCTATTCGGCGTCCAAGGGCATTCCGCGGCTGCGCCGCGCGATCTCGCACTGGTACCGCCAGCGCTATGACGTCGACATCGATGCGGATACCGAGGCCATCGTCACCATCGGCTCCAAGGAAGGCCTCGCGCACCTGATGCTGGCCACGCTGGATCGCGGCGACACCGTGCTGGTGCCCGATCCCAGCTATCCGATCCACATCTACGGCGCGGTGATCGCCGGGGCCGATATCCGCTCGGTGCCGCTGGTGCCGGGCATCGACTTCTTTGCCGAGCTGGAGCGCGCCATCCGCGGCAGCTATCCCAAGCCCAAGATGATCGTGCTGGGATTTCCGTCCAACCCGACGGCGCAATGCGTGGAGCTGGACTTCTTCGAGCGCGTGATCGCGCTGGCGCGCAAGCACGACATCTTCGTGGTGCACGACCTGGCCTACGCGGATATCGTCTTCGACGGCTGGAAGGCACCGTCGATCATGCAGGTGCCGGGCGCCAAGGACATCGCGGTGGAATTCTTCACGCTGTCCAAGAGCTACAACATGGCGGGCTGGCGCGTGGGCTTCATGGTCGGCAACCCGGACCTGGTGGCGGCGCTGACGCGCATCAAGAGCTATCACGACTACGGCACCTTCACGCCGCTGCAGATCGCCGCCATTGCCGCGCTGGAAGGCGACCAGCAATGCGTGAGCGAGATCGCCGCGCAATACCAGTCGCGCCGCGACGTGCTGGCGCGCGGGCTGATCGAGGCGGGCTGGCCGGTGGAAATCCCGAAGGCCTCGATGTATATCTGGGCGCGGATTCCCGAACCGTACCGCGCGCTGGGCTCGCTGGAGTTCTCGAAGCAGCTGCTGGCCAAGGCCAAGGTCTCGGTGTCGCCCGGCATCGGCTTTGGCGACTATGGCGACGAGTACGTGCGCTTTGCGCTGATCGAAAACGAATCGCGCATCCGCCAGGCGGTGCGCGGCATCAAGGCGATGTTCCGGGCGGACGGTCTGGTGAAGCCATCGACGGCGGCACAGGCATGAACCTGCGCCGCGCTCAGTAGCGGCGCAGTGCTTCCAGGTCGAGCACATGCACGGCGCCGTGCTCGACCGCCAGCAAGCGTTCGCCCTCCAGCACCTTGAGCGCCGCATTGGCCCGCTGGCGCGAAATCCCCGCCAGCAGGCCCACTTCCTCCTGCGTCAGATACAAGGCCGGACCCAGGCCGGGGCATAGCACCGGATTGAACAGCGTCGCCAGCGCGCGCGCCACGCGGCCCTCGATGCCATGCAGCCGCTCATGCTCGACGGTGGCGATAAACAGGCCGAGCCGTTCGTTGAGCTGGTCGAGCAGGTAGCGGTTGAAGGGCAGGCTGGTTTCCTGCAACCAGCGGAACGTGGCACCGGGCATGCAGGCGATGCGCGAATCGCGCAGCGCCACCACGTCATAGCGCAGCGCCTCGCGCTTGAGCAGCGAGCCTTCGCCGAGCCAGCCGCCGGCCGGCACGCCGGTCAGCGTGGCGCGCTTGCCGGACGGCGCGGCGCAATGCACCTTGACCAGGCCGTCGGCGACGCCCAGCCAGCTGTCGGCGAGGTCGCCCTTGCGGATGACATAGGCGCCTTGCGGCACCGCACGCTCGCGCAGTTCGGCGCGCACGCGCTCGCGTTGCACCGGTGTCAGTGCCGCAGCCCAGGGGCTGCGCGCCAGCAGCGCGTCGAGGCTCACCGCAGCGCATCCGCTCAGTGGGGCAGGGCCAGCGGCTCCTCGCCCGGCGCCCACCACGGCCGGAACAGCGCCTGGACCCGGGCATCGTCCACGGCGTCATAGCTGGTGACGCGCCAGCGCGGGGCGTTGTCCTTGTCGACGATCAGCGCGCGTACGCCTTCGACGAAATCGCCTTGCGTGAAGGTGTTGACCACCACCGCCAGTTCCATGCGGAAGCAGTCGGCCAGGTCCATCCTGGGCCCGCGCAGCAGCAGCTCGCGCGTGGCACACGCGGACAGCGGCGAACGGGTGCGCAGCACGTCGATGGTGCGGGTGGCCCATGCGGTGTAGGCGGGGTCGTCCTGGCAAGCCAGTCCGGCCAGGATCTCCGGCAGCGTGGCATGTCCCGCGAAATGCTGCAGCAGCGCCGGCAGCACTTGCAGCAGCGGCGCTTCGGCGGCGCTGGCAACGGGCTCGCGCACCAGCGCGCGGCGCAGGTCCGTCAGCGTGTCATGGCCCCAGTCGATGCCGGCCAGGGTTTGCTCCAGTTCGTCCAGCGTGGCGCTGCCCACTGCCGCGTCGGCCAGTCCGCACAGCAAGGCATCAGCCGCACCGATGCTCACACCGGTCAGGCCCAGATAGAGCGCCAGCGGCAGCGGCAGCTTCGACAGGAAGTGGCTGGCCCCCACATCCGGCACCAGGCCGATGCCGGTCTCGGGCATTGCCACGCGCGAGCGTTCGGTGACGATGCGCAGATGCGCGGCCTGTGCCAGGCCCATGCCGCCGCCCATGACGATGCCGTCCATCAGCGCCACCAGCGGCTTGGGATAGCGGTGCAGGCGGTAGTCCAGCGTGTATTCGTCGATAAAGAAGCGCTGGTGCAGCGGCGTGCCGTCGCGATAGCTGTCGGTCAGCGCGCGGATATCGCCGCCGGCGCAGAAGGCCTTGGGGCCCGCGCCGCGCAGCACCACCGCGCGGATGGCATCGTCAGTGGCCCAGGCTTCGACCTGTGCGCCCAGCGCGACGACCATCTGATACGACAGCGCATTGAGCTGGCGCGGCCGGTTCAGCGTGGCGATGCCGACGCCGTTGACCACCTGGAACAGCACCTCCGGCTCGGCCACATCCAGGTTGGCGGCCTTGGTTTCTTCGGTCAGGCGCATGGCGCGCTCCTAGGCGTTGCGCCATTGCGGCGCGCGTTTCTCGAGGAAGGCATTGACGCCTTCGCGCTGGTCGGCATCGTCGAACAGGTCGACAAAGCGCTCGCGCTCCAGCGCCAGCGCGGCCTGGCGCGGCACGCCCTGGCGCGCCAGGTGCACCAGCCGCTTGCTGTGCGCGGCGGCGCGCGGGCTGACCTTGCCGGCGCGTTCGGCCATCGCCAGCGCCGTGGCAATGGCCTGGCCGCGCGGCACGACTTCTTCCACCAAGCCGATGCGCAGCGCGGTGGCCGCGTCGACGCGCTCGTTGGTCAGAATCATGCGCTTGGCCCAGCCTTCACCCACCAGCCACGGCAGCGTCTGCGTGCCGCAGCCGCACGGCAGCAGCCCCACGGCGGCTTCGGGCAGCGCCATCTGCGCCTGCTCCTCGGCGATGCGGATATCGCACGCCAGCGCGCATTCCAGCCCGCCGCCCATGGCATAGCCATTGATCGCGGCGATCACCACCGGACGCGCATTCTGCAGGGCTTCGAAGGCGCTGCCGAACTGCTGCGCCATCACGCGCGCGTGGGCGCGGTCACCCTCCGCAAAGCCGTTCAGGTCGGCGCCGGCGCTGAAGAATTTCTCGCCGGCTCCGGTGACGACCACGGCGCGGACTTCCGGGTTGGCGTCGATCCTTGCCACCAGTTCGCGCAACTGTTGCAGGCCTTCAGCGGTGAACGCGTTGGCGGGCGGGCGGCTCAGCGTGAGCGTGGCGACATGGCCGTGCAGGGCGAACTCGATCATTGCTGGTGCTCCTTGTCCGCGGCGGACAGGTACTGGCGGATCACGCCGGAGAAGTCGAGTTGGCCGTCGCCGGCATGGCTCACCGCCTGGTAGACCTGCTGCGCCAGCGCGCCGAGAAACAGCGGCTGCTTCACGCTGCGCGCGGCGTCGTTGGCCAGGCCCAGGTCCTTCAGCATCAGGTCGGCGCCAAAGCCGCCGCTGTAGCCGCGGCTGGCGGGCGCGGTCTCGATCACGCCGGGCCACGGGTTGCAGGTATCCGAGGCCCAGCAGCGCCCGGTGGAGGTATTGACGATGCCCGCCAGCACATTGGCATCGATGCCAAGCTTGACCCCCAGCGCCATCGCCTCGGAGACGCCGATCATGGAGATGCCCAGGATCAGGTTGTTGCAGATCTTGGCGACCTGGCCGGTGCCGGTGCCGCCGCAGTGGACCAGGTTACGGCCCATGCCGGCCAGCACCGGTCGCACCTGCGCGAACAGCGCTTCGGAGGCGCCGACCATGAAGGTCAGCGTGCCGGCCTGCGCGCCGACGGTGCCGCCGGAGACCGGCGCATCGGCCAACGAATTGCCGCGCGCTTCCGCCGCGGCGGCCAGTTCACGCACGGTGGCGGGGTCGATGGTGCTGGAGTCGACCAGCGGCACGCCGGGCCGCACCCCGGCCAGCACGCCGTCTTCGCCAAGGTAGGCGCTGCGCACGTGCGCGGCCGCTGGCAGCATGGTGATGACGAAATCCGCTTCGGCCGCCGCCTTGCGCGCCGAGTCGGCGCTGCCCGCGCCCTCGGCGCGCAGCGATGCCACCGCGGCGGCGTTCAGGTCGAATACGGTCAGCGTGTGACCGGCCTTGAGCAGGTTGCGCGCCATGGGCGCGCCCATGTTGCCCAGGCCGATGAAGGCGATATGCATGGGTGTCTCCGTCGTATCAGGTGTCAATATCCCGCTTGCTTGCTCCCCTCTCCCGCTTGCGGGAGAGGGGCGGGGGTGAGGGTAGGAGTGTCAATTGGCTACGGCGTCAGTCCAAATCCATCTGGCATTCGCATGCCGGGGGTGACGGTGCGATTGCGGTACTGCCGGCGCCGGCCCTCACCCCAACCCTCTCCCGCGAGCGGGAGAGGGAGCACACAAGCGGTTCGCGTCTGGCGTCGTCTCGGTTACTTCAAACTGATCGTCGTATTCACCCCATCATTGACCGTGGCGTCATCAAACCACCGCGCCGTCACCGTCTTGGTCTGCGTGTAGAACTGCACCACCTGCTTGCCGTACGGCCCCAGGTCGCCCAGCTTGGAGCCGCGCGAGCCGGTGAAGCTGAAGTAGGGCACCGGCACCGGGATGGGGATGTTGATGCCGACCTGGCCGACATCGATCTCGCTCTGGAACTTGCGCGCCGCGGCGCCGCTCTGCGTGAACACGCCGGTGCCGTTGCCGAACGGGTTGCGGTTGACCAGCGCGATGGCGTCGTCCAGCGTGTCGACGCCGATCACCACCAGCACCGGTCCGAAGATCTCTTCGGTGTAGATCGACATGTCGGTCTTCACGTCGGTGAAGATGGTCGGGCCGATGAAGTTGCCCTGCGGATATCCCGGAACTTCCACGCCGCGCCCGTCCAGCACCAGCGTGGCGCCTTCGCGCTCGCCGGCGGCGATCAGGCCGAGAATGCGCTCCCTGGCCGCGACCGAAACCACAGGGCCGACATCGGTGCCCGGTTCCACGCCGGCGCCTACCTTGAGCGACTTCGCACGCGCCACCAGGTCGGGCACCCAGTCACGCGCCGCGCCCACCAGCACCACCACCGAAGTGGCCATGCAGCGCTGGCCGGCTGCGCCGAAGCCGGCGCCCGCCAGCGCATTCAGGGTCTGCTCCTTGTGCGCATCGGGCAGCACCACCGCGTGGTTCTTGGCGCCCATCATCGACTGCACGCGCTTGCCGTGCGCGCCGGCGAGGTTGTAGACATGGGTGCCGACGGCGGTGGAGCCGACGAACGACACCGCCT